>NZ_JBIDDG010000001.1:0-507914 GCF_043205005.1 Micromonospora sp. NPDC047620 | reverse complement strand
GCCCGGAGCCGGGCACGGCGGGCCACACCCCCACCACCACGCACCGCAACCCAACACCCCACCACGACCGCAGAACAACCCACACCCCACCACGAGCGCAGAACAAGCCACACCCCCACCACGACCGCACAGCAAGCCACAACGCCACCAAGCCGGCGAGCCACGACGCAGAGCAACCGCCGATCACACCCCGCGGCCCCACCGCCGGTACTAGCCTCGACAGCAGGGCCGGGCGCGACGCCTGCGGAGGTGATGCCGGATGGCCGCAGCCACCGAGGCGGCCGTGCTGGTCGGGCTCGGCTCGGAGCGCAACCTGCCGGTGGTCAGGCTGGCCGCGCAGGAGGCCGCCGCGCACGGTCACCCGCTGTGCCTGCTGCACGCGTTCGACTGGACGGCCGCACTGAAGGCCCCGTCGATCGCCGGGCCGCGCGCCGAGGCCGACGAGCTGATCTCCCGGGCCGCCGAGGTCGCCGCCGAGGTCGCGCCGGCGGTGCCGGTCAGCGGTGAGATCGTCGAGGGTGCCGTCGTCGACACCCTGGTCCGCCGGTCGGAGTCGGCGTTCCTGCTCGCCATCGGGGACGCCGGCATGGCGGCATGCGGCGACTGCGTGCCGGCCGACGCGCCGGCGGTGCAGCTCGCCGCCCGGGCCGGATGCCCGGTGCTGGTGGCCCGCCGGGATCCGCCGCCGCAGGGCCCGGTGCTGGTCGGAGTGGACGGCTCCACCAGTTCCCTGGGCGCGCTGGAGTGGGCGTTCGAGTGCGCGGCCCGGCGGGAGTCGCGGCTGCTGGCCGTCCGGGTCGTCGAGCCGGAGGACGGCACCGAGGATCCCGAGTTGCTCGTCGGGTTGGTGGCGCGCTGCGCGCGCCGGTTCCCGTCGGTGCCGGCGGAGTGCCACACGATCCGCGGCGACCCCGGCACCGTCCTGGTCGAGCAGTCCCGCTCGGCGCAGGTGGCGCTGGTCGCCGCCCGGGGCGACGAGCCGTGGCGGGGCATGCTCGGCGCGGTGAGCCAGGCGCTGCTCTACCACTCCCCCGCGCCGGTGATCGTGGTGCGCGGGCTGACGGGGGTGCCGGTGGACGGGGCGTAGCGCCCGCCCGGCGCGGGACCAACGGCCCTGATCCACATCGGCGCCGACCTGCGAAGCTGGGACCGGCCCGGACGAATCCGCGCTCCGAGGATGCAGGATTCCCCTATCCGCGAGAGGCTCATGCAGTATGGACACCGCTCTCGACCTGCACAGCCCCCTGACACGAGACGAGCTGCGCCGGCTGGACGCCTACTGGCGGGCGGCGAACTACCTGACCGTGGGGCAGATCTACCTGCTGGACAATCCGTTGCTCCGCGAACCGCTGGCGCCCGAGCACGTCAAGCCGCGGCTGCTCGGCCACTGGGGCACCAGCCCCGGCCTGAACCTGCTCTATGCCCACCTCAACCGGGTGATCGTCGCCCGTGACCTGCGGGCCATGTTCGTGACCGGTCCCGGCCACGGCGGCCCGGCGATCGTCGCGAACACCTGGCTGGAGGGCACCTGGAGCGAGCGGTACCACCACATCGGCCGCGACGAGGCCGGCATGGCCGGGCTGTTCCGCCAGTTCTCCTTCCCCGGCGGCGTCCCGAGCCATGTGGCGGCGGAGGTGCCCGGCTCGATCCACGAGGGCGGCGAGCTGGGGTACGCGCTGAGCCACGCCTACGGCGCGGCGTTCGACAACCCCGACCTGCTGGTCGCCTGCGTCATCGGGGACGGGGAGGCGGAGACCGGCCCGCTCGCGGGGAGCTGGCTGTCCAACGTGTTCCTCAACCCGGCCCGCGACGGGGCGGTGCTGCCCGTCCTGCACCTCAACGGCTACAAGATCGCCAGCCCGACCGTGCTGGACCGGATTCCCGAGGACGACCTGCTGGACATGATGCGCGGCTTCGGCTACCAGCCGTACGTGGTGGCCGGTGACGACCCGGCGACCGTGCACCAGACGCTCGCCGCCACGCTGGACCGGGCGCTCGACGAGATCGCCGACATCCAGCGGCGGGCCCGCTCCGGCGGCGCCGTCGAGCGGCCCCGCTGGCCGATGATCGTCCTGCGTACGCCGAAGGGCTGGACCGGGCCGCGGGACGTCGACGGCAAGCAGGTGGAGGGCACCTACCGCGCGCACCAGGTGCCCCTGGCGGAGGTACGTAAGAACCCAGAGCACCTGGCCGAGTTGGAGCGCTGGCTACGCAGCTACCGCCCGGAGGAACTCTTCGACGCGACCGGCGCGCCGGTGGCCGAGCTGGCCGAGCTGCCCCCGACGGGCGAGCGGCGGATGAGCGCCAACCCGGTCACCAACGGCGGGCTGGTGCTGCGCGACCTGAGGCTGCCGGACTTCCGCGACTACGCCGTCGACGTGCAGCGGCCCGGCGAGACCGTGGCCGGGGCCACGGGCGCGCTGGGCCCGTGGATACGCGACGTGATCACCGCCAACCCGCAGACGTTCCGCCTCTTCGGCCCGGACGAGGTCGCCTCGAACCGGCTGGGCGCGGCGTTCGAGGTCACCGACCGGGCGTGGATGGCCGGGACGGTGCCCGGCGACGAGCACCTCTCGCCGGACGGGCGGGTGATGGAGGTCCTCTCCGAGCACCTGTGCCAGGGCTGGCTGGAGGGGTACCTGCTCACCGGCCGGCACGGCATCTTCACCAGCTACGAGGCGTTCATCCACATCGTCGACTCGATGGTCAACCAGCACGCCAAGTGGCTGAAGGTCACCCGGGGCATCCCGTGGCGCACGCCGGTGGCGTCGCTGAACTACCTGCTGTCGAGCCACGTGTGGCGGCAGGACCACAACGGCTTCTCCCACCAGGACCCGGGCTTCATCGACCACGTGATGAACAAGAAGGCGGAGGTGGTACGGGTCTACCTGCCGCCGGACGCGAACACCCTGCTCTCGACGATGGACCACTGCCTGCGCAGCCGGCACTACATCAACGTGGTGGTGGCCGGCAAGCAGCCCGCGCCGAACTGGCTGTCGATGGACGAGGCGGTCATGCACTGCCGGCGGGGCATCGGCATCTGGGACTGGGCCAGCACCGACGGCGGCGAGGAGCCGGACGTCGTGCTCGCCTGCGCCGGCGACGTGCCGACGCTGGAGACGCTGGCCGCCGCCGACCTGCTGCACAAGCACCTGCCGGAGCTGAAGGTGCGGGTGGTCAACGTGGTCGACCTGATGCGCCTGCAGCCCCCGACGGAGCACCCGCACGGGCTGTCGGACAAGGAGTTCGACACGATCTTCACGCGGGACAGGCAGGTCATCTTCGCCTACCACGGCTACCCGTGGCTGATCCACCGGCTGACCTACCGCCGCACCAACCACGAAAACCTGCACGTGCGCGGCTACAAGGAGGAGGGCACCACCACCACGCCGTTCGACATGGTGATGCTCAACGACCTGGACCGCTTCCACCTGGTCATCGACGTGATCGACCGGGTGCCGGGGCTGGCCGCCCGGGCCGCCCACCTGCGGCAGGACATGGTCGACGCGCGCCAGTCCTGCCGGGACCACACCCGCCGGTACGGCGAGGACGACCCTCGGGTCGCGGAATGGCGCTGGGTCCGCGAGACGGACGCCGGTCTGAGAGGTGAGGCATGAGCGGCAACGAGATCCTGGTCGGCTACGACGGCTCCCCCGACGCCTCGGTCGCGCTGGAGTGGGCGCTGGAGGAGGCCAGCCGCAGCGGACGCCCCGTCCGGCTGGCGTACGTCTTCGAGTGGGTCACCGTGGCCGGCTGGGTCGGCCCCGGCATCGCCCCGGGCATCTGGCCGGACGAGGCGGCCCGCCGGCAGGTCGAGGAGCTGGTACGCAAGGCGGCGGCGGACGCGATCGCCGCGCACCCGGAACTGACCGTCGCCGGTGAGGTGTTCGACGGGCCGCCCACGGTGGTGCTCCAGGAGCGTTCGGCCCGGGCCGGCCTGCTGGTGCTGGGCACGCGGGGGCACGGCGGTTTCGGCGGGCTGCTCGTCGGTTCGACGGCGGTCGCGGTCACGGCCCACGCGCACTGCCCGGTCGTGGTGGTCCGCCAGGAGGCAGCCGCGGGCGGGCGGGCGGGGCCCGTGGTGGTCGGCGTCGACGGCTCGGAGTGCTCGCTGGTGGCGCTCGGCTTCGCGTACGAGCAGGCGGCCGCCCGGGAGCTGCCGCTGCACGTGCTGCGGGCCTGGCATCCGGGGGCCGTCCAGCGCCCGCCGTCGGATCCCGAGGCGCGGGAGGCGGCGGCCGCCGACCGGGCCGAGCTGGACGAGCCGCTGGCCCGCTGGAGCCGGACCTTCCCCGACGTGGAGGTCGAGGTACAGGTGGCGGCGGGCAGCCCGGCGTCCCTGCTGGTCGACGCCAGCCGCAACGCGTCCCTGGTGGTGGTCGGCACCCGCGGCCGGGGCGGCCTGAAGGGGATGCTGCTCGGCTCGGTCAGCCAGCAGCTCATCCAGCACGCCCACTGCCCGGTGGCGGTCGTCCGCGAGCGGTGAGAGGAGGGGGACCTGGTCCGGGCAGCGTCGGGCTGGGGCACGATGGGGAGAAACGGAAGGGTCGAGACGATGAGCCACGAAACGCCGGCCAGGGACCGCCCGCTGGCCACCGCCCTCGCGGAGGCCGCCGCGACGGCCGGGCACGCGCCGTCGGTGCACAACAGCCAGCCGTGGCGGTGGCGGGTGCTGCCGGACGCGCTGGAGCTGCGCGTGGTCCGGGATCCCCGGCTGACCGCCACGGACCCGGAGGGTCGGCTGGTGGCGTACAGCTGCGGGGCGGCGCTGCACCACGCGCGGGTGGCGCTGACCGCGGAGGGCTGGACGGCCGTGGTGGAGCGGATGCCGGACCCGGACGCCCCTGATCTGCTCGCCCGGCTGACCGGGCTGGGCCGCGTGGAGGCCGACCCGGAGGCCATGCGCCTGGTGCAGTGCATGCAGGTCCGGCACACGGACCGGCGCCCGGTCAGCGACGAGCCGGTGCCGACCGACACCCTGGGGCGGATCGCGGCGGCGGTCGCCGCCGAGGGGTGCCAGCTCCAGTTCCTCGACCGCGACAACATCCTGGAGCTGGCCGCCGTCGCCAGCCACGCCGCGACGGTCGAGGCGGAGGACTCGCAGCTGCGCGAGGAGTTGGAGTACTGGACCAGCCGGAGCGGATCCGGCACCGGCCTGCCGCCGGAGGTGCTGCCCGAGGAGGCGCCGCAGACCACCGTGCCGGCCCGGGACTTCGGCCGCCCCGGCACCCTGCCGGTCGGTCCGGGGCACGACCGGGCCGCCGTGTACGGGCTCCTCTACGGCGACGAGGACGAGCCGGACAGCTGGCTGCGCGCCGGCGAGGCGCTCTCGGCCGCCTGGCTGACCGCCACCCGGCTCGGGGTGTCGGTGGTGCCGCTGAGCGGCGTGGTGGAGGTGGCGGGCACCCGGCAGACGCTGCGTGGGCTGCTGGCCGGCCTCGGCTACCCGTACCTCGTGCTGCGGCTGGGGATCGCGGACCCGGCGCACGCCGGCCCGCCGCACACCCCGCGGCTCGAGGTGCGGCAGGTGGTGGACACGTCGGCGGTCCGCTCCGGGGGCGCGTAGCGCGCGCCTTGGGCCACGGCCACCGGGAGATACCATCGCCCGGTGGCCGCCAGCGCACCGAACCCGCCGTACGAACCGCACGTGACCCCTTCCCTGGGGCTGAGCCCGCTGTCCCGGATCCGGCTCGACGAGCTGCTCCAGGAGATGCTGGACCGGGTCGGCGAGGTGGTGACCAGCCGGGAGCGGCTGCGGGCCCTGCTCGACGCGGTGGTCGGCATCGGCAGCGACCTGGATCTGCGCAGCACCCTGCAACGCATCGTGGAGGCGGCCTGCGAGCTGGCCGGCGCCCGCTACGGCGCGCTCGGCGTGATCGGCCACGACCGGATGCTGCACGACTTCGTCACCCACGGCATCGACGCGGAGCTGCACGCGAAGATCGGCGACCTGCCCCACGGGCGGGGCGTGCTCGGCCTGCTCATCGACGATCCGCGCCCGCTGCGGATGCCCGACATCACCCAGCACCCGAAGTCCTACGGGTTCCCGCCGCACCACCCGCCGATGCACAGCTTCCTCGGCGTGCCCGTGCGCATCCGCGACCACGTCTTCGGCAACCTCTACCTGGCCGAGAAGCAGGGCGGCGCGGAGTTCACCGAGGACGACGAGGAGATCGTGGTCGCGCTCGCCGCGGCGGCCGGCGTGGCGGTCGAGAACGCCCGCCTCTACGCGCTGGCCCACCGGCGGGAGCGCTGGCTCGCGGCGACCGCCGAGATCACCGGCGTGCTGCTGGGCGAGGTGCGCCGCACCGACGCGCTGGCGCTGGTGGCGCGGCGCGCCCGCGAGGTCGCCGAGGCGGAGGTGGCGCTGGTCCTGCTCTACGACCCCGACGCCGAGGAGTTCACCGTCGAGGTGGTGGACGGGGCGGACGAGCAGGCCGGCGCGCTGGTCGGCACGGTGCTGCCCGCGGCCGAGACGAGCTTCGCCGCCGCCGTCGCCGAGGGCCGGCACGACCAGGTGGCGGACCTGGCCCACGCCGCGCCCTGGCCGGCGTTGCTGAGCACCGGGCCGGCGGTGGTCTCCCCGCTGGCCACCGCCGACACCCTGCATGGCGTGCTGGTGATCGCGCACCGCCCCGACCGGTTGCCCGTGGCCACCGACGACGACATGGCCCTGTTGGGCAGCTTCGCGGGGCAGGCCGCGCTGGCCATGGAACGGGCCCGCGGGCAGGAGGAACGGGAGCTTCTGGTGGTCCTGGAGGACCGCGAGCGGATCGCCCGGGACCTGCACGACGTGGTCATCCAGCGGCTCTTCGCCACGGGCCTGCAGTTGCAGAGCGCCGCCCCCATGGCCGCCCGGCCGGAGCTGGCCAAGCGGATCAACGCGGCGGTCGACGACCTGGACGCCACCATCAAGGACATCCGCCGCACCATCTTCGAGCTGCGCACCCCGATGAGCGCGGCGCTGCGCACCGAGATCCGCGAGGCGGTCGAGGTGGCCGCCGAGTCACTCGGCTACCGGCCCCACCTGGAGCTGACCGGGCCGATCGACAGCGCCGTCCCCGACGAGATCCGTCCCGACGTCACCGCCGTGCTGCGGGAGGCGCTCTCCAACGCCGTACGCCACGCCCAGGCCACCCGGATGACCGTTGCGGTGCTCGTCGACGCTGGCAGGGTGACGCTGACCGTCACCGACGACGGGGTGGGCTGCGACCCGGCCGCCGCGCGCGGCGGGCTGGTCAACCTGCGCGAGCGCGCCGAACGTCACGGCGGCGAGTTCGAGGTACGCCGGGCCGAGCCCCACGGCACCGAACTCCACTGGTCCGTCCCCCTGCCCGCCTAACCCCGCGCCCCCGTCCCCGCCCCGCCCTCGTGCGCGATCTTGGACTTTTGGCCCCAGCAAAAGGCGCATATGGCGCGTATCAGGGGCCGAAGGTGCAAGATCGGCGAGGAAGGGGGCGGGTGGGACGGCGGCGCGGGCGGCGTACCGGGGTCGGTCAGCGGGTCTTGCCGAGGAGCCGGGTGGCGAGGACGGCGGCCTGGGTGCGGCGCTCCAGGCCGAGCTTGGCCAGCACGCTGGAGACGTAGTTCTTCACCGTCTTCTCGGCCAGGAACATCTTCCCGGCGATCTCCCGGTTGGTGAGGCCTTCGGCCACGTACTCCAGGATCCGCCGCTCCTGCTCGGTGAGCGACTTCAGCTCGCGGGGCTGCTCGACGCCGCTGCGGATGCGCTCCAGCACGCGGGTGGTGATCGCCGGGTCGAGCAGCGACTGGCCAGCCGCCACCCGGCGCACGGCGTCGACCAGGTCCGTGCCGCGGATCTGCTTGAGCACGTAGCCGGCGGCGCCGGCCATGATCGCCGCGAAGAGCGCTTCGTCGTCCTCGTACGAGGTGAGGATCAGGCCCTTGATCGACGAGTCCACGGCCCGGACGTCCCGGCACACGTCGATGCCGTTGCCGTCGGGCAGCCGCGCGTCGAGGATCGCCACGTCCGGCCGCAGGGCCGGGATGCGGCGGGCTGCCTCCTGGGCCAGGCCCGACTCGCCCACCACCTCGATGTCACCGCTGCTCTGCAGCAGGTCGGCCAGGCCACGACGGACGACCTCGTGGTCGTCGAGCAGAAACACGCGGATCATCCCTCGTTTCTACCCCGTTCCCACCGGTTTTCGCACGGGCCGAAGGTCCCGAACCGGCTCGTCCAGGCCGTCGTCCGGCCCCACTCCGCCGGGATGCCCGTGGGCGGGTCGGCGGAGCCAGCCGGGCCGAAGGCCCCTGACCTGCGACGAAGCCCGCCGGGCCGAAGGCCCCTGACCTGGGACGGGGCCGGTCGGGCCCGGCGGGACGGGACGTCCGGCCCTGCCCGCGCCCCGCCCCGCTGACGCACCGTGGAGGTGTCCCGGACGGGGGCGGCACGACCTGCCACGGAAGGAGCACAATCATGGACACCGGCTTCACCGTCGAGCAGCTACGGGCCGCCGCGACAGACGCCGTACGGGCACCGTCGCTGCACAACACCCAGCCGTGGCGGTTCCGGCTGCGCGACGGCGGCATCGAGGTGCTGGTCGACCCGGCCCGGCGCCTGCCGGCCACCGACCCGAACGGCTGGGGCGCCCGGATCGCCTGCGGGGCGGCGCTGTTCAACCTGCGGCTCTCCCTCGCCGCGGCCGGCGCCCCGGCGACCGTACGGCTGCGTCCCTACCCGGCGGAGCCGGACGTGGTGGCCCGGCTGGTCCCGGACGTGCCGCGCCACCCCACCCCCGCCGACCAGGCCCTGCACGCGGCGATCCCCCGCCGGTTCAGCAACCGGGCGCCGTTCTGGCCCGACCCGGTGCCCGCCGACGCCCGCTGGCGGCTGGCCGAGGCGGCCCGCGCCGAGCACTGCTGGCTGGAGTTGCTGATCGGGGTCAGCGCCGTCAACGCGTTCGCCGAGATCGCCCGCAGCGCCCACCGGGTCCTCGAACGCGACCCGGCGTACGTGGCCGAACGCCAGGAGTGGGTGCGCTCGGCCCCCGCCCCCGACGGGGTGCCGGTCGCGTCCGGCGGCCCGCTGGGCGAGCCGCAGGACCTGCTGCCCTCCCGGGGCTTCGGCGGCCTGGACCGGGCGCCGGGGCGGGACTTCGAGCCGGAGCCGCTGGTCGTGGTGCTCGGTTCGCCCGGCAACACCGCCGTCGACCAGGTCGTCGCCGGCCAGGCGTTGCAGCGGGTGCTGCTGACCGCGACGGATTCGGGGCTGGCGGTGTCGATGCTGTCCCAGCCGATCGAGGTGCCCAGCGCGCGGGAGCGGTTGCGGCTGTCGCTGGGGCGGTTCGGCACGCCGCAGATGGTGATGCGCGTCGGGTACGGCCAGCCGGGCTGGCCGACCCCACGCCGGGAGGTGGACGAGGTGCTGGACGTGCCGGTCAGGCGGTCATGACCAGCCCCCGCTCGCTTTCCGACGTATACGAACGGGGGCTGCCCGCCGCAGCTTCCACTGCGATCCCATTGAGCGTCCTTCGACGATCTAGCGGGAGGCGGCGGGCGAGCTCTCCGTCACCCGCGATGGCTTCGGCTGGCCAGGTGGCAGTGCCCAACCAGGCGAGCAACGGGCGCACCACCGCAGCCGGATCAGCTTCCGACCGCGTCATCTTGTCGATCATCCGTGTGATCGACGTCTGATCGATGTTGGCCGCCTGGTCGCCCGACAGTTCGCGCAACTCGTCGTGCAGGGCCTCGGGCACACGACGTCGCACCAACGCCGCAGCGTCGCCGGCCGGCCTGAACTGGACGTCCCCCTCTTCCAATTCCAGGGCGGTGATCATCTCACTCAACAGGCTCCTCGAGCCGCCCTGAACACCCAACCCCGAAAGAAAGAGTTCCAGGTCGATTGGATTCGAGGTGGCGAGATCGGCCCCGAACCGGTCGCGTTGCCAGGCGATCGCACCCGGGTGCACCGACGCGGAGCCGATGAGAACGTCGTCGGCGTCGTGCAGGGCCAGCGTGAGATCACCAGGACACCTGCAGATGTCTTTCAACACCTCACCTGACGTGGTCAATGTCCGCAGCTTCTCCAACGCCGTGGGTTCCGCGACTTCGGCGAGCACGTCGCGATCCGGCAATGGAGGGCCGTCCTCCCCTTCGGACAGGATTCGAGCAACGCGGACATGAGCCCATGCGTCTTCGAGCCATTGCCGCATCCGCATAGTGTTCTTGCGTGAATTCAAGGGACGAACACCATCCTGGTCGTTCGGGACTACCGGAAACGTTCGCCGCCCGCCCGGCGCCGGGAAACCACCCACGGTGAACGCTTTCCGGGCAGCACGACGACGACCATCCACCCAGGACAGTGGACGGCCGCCGTCGGGCCGGGGGTGTCGAAGCAGGATCAGGCCCGGGCCGGGCCCGTCGCCGACAACAGCGCCGCCTCCCGCTCCGGGGCCAGACCGACCGGGGCGCGCTGTGGCCGGCCCGCCCGCGGCGGAACCGTGCCCACCTTCCGCAGCCACGCCCAGGTGTCCGCGACCGTCTCCGCCACCGGGCGGCAGGTCAGCCCGGCCGCGTACGCCTTCTCGACGCCGCGCTCCTGCAACCAGCGGTACTCGTGCCCGGCAGGGATCCAGGCCGGCAGGTCGTTCCACGGCACCACCCCGGCAGCCAGGATCGGCTCCGGGTCGGTCCACCGCAGCCGCGCGTCGGCGCCGGTGACGGCGACGCAGGCGTCGAGCAGGTCGCCCATGGTCGCGTGCCCGGTGCGGCTCACCACGTTGAACGCCCCGCCCAGCCCCTCCGCGCCCCGGTCCAACATCCAGCCCGCCAGGTCCCGCACGTCGACGTACTGCAACGGCAGGTCGACCGGGCCCGGCGCCAGCACCTCCCCGCCCCGGGCGATCCGCTCCAGCCACCAGGGCAGCCGGCCGATGTCCTCCCCCGGCCCGAGGATCAGCCCGGCCCGGGCGAGCAGCGCCCGGTCGCCGAACACCTCCCGCACGGCCCGCTCGCCGCCGGCCTTGTTGTGCGCGTAGTCGCCGTCGTCGGCGTCCGACTCGGCGTCCACCACGGGGGCCTCCTCGCCCACCCCGTCGACGACCGGCTGCGCGTAGACCGAGCCGCTGGAGACGTAGACGTAGCTGCCGACGCGGTCGACCAGCGCGCGGGCGGCGTCCCGCGCCGCCCGGGGCGCGCCGTCCCAGGTGTCGACCACCAGGTCCCACTCGCCGTCCGCCAGCGCCGCAAGACCGCCGGGCGCGGTCCGGTCACCCCGCAACCGGCGTACGCCCTGCGGCGCCGCGCCGTGCAGGCCCCGGTTGAACACCGTCACCGACCAGCCCCGACGCACCCCCTCGGCGACCGTGGCGCCGCCCACGAAACCCGTCCCACCCAACACCAGCAGTCTCATGGGCTCCACTGTGCCGGCTCGGACCGGTCGTCCGGCCCCCTGTTCACGGTGAGCGGATCTGCCCAGGGCAGAAGATCCGGCGGGCGGCGGGAGACACGGGTGGCGGAGCACACCGCCCCTCCGTACACCTGGACAGCACGAAGGCCCGCCACCGACGACGGTGACGGGCCTCGCGGATCATCTGGTGGGCGATACTGGGTTTGAACCAGTGACCTCTTCCGTGTCAAGGAAGCGCGCTCCCACTGCGCCAATCGCCCGTGGTGGCCACCCGGGCCCGGCAGACCGGGCCGGCAGGGGCAGGATGCGAGCGGACGACGGGATTCGAACCCGCGACCCTCACCTTGGCAAGGTGATGCGCTACCAGCTGCGCTACGTCCGCGTGCCGCCAGCGTTCCCCGGCGACGGAAGGAACTCTACCCGACGGCAAGATCGCCCGGCACGCCGCCCCGCCGGCCGCCGCGTCGGTTCCCGCGCAGCCGATGGTTGCGCTGGTCAGCGACGGGGTACTGACCTCCATCGACAGCACACCACATCCCCTGACCAAGGAGGCTGTCGTGGGTATCGGCACCAGCATCTTCCTGATCGCGCTCGGCGCGATCCTCACCTTCGCGCTCGACGCGAGCCTCGGCGGCATCGACCTCGACATCGTCGGCTGGATCCTGATGGCGGCCGGCGTGCTCGGCCTGATCATGACCACGCTCATCTGGGGACGCCGCCGCCAGGTGGTCAGCACGACCGAGCCGGTGGAGTACCGGCGGGTCGAGGAGCGCCGGGACATCGCCCCGCCGCTCTGAACCAACGAACCGACCGCCCCGCGCGGCCGACGGCTTCCCCGAGGGGCGGGAGCGCCGGCGTGCCGGGCGTCACCCCTCCGCCGCCTCTCCTCGTGACCCGCGCCACCCGGGTACTACCGTCTGCTGTCGTGCGGACGGAGCAGGACGGGTCGCGAACGCCCGGGCGACAGCCGTCGCGAGTCCGCTCCGAGCGCGCCGAGGCCGTCGTCGCGATGACCCGCCTCGCCGCCGGCCCCGATCCCGTCCGGGCCGTCCTCGACACGCTCGCCCGTCGATCCACCGCGGCCGCCCTGATCGGCGTGGACGGCGCCCTGCTGACGGTCCACCCGGGCCGGAACCCGCTCGACCGGACCGTGCTGGGCACCGCCGCCCGCGCCGTACCCGAGCTGCACGGACGCGGCACGCCGGCGGCCGTGTGGGGCGGCACGGGCGCGCCCACCGTCCACCTGGTCTCCCTCGGCGCCGGGGAGCCCGACGACGGCGCGGGGTGCGACCCCGACCGCGGGACCGAGCCCGCCCCCTGGCTCGCGGTGGTGGATCCGGTGGACCCGCTCCCCGGCGACCTGCTCGCCGACGCGGCGCGCGTCCTCGGTCTCTGCTGGCGGCTGGAACGCTCGGAGCGGGCCCGGCGGCGGGTCGCCGCCGGCGACGTCCGCAGCCGGGAGGCGGTGCTGCACCTGCTGATGGTCGGCGACGTGGCACCGGCCCGGCGCATCGCCGCGGCACTGCGCCCCCACCTGCCCGACCTGGTCCGGGTGTGCGTCGTCGAGTGCGCGCCCCGGCGACGCGGCGAGGCGGCCGGGCAGGTGACCCGCGCGCTGGGCGGGCGGGCCTGGGTGGTGCCCTGCCCGGTCCGCTCCCGGCACCTCATCGCGCTGGTGCCGGCCCCGGACCGCGCCGGGCCGCGAGAGGCCGGCGACGCGGACGCGCTGGGGAGACTCGTCACCGGACGGGTGCCCGGGACGCGGATCGGGGTGAGCGAGCCGGTCCCGCTGCGCCGCACCGCCGCCGGCTACGAGCAGGCGTTCCACGCCCTCGCGGTGGCCCGGAACGGGCCGGACGGGCACTGTCGCTTCGACCGGGCGACGGAGCTGCGCGCCCTGCTCGGCGCCGCGGGGCAGGACTGGGCGCGGACGCTGCTGGCGCCGTGCCTGTCGTACCGGCCGGCCCGACGGATCGATCCCGACGGGCAGGAACTGCTCGCCACCCTCGGCTCCTGGCTCGCCTTCGACGGCGCGGCCCACCGGCACCTGCGGATCCACCGCAACACCCTGGCGGCCCGGCTGGCGCTGCTGCGCGACCGCCTCGGGCTCGACCTGTCCCGGATCTCCGACCAGTCGGTCGCATGGTTGGCCCTGCACCTGCTCGGTTCCGCCGCGACCCCGGAAGACGCGCCGGAGGCGCCGCCCGTCGTCGGTGGTGGCGCGGACGACGCGTTCGGGCAGGGGGCGGCGGCCGGTGACCGGTGGGTCGGCCTCGACCGGCTGCTGGCGACACCCGCCCTGCGCCTCTGGGCGCGCGGCCAGCTCGCACCCCTGGAGGCCGGCGGGACGCCCGTCGCCCTGGTCACCGTACGGGCGTGGCTGCGCGCCGGGGCGCGACTGCCCGACACCGCCGCCGCGCTCGGCGTCTCGGTGTCCGCCGTACGCAAACGCCTCGGCCGGGCCGAGCAGGCGCTGGGGCGTTCGCTGCTGCGCGGGCCGAGCGCCCGGCACGAGCTCTGGCTTGCCCTGCGGACCCTCGACGCGACCGCCGACGCGGGCCTGGTCGACGATCCGGCCGGGTGGCCGCCCGCCTGACCGCCGGTGGCCTCCCGCCCGCGCGCCCCCGAGCAGCGGCGCCGGTTGCGGTCGCTGTGCAGCCCGACACCGCCGGTGCCGTCGCTGTGCGGATCGGTCCTCGCGTCCGGCCGGCGGTGCTCCCTACCGTTGACGGGAGACGGCGGCGAGGACGCCACCAGTTGAGCCCGACCGGCGATCCGGTGAGCTGACGACCGACGTCCGGACGCGCCGCAACGGGGGACGCGTCCGGCCGGCTCCGGGGGGTGCGGCCGCCCAGTCCGCGACGACACCGCGGGCGGGCGGCCGTGGTCGTCCGTGGCTCCGGGTGCACCGGGGCGATCCGGGCGCGGCCCGCGAACGGTGGCGGTCCGAACGGCAGTGCCTTGTGCGCGGCGGAGGCTCGGCGCAGCGCGGCGTCCGGGAACGGCGAAGGCCCGTCACCGAATGGTGACGGGCCTTCGTTCTGGTGGGCGATACTGGGTTTGAACCAGTGACCTCTTCCGTGTCAAGGAAGCGCGCTCCCACTGCGCCAATCGCCCTCGTCTGTTGCCGAGGTGGGGACGGGATTTGAACCCGCGTACACGGCTTTGCAGGCCGTTGCCTCGCCTCTCGGCCACCCCACCGAGGTTGCCCCCGTCATGCGTGGCGGCATCTCCGAGCGGACGACGGGATTCGAACCCGCGACCCTCACCTTGGCAAGGTGATGCGCTACCAGCTGCGCTACGTCCGCGTGTCTCCGGCGTTAACCGGTGACGGGTGAGAACTTTAGCCGAGCCGGCGAGCGGTTGCCAAATCGGGGTGGTTCTCGGCGCGTCCGACGGTGGCGGGCCGACCCACCCCTGAGCTTCCTAGGAGGCTGCCCAGCCACTCTCCCCGGGTCCAGGCGAAGAGCGGGTCGGCCGCGGCGCCGGTCGCGGCGTGGGCGAACTGTCCGGCTTCCGACTCTCGGGAGGGCGGACGGGCCGTGATCGGTGACGCCTCGTGTTCAAGCTGATGCGCTACGGTAACGGCGTGACGAGACGTGCGGCCGAAATCCGCCTGGATGCCCTGCTGCGCACGGCCTGTGACGTGATCGTGGAGCGGGGCCTGGCCAACACCCGCACGGCCGACGTGGCGCAGGCGGCCGGGGTGAGCCAGGCGTTGGTCTTCTACCACTTCGCCACGAAGGACCGGCTGCTCGCGCAGGCGTTCGCGTACGCGGTGGAGCAGGACCTGGCCCGGCTGGACGCGGTGATGCGGTCCAGCGCCCCGCCGCTGGCCAAGCTGCGCCGGATCGTGAAGCTCTACACGCCGGCCGGCCGGGCGACGTCGTGGGCCATGTGGATCGACGGCTGGGCGGAGTCGCTGCGCACCCCGGAGCTGGAGAAGGTCTCCCGCCGGCTCGACCTGCGCTGGCGGGAGGACCTCGCGGCGGTGATCTCGGAAGGCGTTCGCGACGGCACCTTCGAGTGCGCCGACCCGGCCGGCGCCGCGTGGCGGATCAGCGCCGTGATGGACGGCCTGGCGGTGCAGCTCGCGGTGCACGACCGGGTGATCTCCCGCCGCCAGTTCGCCGAATGGGTCCGCCTGGTCACCGCCCGCGAACTCGGGCTCGACCCGGACCAGCTCGACTGACCTCGACCGCCCGAGGCCGGCGGACCGGACCAGCTCGACCGATGCCACCGGAGGGCGGTGAAGCGGACAGGCTCGGCCGATGCGGCCATCCCCGGCCGAAGCCGGCAAAACGGCTCGGCCCCCGAGGCCACCCGGAACAATCGTCGGCATGGACCCGCTGGAGACGTACCGCCGCAGCCTGGCCGAGTTCACCGAGCGGGTGGAGCTGGTCGGCCCCGGGCAGTGGTCGGACCCGACCCCCTGCCCGGACTGGGACGTCCGGGCGCTGGTCAACCACGTCGTCGGCGAGGACCGGTGGAGCGTGCCGCTGCTCGCCGGCCGGACGATCGAGGAGGTCGGCGACCGCTACGACGGCGACGTGCTCGGCCCGGATCCGGTCGAGGCGGCCCGGGAGGCGGCGGCGCAGGCGGAGCTGGCCTTCACCCGCCCCGGGGCACTGGAGCGCACCGTCGCGCTCTCCGCCGGCGAGACCCCGGCGGACGAGTACCTGCACCAGCTCGTCGCGGAGCACCTCATCCACGGCTGGGACCTGGCCGTGGCGATCGGCGCCGACCCCCGGCTGGACGCCGACGCGGTCGCCGAGTGCGCCCGCTGGTTCGGCCGACGGATCGGCGACTACCAGCGGGACAGGCTGATCCGGTCGGAGGCCGACGTGCCGGCGGAGGCTGACCAGCAGGACCGCCTCGTCGCCGCCTTCGGCCGCGACCCCGACTGGGCGCCGTAGCCCCCGCGTCGCGCCCGCCGCCACCAGGGCGGCACAGCGCGGCGCCCACCACCCCCTCCTGGTGGCGCGCCGCGGGTGCGTCGCCCACGAGCCCGTGGCGCTCCCGGTAATCGATCACCGCCGGTCTCCACGATCCGTGCAGCCGCCATCGCGGCCGGCCCTTGAGTAGGCGTGGCCCTTGTTCCCGCCGACCCGGCCTGATATCCACAGATGCGCATGCTTCACCGCGCGCGGCCGGTGGACAGCCGGCCACCCCCGCTCCCACGAGGAGGTCCCGTGGCACAACCGGAGTGGACACCCTGGATGAGCCGGCGGCGACGCCGGCTCGTTCCCGTCCTGGCAGCGACCGCGGTGGTGGCCGCGCTGCTCCCCGCCGGCCCCACCGGCGCCGCCCCCACCGGCGGTGCCGCCACCGAACGGCGCTCCGGCCCGTTCGCCGAGGGGCACGAGCACGCCGACGTCGACAACCGCCCCGGCACCGCCGCCCCCGACGCCCGGCAGCGGGGCCTGGCCCGCAAGGCCGACCCGGACGTCCGCTGGAACCGGCTCGGCACCCCGCACGCGCTCGGCCCCGCACGCGCCCCGCTCGCCACCGGCCTCCCCGGCGACCCGGAAGCGGCCGCCCGCGCGTACCTGACCGGCAACCAGGACCTCTTCGGCCTGGACGCCGCCGCGGTCGAGGCGATGGACCGGCTGCTGGTCCGGCCGATCGGCGACGGCGCGGTGGTCACCCTCCGGCAGCGCTTCGGCGCCCTGCCGGCCGGGCACGACGGCCTGGTCACCGTCGCGGTCGCCGACGGCACGGTCCTCGCGGTCAGCTCCTCGCTCTCCCGGGACACCGCCGCGCCGGCGCCCGCCACCCTCACCGACGAGCAGGCGTACGGCGCGGCGCTCGCCGACGCCGGCCTGTCCGCCGACGCGGTCCGCAGCCACAGCGTGCGGGCCGTCGCCGTGCCCACCCCGCTCGACGGGCCCCGGGCCGCGTACGAGGTGACCCTGATCGGCGCCGACGACGACCAGCCGGAGGCGTTCACCACCTACGTCGACGGGATCACCGGGCAGGTGCTGATCCGCGAGGACCTCGTTGACTTCGACTCCGACAACCCGAGCTGGGCCGTCTTCCCGGCCACCCCGCCGCGCGACCTCGGCCCCGGGCAGGACCCGCGGGTGCGCTGGTGCGGCGACCCCGCACCGGAGTGCCGGGAGGCGTTCCGCGACCCGGCCACCGGGCAGCCGTGGGACGTCGACGCGGCCACCGGCACGCCGACCGGCACCGCGCGCGGCAACTCCGCCAACACCGTACGGTCCTGGGGCGGCGGCACGCCGGCCGTGCCGGTCACGCCCAGCCCGGCGCGGCGCTACGAGTACCCGTTCACCGACCAGTGGCACCAGGCCCGCTGCAACCCCGCGGTGTTCACCTCGGCGCAGCGCAACGACGACGACGCCGCGATCGCCAACCTCTTCGCCATGCACAACCGGATGCACGACTGGGCCTGGCACCTCGGCTTCACCGAGGCCACCTGGAACCTCCAGGCGGTGAACCTGACCCCGCAGGGCCGGGGCGGCGACGCCGAGCAGGGCCGCGCGCAGCAGGGCGCGCTCAGCGGCAACCGGAACAACGCCAACCAGGGCACGCCGCGCGACGGGCTGCCGCCGACCACCAACATGTACCTGTGGCAGCCGCAGGCCGGCGGGCCGTACCCGCCCTGCGTCGACGGCGACTACGACATGACGGTGATCGGGCACGAGTACACCCACGCCATCACCAACCGGATGATCGCCGGCCCGGACAGCGGCATCGGCGGGCACCAGGGCGGTTCGATGGGCGAGTCGTGGAGCGACCTGCTGGCCGCCGAGTACCTCTTCGAGCACGGGCTGCGCGCCCCCGGCGAGACGCCCTACGTCACCGGCGGGTACGTCACCGGCAACCTGGTCAGCGGCATCCGCAACCACGACTTCAGCCGCAGCCCGCTGAACTACTCCGACGTCGGCTACAACACCGGCGGGCCGGCGGTGCACGCCGACGGCGAGATCTGGAGCGCCACCAACTTCCGGGTCCGTGCCGCGCTGATGAAGCGGTACGGCCTCGGCACCCCGCAGCGCCAGCTCGACTGCGCGCAGGGCAGGGTGACGGTGGACCGGTGCCCGGGCAACCGGCGCTGGGCGCAGCTCGTCTTCGACTCGTTCCTGCTCCAGGCCGCCAGTCAGGTCAGCATGCTCGACATGCGGGACAACATGCTCACCGCCGACCTGCTCCGTTTCGGCGGCGCCAACCAGGACCTGCTCTGGGCCGAGTTCGCCCGCTCCGGGATGGGCCGGGACGCCGCCAGCAACGGCGCCTCCGACACCGACCCGACGCCGAGCTTCGCCGCCCCCGACGCCGACAACGCCGTGCTCACCCTCCGCCCGAAGGGCGACAGCGCCGACGCGCCGATCCGGGTGTACGTCGGGGCGTACGAGGCGCGGGCGGTCCCGGTGGCCGACACCGACCCGGCGACGGCGCTGCCGGACCGGATCGAGCTGGTGCCCGGCACGTACCAACTGCTCGCCGTCGCGCCCGGCTTCGGCCACCAGCGGCTCACCGTGGTCGCCAAGGCCGGCAAGGAGGGGTACGTCGACCTGCGGATGAGCCGCAACCTGGCGTCCACCGCCTCTGGCGCGACGATCACCGGCGACGGGGTCAACCTGGACCGGATCGCCGACGACACCGAGGCGACCAACTGGGCCTCCCTCGACGGGGTGGCCGGCAGGCAGGTCACCGTGGCGCTGCCCGGCGACGCGCCGCAGGTCGTGAAGCGGGTCAACGTCAGCGCGATGCTGCGCCCGTCGATCACCGGCGACGCCGACCCGGGCAGCCAGAACTCGCTCAGCGCGCTGCGGTCGTTCGCGGTGTCGGCCTGCAACGCGAAGACCACCGACTGCGCGGATCCGGCGAGCTGGCAGCGGATCCACACCAGCGCGGCGGACGCGTTCCCGGGCGGGGCGTACCGGGCGTACGTGCGGGACATCAACCTGCGCGAGTTCCCGGTGCCGACCACGCTGGCCACGCACCTGCGGCTGGAGGTCCTGGCCAGCCAGTGCACCGGCGGGCCGGACTACGCGGGCGAGCAGGACGACGACCCGGCGACCACCACCGACTGCGCGACCGCCAGCCCGGCGCGTACGCAGGTGCGGATCGCGGAGTTCCAGGCGTTCTCGAAGTGACCGTCCGTCGGGCCGGTCGGTACGCCGACCGGCCCCGACGGCCGGTGGCGCCGGCCGGCGGACGGCGGGGGACAATCGACGGCGTGTCCGACCTTTCCACCGCCTTCGTCCGGCTGCACGCCCGCCTCGCCCCGGTCGCCTTCGTCCCCGAGGTGCGGCTGCACCAGGCGGACGACGCCATCGGGCTGTGGGAGCTGACCGAAGGCGAGTTCCGTAGCGCGCAGCCGCCGCCGTTCTGGGCCTTCGCCTGGGCCGGCGGGCAGGCGCTGGCCAGGTACGTCAGCGACCATCCCGAGCTGGTCGCCGGCCGCCGGGTACTCGACCTCGCCGCCGGCTCCGGCCTGGTCGCCATCGCCGCCGCGCGGGCCGGCGCCGCCGCCGTCCGCGCCGTGGAGATCGACGAGCTGGCCGTCGCGGCCGTGGCGGTCAACGCCGAGGCCAACGGGGTACGCGTCGACGCGGAGCTCGGCGACATCCTCGACGGCGACGCCGGCGGGGCCGAGGTGGTGTTCGCCGGGGACGTGTTCTACAGCGAGGCGATGGCCAACCGGGTGCTGCGTTTCCTGCTCCGGGCCGCCCGCGCCGGGGCGGACGTGCTGGTCGGCGATCCGGGCCGGGCGTTCCTGCCCCGCGACCGCTTCGACGAGCTGGCCGCCTACGACGTGCCGGTGCCCGAGACGCTGGAGAGCGTACGGGTGAAGCGCACCACGGTGTGGCAGTTGCGGGCCGGGCTGCCGGGAGCCGCCCGATAGCGTGTCGACGTGCTGTTCCGGAGCTGGGCGCAGACCACCGACGCGCGCTGGCCGGACGTGGCCCGGGTGGCCGACCACGTGGGTGTCGAACACCTGGTGGTGACCCGGCACGCGCTGGTCCGGGAGGTGCTGACCGACCCGGTCACGTACCGGCCGGACAACGCGCTGGACGCGGTGACCCCGATCCCGGTGGCCGCCCTGCGGGTGCTGGCCGGGCACCGGTTCCGGCTGCCGCCGACCCTGGCGAACAACGGCGGCGCCAGCCACCCGCAGATCCGGGCGATCGTCGCCGAGGCCCTGCACCCGACCCGGGTCGCCGCGCAGCGGCCCTGGCTGACCGGACTGGTCCGGGAGCGCCTCACCGCGATCGGCGCCGCCCTGGACGCGGGCGCGCCGGTCGACCTCTACGCCGAACTCGCCGCCGACCTGCCGCTGCTGGTGCTGGCCCGGCTGGTCGAGCTGCCCGACGCGCCGGTCGGGGCCGTGAAGGAGTTCGCCCGCGCGGCGCTGGAACTGTTCTGGGCGCCGCTGGACGCCGACCGCCAGGCGGCGCTCGCGGCCGAGGTGGGCCGGTTCCACCGAGTGCTGCGGGAGTTCGCCGAGACCGGGGGCGGGCTGGCGGGGTCGCTGCGGGCCGCCGGGCACCCGCCCGACGTGGTGGTCGGCGCGCTGTTCTTCCTGCTCGTCGCCGGCCAGGAGACCACGTCGCAGTTCCTCACCCTGCTGCTGCACCGGCTGGCCGGCGAGCCGGCCGTGCTGGCCGGCCTGCGGGGCGGCACCGTCGCGGTCGCCGACGTGGTCGAGGAGGGACTCCGGCTGGAGCCGCCGATCGTCACCTGGCGACGGGTGGCCGCCGTGGACGCCACGCTGGGCGCGACGGCGGTGCCGGCGGGCACCAGCATCGTGCTGTGGCTGGCCCGCGCCGGCCGGGACCCGGCCGCCGTGGAGGCGCCCGACGAGTTCCGGCCCGGGCAGCGCGGATCCCGCCGGCACCTGGCCTTCGGGGCGGGCGCGCACCGCTGCGTCGGCGACCAGCTCGCCCGGATGGAGGCGGCGGTGGTGGTCGGCGAGACGGCCCCGCTGCTGGACGGGGTCACCGTCGTCCGCGAGCCGTGGTGCCCCGACAACCTCACGTTCCGGATGCCCGACGCCTTCGTCGTCCAACGCCGCTGAGCCGCCGACGCCCCGATGCCCCGGCGCGGCGGCGCGGGTCGCTTTTCGGCCGAGGGCGGGCAGTCTGAGCGCCCCGGTGGGGTGCCGCGCCCGGTGGCGCCGCCCTGGGCGCGTGCGGCCCGGGGCGGGTCAGCCGCTGGGCTCGACCAGCCCCGCCTCGTACGCGAGGATCGCCGCCTGCACCCGGTTGCGCACCTCCAGCCGGGTGAAGATGCTGGTCAGGTAGCTCTTCACGGTCCCCTCGACCAGGTACAGCCGGCGGGCGATCTCGGCGTTGGACAGTCCCGCCCCGACCAGCGCGAGCACCTCCCGCTCCCGCTCGGTCAGCCCGGCGAGCCGGTCCCGCGCCACCGGCCGGCGGGCCACCCGGTCCCCGCCCAGCTCGATCACCCGACGGGCCACCCGCGGCGACAGGTACGCGCCGCCGTCGGCGACGGCGTGCACCCCGGCGATCAGCTCGCGCGGGTCGCCGGCCTTGAGCAGGAACCCGCTGGCCCCGTGCCCGAGCGCCCGGGCCACGTGGTCGTCCTCGCCGAAGGTGGTCAGCATGACCGTCGCGGTCTCCGGCACGAGGCGGCGGATCTCGGCGGCCGCGCTGAGCCCGTCCAGCCTCGGCATCCGGATGTCCAGCAGCGCCACCCGGGGCCGGTGCGCCCGGACGAGGTCCACCGCGGCCCGGCCGTCGGCGGCCTCGCCGATCACCTCGATCCCGGGGTCGGTGGCCAGGATGGCCCGGACACCGGCCCGGATCATCGCCTCGTCGTCGGCGAGCACGACCCGCACCGGGCCGCCCGTGTCGGCGTTCATCCTTCGATCCGCTCCTTGCTGACCAGCCGGCCGTCGGCGAAGCAGAGCCGCCAGGTCGGCTCGGCCAGGGGGAAGTTCCCGTCGGTGTAGTACTCGCAGCCGGGCCGCGCCGGTTCGGTGGGCGGGTCGAGCTGGCGCCGGGGCAGCCCGGTCAGCGCGGCGCGCTCCGCGCCGAGGGGCATCCGGGCGAAGGCCTCCGCGTGAAGCACCGTACCGGCGGTGGCCACCGGGTAGTAGACCAGCGACAGGACGAGGGCGAGGCCCACCGGGGCGCCGAGCGCCGTGAGCAGGCTACGCCGGACCCGCCGGCGGGCGGCGCGCAGCCGCCGCTCGGCCTCGGCCGGCCGAGGGCCGCCGGCGGAGCCTGGGCCGCCGCCGGGGCCTGGGGCGTCGCCGGGCGGGAGGACGGCGTCGGCGCCGGGAAGGCCGCCCAGCGGCAGCCGGGCGCGGACGGCGAAGCCGCCACCGCCACGGGGACCGGCCGTCAGGGCGCCGCCGGCGAGGCGGACCCGCTCGGCGAGGGCGAGCAGGCCGGAACCGCTGGACGGCGGCCCCGGCAGCGGCCCGGCCGGCGGCGGCGCGTTGACGACCGACACCTCGACCCGGTCGCCGTCGCCGGCCAGGGCGACGGTGACCGCCGCGCCGGGCGCGTACCGGGCAGCGTTGGTGAGCGCCTCCCGGACCACCCGGTGCAGGGTGCGCGCGGTGGCCGCCGGCAGGTCCGGCAGCCCGCCCGGCGGGTCCACGTCGACCGCCATGCCGGCCTCCCGGGCCCCGTCGACCAGGTCCGCGACGGTCTCGTCGGCCGGCCGGGTGGTGGCCGTTCCGCCCTCGTCCCGGAGCACCCCGATGATCCCGTGCAGCCGCTCGGTGGCGGCCGCGACGCTGGCCCGCAGTTCGCCGGCGGCGGCCCGGTGCGCCGGGGCGAGGTCGTCGGTGACCTCCAGGGTGGCCGCGCGCAGAGCGATCAGGCTCAGGTCGTGCCCGAGCGAGTCGTGCATCTCCTGCGCGATGCGGGCCCGTTCCCGCAGTCGGATCCGCTCCGCGGCACCCCGCTGCTCGCGGTCCCGGGCCTCGGCGTGCCACCGGCCGGCGTCGGCCAGGGCGGCCTGCTGGCGCCGGTACCGCCCCACGAGCCACGGAAACACCCCGGCGAAGAGCAGCACCGAGGCAAGCAGGAACCAGGTGGCCGCGCCGGTGCCGAGCAGCCCCAGGTTGAGGGCGGTGCCGCCGGCCGCGATGGCGGCGAAGGCGAGAGCAGCCGGCACGGCGGTGGCGCTGCGCCGGCCGGCCAGGTAGCTGAACACCGGGATCGCGAAGAGGAAGTTGCCGTCCAGCAACGAGCCGAGCACCGCCGCCACCAAGGCGGCCACCGGCCACCGCCGGCTCACCGCGACCGCCCCCGAGAGCAGCAGCAGCGCGCCGACCGTCAGGGCGACGGCCCGCCCGGAGTGCGGCGGCGTGACGCCCGCGTACCCGATCGGGGCGGCGGTCACCAGCCACAGGAACAGGTCACCGGTCCACCGCCGGACGCCCGCCCGGGCCACCCGTCCGCCGCCCGCGAGCGCGGCCCACCAGCTCTCCACCGCGGCCAGGCTACCCACGCCCGCCCCGGGCGGGCACCGACGAAAGTCAGATGCTCAGCTGATCTCCTCGGCCCAGGCACGCCAGTCGTCGAGCACCCCGTAGAGCGCCGGGGTGAGCCAGCCGGGCGCGGACCGCCGGAACACACCCGGGTCCATCGCGCCGGCACCCGCCGGCAGGGCGCCCAGCAGGTGCGGCACCAGGTCGGTGAGGTTGGCCCAGTGCACCAGCTCCGGGCCGGCCGGCCACGCGCCGATCACCACGCCGGCCGGCACCGCCCGGCGTTCCAGTGCCTCAAGGGTGAGCGCCGTGTGGTTCAGGGTGCCCAGCCCGGCCCGGGCCACCACCACGGCCGGACACCCCAGCGAGACCGCCAGGTCGGCCACCGTCCAGGGCTCACCCGACGGACGCAGCCCCATCGGTACGAGCAGCCCGCCGGCGCCCTCCACCAGCACCAGGTCGTGCTTCTCGGCCTCCTCGCGGACCGCGTCGACGGCGGTGTAGAGCTCCAGCGGCTCCAGCTCGGCGACCCGGGCCGCGGCCAGCGGCGCGAGCGGGTCCGGGAAGCTGGCCAGGGTGCGGCCGGTCAGCGGGGCGGCCAGCCGGGTGACGGAGTCGACGTCGCCGGGCTCGCCGGTGGCCGTACCCGTCTGGCCGGGCTTGACCACCGCGACGCGCAGGCCGGCGGCCTGCGCAGCGGCCGCGATCGCGGCGGTCACCACGGTCTTGCCGACCTCGGTGTCGGTGCCGGTCACCAACACCGGCCCCCGCCACGGCTTGGTCACTGTGCCACCTCAGTTCGCGACTGCGGGGCTCGCAGAACCGGCTCACTCCTCGCGCTCACGGTGCCACCTCAGTTCGCGACTGCGGGGCTCGCAGAATCGGCTCACTCCTCGCGCTCACGGTGCCACCTCAGTTCGCGACTGCGGGGCTCGCAGAATCGGCTCACTCCTCGCGCTCACGGTGCACACTCCACGATGACCTCCAGGGCCCGCTCGAAGTCCCGCCGGGGCACCCCCGCGTTGATGGTGAGCCGCAGCCGGGACCGGCTGTCCGGGGTGGACGGGGGGCGGAAGCAGCCGACGGCCACCCCCCGGTCGCGGCAGTCGGCCGCCCACGCGGTCGCCGCCTCGGGCCCCGGTGCGGTGACCGAGACGACCGCGCCGTCGGGGTCGGAGACGGCCAGGCCGGCGGCCGTCAGCCGGCGCACCGCGAGGGCGGCCCGCTCGGCCAACTCCGCGCGCAGGCCGTCGCCGGCGCGGGCCAGCCCGACGGCGGTGTGGACGCCGGCGGCGACCGCCGGGGGCAACGCGGTGTCGAAGATGAACGTCCGCCCGGTCTCGACCACGTGCCGGACGAGCGCGGCCGGCCCGGCGACCACGCCGCCCGCGCCGCCCAGCGCCTTGGACAGGGTCGCGGTGACCACCACGTCGGGCTGGCCGGCGAGACCGGCGGCGGCGACGCCCCCGGCGCCCGCCGGGCCGGTCACCCCGAGGGCGTGCGCGTCGTCGACGAGCAGTATCGCGCCGTGCTCCCGGGCGACGGCGTGCAGCCGGGCCAGCGGGGCGAGGTCGCCGTCGACGGAGAAGACCGACTCGGTGACGACCACCGCCGGCCGGCCCGGCGCGGCGGCGAGCGCGGCGGCCACCGCCGCCACGTCGGCGTGCGGCGTCACCACGGTCTCCGCGCCGGAGATCCGGCAGCCGTCGATCAGCGACGCGTGGTTGTGGGCATCGGAGACCAGGAGCGTACGCGGCCGCACGAGCGCCCGGACCGCCCCGAGGTTGGCCAGGTAGCCGGACGAGAAGACCAGCGCCCGGTCGGTGCCGAGCCAGTCGGCGAGGGCGTCCTCGAGCGCGTGGTGGGCGTCGGTGGAGCCACGCACCAGCCGCGACCCGGTGGCCCCCAGCCCGTACGCGGACAGCGCCCGCGCCGCCGCGGCGGTGACCTCGGGGTGGGTGGCCAGGCCGAGGTAGTCGTTGCCGGCCAGGTCGACCACGGCGTCGCCGCCGGCCCGGGGCAACAGCGTGCGGGTCAGCCCCGCCTTCGCGCGCAGCTCGGCGCGGCGGTCGAGCGCCGCCAGCCAGTCCGCCACCGTCACCCCCACGCCGCCCGTGCCGCTCGTCGTCGGCTGCTTCCGCCGGGCGAAATTACCACCCGCCGGACCTGGCCCGGCGCGTCCACCCCGGCGCCGCCGGCCCGACACGCTGGCCGTTCTTCCCGGCCGGGCGGCCTTGTAGGGTACGAGCCATGCCAGAGATCCTCGACCAGGCCCGAACCCAGGTGCTGGAGAACGGCGTCGGTCTCGACGAGGCCGGCGTCCTCGCCGTGCTGAACCTGCCCGACGAACACCTGCCCGCCGCGCTCCAGCTCGCCCACGAGGTGCGGATGCGCTGGTGCGGCCCCGAGGTGGAGGTCGAGGGGATCGTCTCGCTGAAGACCGGCGGCTGCCCGGAGGACTGCCACTTCTGCTCGCAGTCCGGCCTGTTCACCTCGCCGGTGCGCTCGGTCTGGCTGGACATTCCGTCGCTGGTCGAGGCGGCCAGGCAGACGGCCGCGACCGGGGCGACGGAGTTCTGCATCGTGGCCGCCGTGCGCGGCCCGGACGCCCGACTGATGAAGCAGATGCGTGAGGGCGTCGCCGCGATCAAGGCCGAGGTCGACATCCAGGTGGCCGCGTCCCTGGGCATGCTCAGCCAGGAGCAGGTCGACGAGCTGGTCGACATGGGCGTGCACCGCTACAACCACAACCTGGAGACCTGCCGCTCCTACTTCCCGAACGTGGTCACCACGCACTCGTGGGAGGAGCGCTGGGAGACGCTGCGGATGGTCCGCGAGTCCGGCATGGAGGTCTGCTGCGGCGGCATCCTCGGCCTCGGCGAGACGGTGGAGCAGCGGGCCGAGTTCGCCGCGCAGCTCGCCGAGCTGGACCCGCACGAGGTCCCGCTGAACTTCCTCAACCCCCGGCCCGGCACCCCGCTCGGCGACCGGCCGGTGGTGGAGGGCAAGGACGCCCTGCGCGCCATCGCCGCCTTCCGGCTCGCGATGCCGCGCACCATTCTGCGGTACGCGGGCGGCCGCGAGATCACCCTCGGTGACCTGGGCACGCGCGACGGCCTGCTGGGCGGCATCAACGCGGTGATCGTCGGCAACTACCTGACCACCCTGGGCCGGCCGGCGACCGCGGATCTCGAGCTGCTCGACGACCTGAAGATGCCGGTCAAGGCGCTCTCCGCGACGCTGTGAGCGCCCGGTGACGACGAGCGACGCGGTGAGCGCCCCGGTGACGGCGGGCGGCGCGGTGCCGGCGGCGGGCGGCGGGGTGGCCGCCGACCCGTGGTGCGACCGGTGCGGCGAGCCGGCCGGCGCCGGTGCCCACGCGGCCTGCCGGGCGGCGCGCGAGCTGGAGCCGCCGCGGTACTGCGCGCGCTGCCGCCGCCGGATGAAGGTGCAGGTGCTGCCGGTCGGCTGGGCGGCGGTCTGCGTCGAGCACGGCGAGATCCGGGGCTGAGGGGGATGCTGCGGGGCAGGGCGGTCACGCTGCGTCCGGCCACCGCGGCCGACGTGCCGGCGCTCGCCGCGATCCGCGCCACCCCGCAGGTCCGGCGCTGGTGGCGCGGCGGCGACGACCTCGCCGCGGCCGTGCGGACCGACCTGGCCGACGACGACCTGTCGGTGTACGCGATCGAGCACGACGGCCGGGTGGTCGGGGCCATCCAGTGGTACGCCGAGGACGACCCGGACTACCGGCACGCCAGCGTGGACGTCTTCCTCGACCCGTCGGTGCACGGCCGGGGGCTCGGGCCGGACGCGATCCGCACCCTGGTCCGGCACCTGGTCGAGGCGCACGGGCACCACCGGTTCACCATCGACCCGGCGGCGGCGAACACCCCGGCCGTGCGCAGCTACGCCAAGGTCGGCTTCCGTCCGGTGGGCGTGCTGCGCCGCTACGAGCGCGGCGAGGACGGCCGCTGGCACGACGGGCTGCTGATGGACCTGCTCGCCGACGAGCTCACCGACTGACCGCCCGGCGCCGGCGCCGGCGCCACCACAGCACCGCCCCGGCGACCCCGCCGACCATCAGCAGCACCGGCACGGCCGGCAGCAGGACGAGCGGCCGGGCCGGGAACGGACGCGGGTCGGGGGGCGAGGCGCCGAACCGTCCGGCCTCCATCAGGTGGCGCGCCACGTCCATCGCCCGCACGCCGTCGGGCGGGTCGAGCAGCACCTGGACCCGCCCGTCGGGGCGCAGCGACACCAGCTGGACGTGGCCGGTCTCCCGGTAGGCGGTGTCGTCCCACTCGTTGCTCTCCCCCATGGTCATGCCGGGCTCCGGGGCGTACCTGAGCGCGACCAGGGCTCGGCCGTTGCTCCAGCCCAGCGCCCGCAGGGCCTGCCCCTGGGCCGGGGGCAGGGCGGGGCCGCTGCCGTCCCCGCCGGTCGCCGCGTCGACGTAGCCGGTCCGCCACGTGCGGGCGGCCCGCTGGTCGGCGTCGCACCCGCTCCGGCAGCCGTCGAGACGGAAGACGGCGACCGCCGAGCCGTCGGGGGTGAACGCGCCGACCCCGGCGAGCCGTTCGTCCGGCCCCAGCTCGCGGGACCAGGCGACCGTGCCGGCGCGGTCCAGCATGGTCAGCTCGCCGCCGGCGTCGACGGCGATCCGGGTGCCGTCCGGGGAGAACGCGGCCAGCGACCCGGTACGCAGGCCCCACCGGTCGCCGAGGTCGCCCCCTACCCGGCGGCTGGCGCCGGTGGCCAGGTCCAGCAGGAGCAGCCGGCTGGGGCGTACCCCGTCGCCGTCCGGGTCGCCGTCGTGGTGGTGCAGCACGAGCAGGGCGTCGCCGCCCGGGGCCCAGGCGACCGGCGTGGTGCAGCAGGTGCTTTCCGCCCCGCCGGCGAAGGACCGCCGGTCGCCGGTGGTGAGGTCGGTGACGTGGACCCACCCGTCGGCGGAACCGTCCGCGACGTACCGGCTGTCCGGAGAGAGCAGCACGTCGATCCCGGCGCTGCGCTCGGCCTCGCCGTAGAGCATCATGCGGTACTTCCCACCCATGCCGAGCACCGCCACCTTGCCCTCGTGGTCGATCGGGTCGACGCCACGCAGGCCGAGGTGGTCGCCGCCGCTGAACAGCAGCGACGCCCGGCCGGGCGGATCCTGTTCGACGGTCGCCTGCCACATGTACGGCAGCCCGATCCGGTGCGGCACGGCGGCGGGCACGGCGCCCGTCATCGACCGCTGCTCGACGGCGCCGAGCGTCACCGGCACGCCGAGGGCGCAGGCCAGCACCACCACCAGCGACGCCACGGCGGCCCGCCGCCGCGCCCGCCGCCGCAGCCGCCGTCCCGCCGTCCACGGGTCGTCGCCCAGCCGGACCGGTGGCATCCGCTCGCCCAGATCCCGCAGCACGTTCCGCAGCTCCTCGCCCATCACGCCTCCCCCGCCGTCGCGCCGGCCAGCTCGGCCAGTTCGGGAGCGTGCGTACGCAGCCGCGCCAGCGCGTCCCGGGTCTGGCTCTTGACGGTGGAGACCGAGCAGCCGAGCGTCTGGGCCGTCTCCACCTCGGTGAGGTCCTCGTAGAAGCGCAGCACCAGCACGGCCCGCTGCCGGGGCGCCAGCCGGGCCAGCGCGGCCCGCACCACCAGGGCGCGGGCGACGTCGGCGCTGCCGTCCGGCAGGGCCCGCTCCGGCGGCTCGGCCCGCAGCTCCACGCCCCGCCACCGGCGCCGCCACAGCGACACGTGCTGGCTGTACATGGTGCGCCGCACGTACGGGTCGGGGTCGCCGGCCGCGCTGATCCGCTCCCAGTGCCGGGCGACCCGCACCAGCGTGAGCTGGACGAGGTCCTCGGCCTGGTGGCGGTCGCCGGTCAGCAGCCACGCCGCGCGGGACAGCGCCGCGATGCGCCCCGACACGTACGCGCGGAACGACTCCTCAGGGTCCACGCCCCACCTCCCGACCGGGACCACGCGCGGCGACGCCCCGACGGGTGGGTCCGGTGGGAGATTCTTTCAGCCGTCCCAGACGAGGTCGCCGCCGTCGAGCCGGCGGGCGCCGACGGCGGGCCGGTGCGGGGTGAGCCGTCCGTCGGGCATCAGGTGGACCACCGGCACGCCGCGCCCCAGCGCGGCCACGTCGGCGACCAGCCGCCGGTGGCAGCGCCACCAGACGCTCTCGCTGCACATCACCGCCGTGGTCCGGGCCGCCGCGTCGGCGAGCACCGCGTCCAGCGCCGCCCGGAAGTCGACGGTACGGGTGTACGCCGCGTACGCCCGGAAGGCGGCGACGGTCCACCAGCTGTCCGGCTCGGCGGCGCCGGCCCGGGTGTGCCGCCGCCCGCCGAGGCGCTGCTCCCAGCGGTAGTCGATCCCGGCCACCGGCAGCCAGCGTGCCAGCTCCTCGCGGCGGACGTCGGGGTTGGTGCGGCTCGCGGGGAACCGCCGCACGTCCACGACGAGGGCGATCCCGGCGCCGGCGAGCAGCTCGCCCAGCCGCGCCCGGTCCGCCGCCCCGTGCCCCACCGTCAGCAGCTCCACGTGGAGGGGATGCCCCGAATCCTGGACAGTTACCGTCCGCGGGAAACGGAAGCTGTCCAAGATCCGCGGGCCGGGCGGTCGGGGATCCGGCGGCGCGGGGCCGGGCGGGCGGCGATGGTGGGACGGATGTGGCCCATCCTTCCCTCCGACGAAGCCGACGCGCTCGACTGGCTGGCGTTCGACCAGGCCGGCGTCGTCACCACCGCCCAGGCGACCCGGCTGCTGACCGAGGGCACCGTACGCGGACACGTCCGCTCCGGGCGCTGGCGCTCGATCTGCCGGGGCGTCCTGCTCACCGGCAACGGCCGGCTGACCCGGGACCAGCAGTTGTGGGTGGCCGTGCTCGCCACGGGTCCCGGGGCCGTGCTGGCCGGCGCGACGGCTGCCGCCGAGGCGGGCGTACGCGGACTGCGGCCCGAGCCGCTGCACGTGCTCGTGCCGGCGCACCGGCGGGCGGGCCGCACGGTGTTGGGCCGGCTGCCGATGGACATGCCGGCGGTCGTCGTGCACCGCACGTCGGTGCTGCCGGCGGCGCATCTCCAGCGCGCCCGTCCGCCGCGGACCTGCACCGCCCGGGCACTGGTGGACGTGGCCGGCTGGGCCCGTACGGTCGATCAGGCGCAGGCGACGCTGGCGGCGGGCTGTCAGCAGCGACGGGTCACGCCGGACGAGTTGTCGGCCGTGGTGGAGGCGCTGCCCCGAGCCCGTCGGCGGGCGCTGATCCGGCAGACCGTGGCCGACATCTCCGGCGGCGCGGAGGCGCTCTCGGAGCTCGACTTCGTCCGGCTCTGCCGCCGCCACGGCCTGCCCGCGCCCGGTCTTCAGCAGCGGCGCGCCGACGCCTCCGGGCGCACCCGGTGGCTCGACGCCTACTGGCGGGAGTGGGGGCTGCACGTGGAGATCGACGGGGCGCACCACATGGACGTCCGGCACTGGGCGGCCGACATGAAGCGCCAGAACGACGTCTGGACCTCCGGGGACCGCATCCTCCGCTTCCCGGCGTGGCTGGTCCGCGCCCGCCCCGACGAGGTCGCCGACTCCGTCCGCCGTGCCCTCATCGCCGCCGGCTGGCGACCCGCAAAGTAAATCTTGGACAGTTCCCGCACTCCGCGAACGGGTACCGTCCAAGATCCGCGTGACCGGCGAGCGTCAGGGGGCGAAGGGGTGGCGTGAGAGAGGCCGGCGGGCTGGGGCCCGGGGCGGTGTGGTGTCGTGTGAGAGCCCGGCGGGCTCGGGTCCGGGGCGGTGTGGGTGTCGTGTGAGAGCCCTGGCGGGCTGGGGCCTGGGGCGGTTTGGGTGCCGTGACGGGCGGCCAGGAGGGACCGGTCCCAGCGCGGGCGCCGGGAGCGAGCGTCGGCGGGGCCGATCGCGTTACGTCGACACGCCTGCGAAGTGCGAGAAATTCCGACGCCGAGCCGCTCTATCTTGCCACGTCGCCGCTGCTCAGGCCGATCGACCGATGTCCACGACCGTCACGCATTGTGCGATCATGTGCTGTCCCCTCGATCAACTCCGGAGGAACCTCATGGCACACCGTCGGCGCGTGGCGCGCGCTGCCGTTTCCACAGCCGCCGCCACGGCCCTTCTCGCGCTCGCCGCCCCCGCCTGGGCGTCCAGCACCATCCCTCTGCACAAGCCCCATGAGGGCAAGACGGCAAAGTTTCAGGAGGAGTGCGACGACCCCAAGTTCAAGGACCGGCCGGCCGATCACGACGGCTGGCATTTCGTCCTCGACGGTGGCAGAAAGACCGCGGGTGACTTCGAGAACCTGACCCTCACCTTCAAGAACCTGGCCGGCGCCACGGTGACGGTGAAGATTCAGGACCCCACCGACGCCTACCCCGACTTCCTCTCGGCCAACGGCGACAACGGCCAGGTCAAGCACGCCTACGTGTTCACCCCGGCTGGATGGACGCTGCTTACCGGCAGCGCCACGATCACGGGGGTGGCCGACAGCTTCAAGCTGAGCCACACCTGCGCCGGAACCACCTCGACGCAGTCGCCGACCCCCAGCCCGTCGGCGTCGACCTCACCGTCGCCGTCCACCTCGGTGTCGCCCTCGACGTCGGTGTCCCCGTCGGAGTCCACCGCCCCGAGCGGGTCCGTCTCGCCGTCGGAGTCGGTCTCCCCGTCGGGCTCCGTCACGCCGTCGGAGAGCACGGGCGGCAGCGGTGGCGGCAACGACGACGAGAACGAGGGCGGCCTGCCGCTGACCGGCGTGGCGACGACCAGCATCGCGCTGGGCGGCCTCGCCCTGATCGGCGGTGGCGCGCTGCTGATGCTGCGCCGCCGGCGCGACAACGTCACCTTCACCAGCTGATCCGACCCAGCACCCGACCGGCCGCCGGACACCTCGTCCGGCGGCCGGTCGCCGTTTCCACCCCCAGCCGTCGCACCCGCCGCCACCCGTGGGGCTGCTCCGGTCTCGTCCCGGGCCGGCCGGCCGCCGTTCCGCCCGTCGGCGGCGCCAATCGGCGGCCCCTCGGCCGGCGCCATTTCCCGACCTGGCGGCCGGCGCGTCGATCCGCCGGAGCCGCTTGAGCGCACTGACGGGCGGGCCGGTCGACGCCACCCGGACGTTCATCACATCATCTAAGTTTATGGATGCCCTGCCCGCGTACGACCAGCTCAGAGCCATGGTCGACGGACGGGAGGTCGCGCCGCGGCCGGCCGGGCGCGGGCCGGGCGTTCCGGCATACGAACGTACGGTTGCCGCGCCGCTTTCCGGCGCGCGACAGTACGCGACACCAGCGGTGCCATCGACGCCGCCGCTCCCCCGGCCACACCCTGAGGAGATCGCGATGGCTCTACGACTTGCCGACGGCACCGCCTGGTCCGACACCCTCGCCCGCGCGGTGGCCGCCGCGCCGGAGGCGTTCGGCGCCCCGGTCGACGGCGTCACCACGCTGCACAACCTCGTGCGCGGCGACTGGCACGCGGTGGGCACGCCCAGCCCGGTCCGCACCCCGGTCGACAACACCGTGCTGGTCAACCTGCCCCGCCTCGACGCGGAGACCGCCCGCGCCGCGGTCGCGCACGCCGCCGCCGCGCACCGCGCCTGGGCCGACACCCCGCTCGCCGAGCGCAAGGCCCGGGTCACCGACGCGCTGGACGCCCTCACCGCCCACCGCGACCTGCTCGCCCTGCTGCTGGTCTGGGAGATCGGCAAGCCGTGGCGGCTGGCCTGCGCCGACGTGGACCGGGCGCTGGACGGCGTCCGCTGGTACGTCGGCGAGATCGACCGGATGCTCGCCGACGGCCGGGAGCCGTTGCCCGGACCGGTCAGCAACATCGCGTCGTGGAACTACCCGATGAGCGTGCTCGTGCACGCCGAGCTGGTGCAACTGCTCGCCGGCAACGCGGTGATCGCCAAGACCCCGTCGCAGGGCGGCGCGGTCTGCCTCACCGTCGCGCACGCGCTGATGCGCCGGGCCGGGCTGCCCGCCACGCTGGTCTCCGGCGGCGGCGAGGAACTCTCCGAGGTGCTCGTCCGGGCCCCGGAGGTCGGCGCGGTGGCGTTCGTCGGCGGCCGCTCCAACGGCGGCAAGGTGGCCGCCGCGCTGCTCGACTCCGACAAGCGGCACTTCATCGAGCAGGAGGGCCTCAACGCCTGGGGCATCTGGGACTTCTCGCAGTGGGACCTGCTCGCCGGGCACCTCAAGAAGGGCTTCGAGTACGGCAAGCAGCGCTGCACCGCGTACCCGCGCTTCGTGGTCCAGCGGGACCTCGTCGACGAGTTCCTCGACATGTACCTTCCGGTGGTGCGCTCGGTCCGGTTCGGACACCCGCTCGCGGTGGACGAGAACTGGCGGGCCGGGGACCCGCTGCCCGAGCTGGACTTCGGCCCGCTGATCAGCGCCGCCAAGGCCGACGAGCTGCGCCGCAAGGTCGACGAGGCGGTACGCGGCGGCGCGGTGCCGCTGCACCGGGGCAAGCTGGCCGGCGCGCCGTTCCTGGACGGGCAGGACACCTCCGCGTACGTGGCGCCGTCGGTGCTGCTGGCCCCGCCCGGCCGGTCCCGGCTGATGCACGCCGAGCCGTTCGGCCCGGTCGACACCATCGTGGTGGTGGACACCACCGACGAGCTGCTGGCCGCGATGAACGCCTCCAACGGCGCGCTGGTCGCCTCGCTGGCCTGCGACGACGAGGAGCTGGCCGGGAAGCTGGCGGTCGACCTCCAGGCGTTCAAGGTGGGCATCAACAAGCCGCGTTCCCGGGGCGACCGGGAGGAGCCGTTCGGCGGCCGGGGCGCGTCCTGGAAGGGCGCCTTCGTGGGCGGCGACCTGCTGGTGCAGGCGGTCACCCAGGGTGGCGACGGTCGCCTCTACGGCAACTTCCCCGACTACAGCAGCTACCCGACGACCTGAGGTGCAAGGAAGGGGCCCTTCCTATACCGGAGGCGTTAACAAGGGCCCCTTCCTTTCACCGCGGGCGCCGGCGGCGAGCGGGACGGTCACGGTCACCAGGGCGCCGTCGCGCTCGGTCGACGCCGGCCGGCCGAGTCGCCGCAGGGCGCGCAGCATCGGGGCGTTCTCAGCGTGGACGTGCAGCACCAGGGCCGCGTACCCGGCCTGATCGGCGTGCCGGACCAGCCGGCGGAGCAGGGCCGAACCGAGCCCCCGCCGCTGCCAGTCGTCCCGGACCAGCAGCGCCACCTCCGCCTCGTCGCCCTCGGCGAGCAGGTTCGCCATCGCCAGCACCGTCTCCGTCGGCCCGGCGTCGCCGTTGGCCGTGGCGAGCAGGGTCAGGCCCCGGGCCGGCTCCAGCAGCCGGCGAAGCCGGGCCGCCGAGGGCGCCGCCGCGCCGCCCAGGTAGCGGCGGTGCCGGCTGCGCGCCGAGCACGCCTCGTGCAGCTCGACCACGCCCGCCAGGTCGTCGGCACCCGCCGGGCGTACGGCCGCCTCGGTCCCGTCGGGCAGGACCAGGGTGACCTGCTCGGCGGCCCGGCGTGCGGCCGTGGCCGACAACTCCAGCAGGGCCTGCGCCCGGGCGTACTCGGCCGGGGTGAAGTCCGGGGCGACGCGGCGCAGGGTGAACGCGCCGCCGCCCGGGTCGGCCAGCAGCATGGTGCTGCCGGTGATCCCGGCACCGGCGCCGGCCGGCGCGGGCCGCCAGGTGACCGTGTCCGCGCCGAGCAGGGTGCGCAGCGCATCCCCGGCCGCGTCCGGGTCCCGCACGAGGCGGTTGGCCAGGCCGAGCACCCGGGTGGGCTGGTCGGCCAGCCCGCGCGCCTCGCTGCGCGCGACCCAGCAGTCCCGGCCCCGCCCCCGCTCCACGGCGGCGACGAGGTCGGCCTCGTCGAGCGCGTCCGGCGCGTCGACCAGGAAGTCGTCGACCGCGCCCCGCTCGGTGGTGTGCACCTGCACGGCGAGGATGTTGACCCCGCGCAACGCCAGGCTGGCCGTGAGCACCGACAGGTAGCCCGGCCGGTCGTCCACGGTCGCCCGGATCCGCCACAACGTCATGGTTGCCTCCCTTCCCCGTACGACCCTCGCCGCTGGCTGTTGCGGGCCGGTTGCCCCGGGGTGACGGCCCGGATCGGCCGCCGCGACCTGCGCCACAGTGACCGCCGGCGGCGCGACCTGCGCCACAGTGACCGCCGGGCGGGCCGGGCTCAGGGGTTCGCCACCGCCGGCGGAGCCCCGACCAGGTCGAGCCGGTCGCCGAGGATCACCGCGCCGGCCCGGACGAGCTGCGCCAGCCGGTCCACCTCGGTGGCGTGGAACGCCGCCGCGGCCGGCGTCCCGGTGCGCTCGCGGGCCACCACCAGCACCAGGCCGGCCCGGCCGAACGGCGCGACCGCGAAGTGTTCACCGTCGGGCGAGGTCATCGCCCGGGCGCGCAGCGGGGTCACCTCGGGCAGCCGCGCCGGTACGGGTGCGCGCCAGCTCGCGTAGCCGACGGTCGCCTCCCCCGTGGTGCCGGTCCGCGCGGCCCAGTCAATGGGCACCACCGCGGCCACGGCCCAGTCGGCGGCGAGCAGCCCGGGCACGGCGTCGACCAGGGTGGCCACGCCCTCGGCGGGGTTCGCCGCGACCTGGGCCAGCAGTTCGGCGTCCTGCCCGGTGGTGGTGGGCGCGCCGATCGCCCGCCACACCCCGTCCACCCGGACCCCGGGGATCGCGGCCAGGCCGGCCAGCAGCCGCTCCACCCGCGCCGCGCCCGGCCAGACCACGGTGAAGTCGTCCACCGCCCGACCGCCGAGCCGCTCAAGGACGACCACCTGGACGATGTCCGCGCCGGACACGCCCATGGTGCGCGCGACCTGGCCGAGGGTGCCCGGACGGTCCGGCAGGGTGACCCGAACTCGCAGCAACATGTCTGAACCCTCCGCTCGGCGGCCGGCGCCACTGGCCGGCAGGCTGGGCACCAGCCTGACCCGTGGCCGTTTCGCCCCTGTTGCAGCGGCATGTCCCGAGGGTCAAATCCGACCTTGACAACCTGACGGAGCTGCCATCAACTAGTCGGATGTCCGAGCCGGCCGTCGACGCGTACGGGCCGGGGAGCGGTCCTGCCCCCGCCGCCTCGCCCCGGGGGTTGGATCTGGACCGGCTCGCCGGCTACCTGGCGCGGCACCGGCCCGAGCTGGCCGGCGGGCCGCTGCGGGCCCGGCTGATCGCCGGCGGCAAGTCCAACCTGACCTACCTGCTGCACGCCGGCGGGCAGGAGGTCGTGCTGCGCCGCCCGCCGCTCGGGCACGTGCTGGCCACCGCCCACGACATGGCCCGGGAGCACCGGGTGATCTCCGCGCTGGCGCCGACCGACGTGCCGGTGCCGCGGGCGCTGCTGCTGTGCGAGGACCCCGAGGTGATCGGCGCGCCCTTCTACCTGATGGAGCGGGTGCGCGGCGAGGTGTTCCGCACCCGCGCCCAGACGGACCCGCTCACCGCCGGCCAGCGGCGGGAGCTGGCGATGGGGATGATGGACACCCTCGCCGCCCTGCACGCCGTCGAGCCGGCGTCGGTGGGGCTGGGCGACTTCGGCCGGCCGCAGGGCTACCTCGCCCGTCAGGTCCGCCGCTGGTCCCGCCAGCTCGACCGCTCCCGCAGCCGGCCGCTGCCCGGCATCGAGGAGCTGCGCGACCGGCTCGCCGCCACCGCGCCGGAGGGCGCCGACGCGGGCCGGATCGTGCACGGCGACTACCGGCTGGACAACCTCCTCGCCACGGTCGACCCGGTGGCCGTCCGGGCGGTGCTCGACTGGGAGATGGCCACCCTCGGCGACCCGCTGGCCGACCTCGGGCTGCTGTTGACCTACTGGGACGTGCTCGGCGGCAGCGACTCGGCCGCCGGCAACCCGGTCGCCGACGGGCTCGGCCCGCGCGCCGGCTTCCCCACCGGGTCGGAGCTGATCGAGCGGTACGCCGGGCGCGGCGACGTCGACGTCGGGCCGCTGCACTGGCACGTCGCGCTCGGCTGCTTCAAGCTCGCGGTGATCTGCGAGGGCATCCACTACCGGCACACGCTCGGGCAGACCCTCGGCGAGGGCTTCGACCGGATCGGCGACATGGTGGCACCGCTGGTCGAGCACGGGCTGACCGCCGCCGGGGAGCGGTGATGGACTTCGCGTACGACGCCCGCACGGAAGCGCTGCGGGCCGAGCTGACCGAGTTCCTGGAGCAGCACGTCTGTCCCGCCGAGCCGGTGCACGCCGCGCAGGTCGCCGCCGCCGGTGACCCGTGGGCGCGGCCGCCGGTGCTGGCGGAGCTGAAGGCCGAGGCGCGCAGGCGCGGCCTGTGGAACCTCTTCCTCCCCGACCCGCGCCACGGCGCCGGGCTGACCAACCTCCAGTACGCCCCGCTGGCCGAGCTGACCGGGCGCAGCCCGCACCTCGCGCCGGAGGCGGTCAACTGCGCCGCGCCGGACACGGGCAACATGGAGCTGCTCGCCGAGTTCGGCTCGCCGGAGCAGCAGGAGCGCTGGCTGCGGCCCCTGCTGGAGGGCGAGATCCGTTCGGCGTTCTGCATGACCGAGCCGGAGGTCGCCTCCTCGGACGCGACCAACATCGCCACCCGGATCACCCGGGACGGCGACCACTACGTGGTCAACGGGCGCAAGTGGTGGTCGTCGGGGGCGATGGACCCGGCCTGCGAGATCTTCATTGTGATGGGCAAGACCGACCCGGGGGCCGACCGGCACCGCCAGCAGAGCATGATCCTGGTGCCGCGGGACACCCCCGGCGTGACGGTGCGCCGGGGCATGACGGTGTTCGGCTACAGCGACGCCCCGCACGGCGGGCACGCCGAGATCGACTTCACCGACGTCCGGGTGCCGGCGGAGAACCTGGTCGGGGCGGAGGGCTCCGGCTTCGCGATCGCCCAGGCCCGGCTCGGCCCCGGCCGGATCCACCACTGCATGCGGCTGGTCGGCATGGCGGAGCGGGCCCTCGAGCTGCTCTGCCGGCGGGTCACCGAGCGGGTCGCGTTCGGCCGGCCCCTCGCCGAGCAGGGCGTCGTGCGCGAGTGGATCGCCGAGTCGCGGGTGCGCATCGAGCAGGCCCGCCTGCTGGTGCTCAAGACCGCCTGGCTGATGGACACCGTGGGAAACAAGGGCGCGCACACCGAGATCCAGGCCATCAAGATCGCCACGCCGGCGATGGCCGAGTGGGTGATCGACAAGGCCATTCAGGCGTACGGCGCCGCCGGCGTCAGTCAGGACACCCCGCTGGCCGCCCTCTGGGCCCAGGCCCGCACCCTGCGCCTGGCCGACGGCCCGGACGAGGTGCACCGCGCCAGCCTCGCCAAGCGCGAACTCCGCCGCTGCTCCCCTCCCCCACCCTGACCCACCCACCCACCCCGCCCTGACCCACCCACCCCACCCCACCCCACCGCGCTCCCACCCCTGCTCGCCTCGTTGATCATGAGGTTGTTGCCGCGACACGCCGATGTCATCGCCAACAACTTCATGATCAGCGGCATGGTCCGCGGGGTGGGGGGGTCAGGAGGTGGCGCGGTTGATTAGGTTGGTGGCTAGGAGGAGGTGGGGGGACGGGAGCTTCTCGCCGCGGATGCGGGAGACCAGCAGGCGGGCCATCTGCCGGCCCATCTCCTCCACCGGTTGGAAGACCGTGGTCAGCGGCGGGTCGGACTGCCGGGCGATCGGGGCGTCGTCGAAGCCGACCACCGCCACGTCCTCCGGCACCCGCCGGCCCGCCTCGCGCAGCGCCCGCAGCGCGCCGAACGCCATCAGGTCGGAGGCGACGAAGACGGCGTCGACGTCGGGGCAGACCTCCAGCAGCCGGCGCATCCCGGCCGCCCCGCTGCCCTCGCTGAAGTCCCCGTACGCGATCAGGTCAGGGTCGACCCGGCCCCCGGCGGCCTGGATTGCCTCCTTGTAGCCGGTCAGGCGGGCCAGGCCGGCGCCCATGTCCTGCGGGCCGGCGATGGTGGCGATGCGCCGCCGCCCCCGGCCGGCCAGGTGCTCCACCGCCTGGCGGGCGCCGCCGACGTTGTCCACGTCGACGTAGTACGCGGGCTGCGCGCCGGGCTGGAGCATCCGGGCCGGCCGCCCGCCCAGCACGGTGGGCAGGCCGCGCTCCTCCAGCAGGGTGGGCAGCGGGTCGGAGTCGTGCAGCGACAGCAGCAGGACCCCGTCGACGTGCTGGCTGGTCAGGTGGTGCTCGACCCGCTCCCGCTCGATCGGCGACTGCACCATGGCGAGCCAGAGCTGCAACGGGGTCTCCAGCAGCCCCGAGCTGACACCCCGGACGATGCCGGCGAAGAACGGCTCGGTGAAGACCCGGTCACCGGACTCGGAGACGACCAGGGCGACGGAGTCGGTGCGCTGGGTGACCAGGGCGCGGGCGGCGCGGTTCGGCACGTACCCCAGCTCGGCGATGGCCTGCTGCACGGCGGCGCGCGCCTCGGGGCTCACCTGCGGTGAGCCGTTGACCACCCGGGAGACCGTCCCGCGGCCGACGCCGGCGCGGGCGGCGACGGCGTCGAGGGTCGGGCGCCCGAGCGACCGGGTGCGCTGCGTTGTCATCGTCTGCTCCTCCGACGGCGGGCCGGCCCCGGCCCCACCCCCGGGCGGGTGGTTGCCGGGGCCGCCCGTTGCTGGCTGGCCCTCGCCTATTGTGCGGCCAGACCGTTGCGTCGGATCACCTCGGCGTACCACCTGGCGCTGGACTTGGGGATCCGGGCCTGGCTGTCGTAGTCGACGTAGACCATCCCGAACCGCTTGGTGTAGCCCCAGGCCCACTCGAAATTATCCATCAGCGACCAGGCGAAGTAGCCGCGCAGAGGAACGCCGGCCCCGATCGCCTCGTGCGCGGCACGCAGGTGGGCGTCGAAGTACGCCACCCGGTCGACGTCGTCGACCCGCCCGTCGACCACCGCGTCGACGAAGGCGGCGCCGTTCTCGGTGACGTAGAGCGGGAGGTCCGTGTACTCCTCGTGGACCCGGCGCAGCGTCTCCACCAGGCCCGGGGCGTCGATCTCCCAGTCCATGTCGGTGACCGGGACGCCCCGGGTGACGAAGCGGACGTCCTCGCTGCCCGGCCAGCAGGACGGCGCCCGCCAGTACGGCTCCGGCTCGGCGCCCGCCACCGGGGCGGCGACGACGTGGCGGCTGTAGTAGTTGACGCCGACCAGGTCCAGCGGGGTGGCGATGGTCGCCAGGTCGCCCGCGCGTACGTGCCCGAAGTCGGTGACCCGGGCGAGGTCGGCTGTCAGGTCCGCCGGGTACGACCCGCGCAGCAGCGGGTCGAGGAAGAACCGGTTGGCCAGCCCGTCGATGCGCCGCGCGGCGTCGACGTCGGCGGGCGCGTCGCTGGCCGGGGTGACCGGGTAGAGGTTGACCGTCACCCCGACCTCGGCGGCCGGCCGGGCCGCGCGCAGCGCCCGCACGGCGAGGCCGTGGCCGAGCATCAGGTGGTGCCCGGCCCGGACGGCGTCCGCCCCGTCGGAGCGGCCCGGCGCGTGCGCCCCGGAGCCGTAGCCGAGGAACGCCGAGCACCACGGCTCGTTCAGCGTGGTCCAGTAGCGCACCCGGTCGCCGAGCGCGTCGGCGACCAGCGTGGCGTAGTCGGCGAACCGGGCGGCCGTGTCCCGGGCCGGCCAGCCGCCCGCGTCCTCCAGCGGCTGCGGCAGGTCCCAGTGGTAGAGGGTGAGCCAGGGCTCGATCCCGTGCGCCAGCAGCTCGTCGACGAGCCGCCGGTAGAAGTCCAGCCCCTCCGCGTTGGCCGGGCCGGAGCCGCCCGGCTGCACGCGGGGCCAGGAGACCGAGAACCGGTACGACCTCAGCCCCAGCTCGGCCATCAGTGCGACGTCCGGCCCCAGTCGGTGGTAGTGGTCGCAGGCCACGTCGCCGGTGTGCCCGGCGACCACCCGGCCGGGGGTGTGGCTGAAGGTGTCCCAGATCGACGGGGTCCGGCCGCCCTCGGCCACCGCGCCCTCGATCTGGTACGCGGCGGTCGCCGCGCCCCAGATGAAGCCGGGCGGGAAGGCCAGCGACGGGCGGTCGGCGAGGACGCCGACGGCCGGCGGGGTGGCGGGGTTGCTCACGGCGTGACGGCACCTTCCATGATCCCGCGGTGTCGCGGGCGGACGACGGGAACGCCAGCGGGGCAGGCAGCGCTGCCACGAGCATGTCGGGGCTGTCCGGGGGTGTCAACGAACGAATGGGAGCGTTCCCAGATCGTTACCGCGGCCGCCGCCGCACGACTCGGAGCCGGCCGGCGGTGGCGCGTTCAGCAGAAGCGGCGCAGCAGAGTGGCGACACGGCCGGCGTCGAAGGCTGCCGGGTCGAAGCGCTCACCCACCCAGTCCCGCATCGACCGGTGCTCGGGGTGGCCCGGGTCGGCCACCGCGGCCAACAGGGCCTGGTAGCCGAGCGGCCCGCCCACGTCCTCCGGCGGGCACGCCCGCTCCCCGTCCAGACAGGACGGGTAGCGCTCGTCGGGGTCGGCGGTGAAGGCGTCCTCCACCACCAGGTCGTGCTCCCACCAGTCGCCGAAGTCGTAGGTGTAGTGGAACCGGCTGCCCTTGCCGACCACCGCGTCGAGCCGGACGTCCAGCTCGTCGCGCAGGGCCAGCTCGCCGTCGGCGTCGGGCTCGCCGTACTGCCGGCCCTCGATCTCGAACGAGTGCAGGTGGCAGTCCCGCCAGCCCATGCCGTGCTGCACCACCCGGTGCACCCGGTCCAGCGTGTAGCCGCCCGGGACGAGCACCCGGCGCCAGACGGACGGCCGGACCCCGGCCAGGGAAATCTTCAGCTGGAAGATCTGACGCGGCATGCTGTCCCATCCTTCCTCGGCATAGGCTGCGAGCATGATCTGCCGAGCGTGCCGGGCGAGACGGCACGACGACTGTCCGGGGCGGAACTGGTGCGACTGCCAGCACCGTACCCCCCGACCCACCCCTCCGGTCACCGGTCCGGCCGGCGAATGAGCGTCGGAATCCCGATTTCGGCGCTCTGGCCGGAGCCGTCGGCGCAGCCCCTGGACGACGCCGCGCTCACGGCCCGCTACGGGCGCGCGGACCGCCCCCACCTGCGGGTGAACTTCGTGACGAGCGTCGACGGCGCGGTCGCCGTCGACGATTACTCCGCCGGGCTCTCCGGCGAGCCGGACAAGCGCGTCTTCGGCCTGCTGCGGATGCTCTGCGACGCCCTCGTCGTGGCCGCCGGCACCCTGCGGCACGAGGGCTACCGCGCGGTCCGGCTCGACGAGCGGCGCCGGGCATGGCGCCGGGAGCACGGCCTGCCCGAGTACCCGACCCTGGTCGTCGTCTCCGGCTCGCTCGACCTCGACCCGGCGCAGGCGGCGTTCGCCGACGCGCCGACGCGGCCCGTCGTGCTCACCCGGTCCGACGCGGCGGCGCCGCCCGGCCTGACCGACGTCGCCGACGTGGTGCGCTGCGGCGACGACCGGGTGGACCTCGCTGCGGGCCTGGCCGAGCTGCGCCGCCGCGGCTTCGACCAGCTGCTCTGCGAGGGCGGGCCGCGGTTGTTCGGCGCGCTCACCGCCGCCGACCTGGTGGACGAGGTCTGCCTCACCGTCGCCCCGCTGCTCGCCGGGGCGGGCCCGGGGCGGATCACCGCCGGGGACGCCAGCGAGGTACGCCACCTGCCGCTGCGGCACGTGCTGGCCGCCGCCGACGGCGTCCTCATGCTCCGCTACGCCCGCGACTGAGCGTGGCCGGGCGGGCACCCTGCGACGGGGTGGCGGGCCGGGTGCGTGGCGTCCGCCGCGTCGCGTGGCAACCTGTCGTACTCCTGCGGCAGGATGCACCACGTGTGCCCCGACCGCGACGACCAGCCGACCGGAGTTGCCCGATGACTGACGACGGGTTCGACGGCCCGGGCGAGGAGGTCGGCCGGGTGCTGGGCACGGCCGACGCCACCCCCCTGCAGTTCTGGACGGCGGTCTCCCCCGGCAGCTACCTCCAGCTCGACGACGTCGTGGTGACCCGCCGGGAGCTGCCCGACCGCGAGCCGGTGACGATCGCCGGGGTGGTCACCCAGGTGCGCGCCCGGCACGAGGGCGCCCAGTTCGACTCCGACGTCTTCGCCATCGCCGACGGCACGCTGCCGGCGCAGGTGCAGGAGGCTGCCGAGATCACCACCACCCGCGTCGACCCGGAGCTCTACGTGCCGCCGTCGCCCGGTGCCGTGGTGCACCGCGCCGAGGGCGACGCCCGGGCGCGGGCGCTGCACTTCGACCGGATGGAGCGGCGGATCCCGATGGGGATGGGCCGCGACGGGGTGCCGGTCTACCTCAACGCCGACTTCCTCGACGGCAGCCGGGGCGCGCACGTGTCGATCTCCGGCATCTCCGGCGTCGCCACGAAGACGAGCTTCGCCACCTTCCTGCTCTACTCGGTCTTCCGCTCCGGGGTGCTCGGCGGCGACGCCGTCAACGCCAAGGCGCTCATCTTCAACGTCAAGGGCGAGGACCTGCTCTTCCTCGACCATCCCAACACCCGGCTCGACGACGCCACCCGCGCCGCGTACGCGAAGCTCGGCCTGACCGCCGGCGCGTTCCCCGACGTGCGGGTCTACGCCCCGCCCCGGGTCGGCGACTCCTCCGGTACGCCCGACGTGAGCAGCCGGCTCACCGGGGTGGACAGCTTCTACTGGACGCTCGCCGAGTTCTGCGCCGACCGCCTGCTGCCCTACGTGTTCGCCGACGCCGACGACGAGCGCCAGCAGTACACGATGGTCGTCCACTCGGTCGCCGCCCACCTGGCCCGGCACGCCCAGCCCGCCGACGGCGGGGTGAGCATCGACGGGGTGCGGCTCGGCTCGTACGCCGACCTGGTCGACCACGTCGTCGAGCAGCTCAACGACGACGAGACCCGCTCCGACTGGGCCGGCAGCGCGGTCGGGCTGGGCACGGTCAACGCGTTCGCCCGCCGGCTGATCGGCAGCAAGAAGGACCTGTCCCGGCTGATCCGGGGCGACCTGGCCACCCGCCGCCCGCACTCGATCAACACCGCCGAGAGCGCCCAGGTCACCGTGGTCGACCTGCACAACCTGCCGGACCGCGCGCAGCGGTTCGTGGTCGGCGTGACGCTCAAGAGCGAGTTCGAGCGCAAGGAGAAGGCCGGCACCGCCAAGCCGCTGCTCTTCGTGGTGCTCGACGAGCTCAACAAGTACGCCCCCCGCGAGGGCTCCTCCCCCATCAAGGAGGTGCTGCTCGACATCGCCGAACGGGGCCGCTCGCTCGGGGTGATCCTGGTCGGCGCCCAGCAGACGGCGAGCGAGGTGGAGCGGCGGATCGTCACCAACTCGGCGATCCGGGTGGTCGGCCGGCTCGACCCGGCCGAGGCGTCCCGCCCGGAGTACGGCTTCCTGCCGCCCGCCCAGCGGCAGCGCGCGCTGCTGGCCAAGCCCGGCACGATGTTCGTCAACCAGCCCGACATCCCGGTGCCGCTCTGCCTGGAATTCCCGTTCCCGGCCTGGGCCACCCGGGTCTCCGAGGCCGGCCGGGCGCCGTCGGAGACACTCCGGTCGATCACCCAGTCCGCCGACCCGTTCGCGGTGGTGGGCTCCGGCGGCGGCGCCAGCGACGACGACATCCCGTTCTAGGGGGACCGGTGAGCGCGAGGAGTGAGCCTGCGAGCCCCACAGTCGCGAACGGAAGGCTGGCACCGTGAAGATCCTGCACACCTCCGACTGGCACGTCGGCAAGGTCCTCAAGGGCCAGTCGCGGGCCGAGGAGCACAAGCAGGTCCTCGCCGGGGTGATCGACGTCGCCCGGGCCGAGCGGCCCGACCTGGTCATCGTCGCCGGTGACCTCTACGACACCGCCGCGCCGACGCCCGAGGCCACCCGGCTGGTCACCCGGGCCCTGACCGCGCTGCGCCGCACCGGCGCCGACGTGGTGGCCATCGGCGGCAACCACGACAACGGCCAGGCCCTCGACGCGCTGCGCCCCTGGGCCGAGGCCGCCGGGATCACGCTGCGCGGCGGCGTCCGGGAGAACCCGGACGAGCACGTCGTCGACGGCACCACGGCCGGCGGCGAGCGCTGGCGGCTGGCCGTGCTGCCGTTCCTCTCCCAGCGCTACGCCATCCGGGCCGTGGAGATGTACGAGCTGACCGCCGCCGAGGCCTCCCAGACGTACGCCGACCACCTGGGCCGGGTGCTGGGCCGGCTGACCGAGAGCTTCACCGAGCCGGACCGGGTGCACCTGGTCACCGCCCACCTGACCGTGGTCGGCGCGGCGACCGGCGGCGGCGAGCGGGACGCGCACACCGTGCTCGGCTACGCGGTGCCGGCGACCGTCTTCCCGGGCACCGCGCACTACGTGGCGCTGGGCCACCTGCACCGCTCGCAGCGGGTCCAGGGCCCCTGCCCGATCCGCTACAGCGGCAGCCCGCTCGCCGTCGACTTCGGCGAGCAGGAGAACGTGCCGTCGGTGACGGTCGTCGAGGTCACCGCGACCACGGCGGCGCAGGTCCGCGAGGTGCCGGTGGTCGCGGCGGCCACGCTGCGCACGGTCCGGGGCACCCTGGCCCAGCTCGCCGAGATGGACGTGCCGGACGCCTGGCTGCGGGTGTACGTGCGGGAGCAGCCCCGCGCCGGGCTGCGCGAGGAGGTGCAGGAGCTGCTGCCCCGCGCCCTGGAGATCCGCATCGACCCCGAGCTGGTGCCCGCCCCGGGCGGCGGCGCCCGGGTGGCGCAGCGGGCCGGCCGCTCGCCCCGGCAGCTCTTCGCCGACTACCTGGACAGCCGGGGGCACACCGACGACGGGGTGCGGGAGCTCTTCGACGAGCTCTTCGAGGAGGTCGAGCACTGATGCGGCCGATGCGGCTCGACATGGCGGGCTTCACCGTCTTCCGGGACGAGACCACGATCGACTTCACCGACGCCGACTTCTTCGCCCTGGTCGGGCCGACCGGCTCGGGCAAGTCGACGGTGCTGGACGCGATCTGCTTCGCCCTCTACGGCACGGTGCCCCGCTGGGGCGGCACCCGGGGGCTGGCCAACGCCCTCGCGCCGTCGGCCACCGAGGCGCGAGTGCGGCTGGTCTTCGAGTCCGGCGGGTCCCGCTACGTGGCGACCCGGGTGGTGCGCCGGGACGGGCGGGGCAACGTCAAGACGGCCAACGCCGGGTTGCAGCTCATGCCGGCCGGCTTCGACGTGACCAAGCTCGACACCGGGCTGAGCCCCGACGATCTCGGCGAGGTGGTCGCCGGCACCCCCGCCGAGATGGAGCAGGCGGTGCTGGAGGCCGTCGGGCTGCCGTACGAGCAGTTCACCAGCTGCGTGGTGCTGCCGCAGGGGCAGTTCGCGGACTTCCTGCACGCCAAGCCGGCCACCCGGCAGCAGATCCTGGTGAACCTGCTCGGTCTCGGGGTCTACGAGGAGGTGCAGAAGAAGGCGACCGCGCGGGCCGCGCAGGCCGAGGCGAAGCTGGAGGCGGTCGACCAGGCGCTGGCCGGGCTCGCCGACGTCGACGACGCGGCGCTGGCGGCGGCGACCGGGCAGGTCGACCGGATGCGGGAGCTGGTCGGGGCGGTGGCGGCGGCCGTACCGGAGCTGGCGGCGGCCCGGGAGACGGCGCGCGAGGCGGGCGCGGCGCTGGCCGCGCTCGACGCCGACCTGGCGGTGCTGTCCGCCGTGCGCGCGCCCGACGGGGTGGCCGAGGTGGCCCGGGCGGTGGCGTCGGCGCGGGCGGGCGCGGACGAGGCGGCGACGGCGGTGTCGCTGGCCGAGGAGCGGGAGGAGAAGCTCCGCGGCGAGCTGGCTGCGGCCGGCGACGAGAGCGCGCTGCGGCTGCTGCTGCGGGCGTACACCGACCGGGAGAAGCTGGCCGGCGAGGCGGAGACGGTCCGCGCGGCGGTGGGCGCAGCGCGGGGCGAGCACGCGGCGGCGGTGACCGCGCTGACGCAGGCGCGGGCGGCGGCCGAGCGGGCCGAGGGCGAGTTGGAGGCCGCCTTCCGGGCCCACGAGGAGGCCAAGGCGACCGACCAGGCGGTGGCGCTGCGGGCGCACCTGCGCGACGGGGCGACCTGCCCGGTCTGCGAGCAGACGGTGGCGAGGGTGCCGGTGGTGCCGGCGGACTCGGCGGTCGCCGCCGCCACGGCGGCGGGCCGGGCGGCGCGGGCCGCCACGAAGGCCGCGCAGGCGGTGGTGGCGGAGCGCGACGCCGCGGCCCGCGAGCTGGAGCGGGTGCTGGTGCGGGCGCGGGCCCGGCAGGACCAGTTGGACGCCCGGCTGGCCGAGCTGGACGGGCAGCTGGCCGGGGCGGCGGAGCCGGCGGTGCTGCGCCGCGAGCTGGACGACCACGCGCGGCTGCGCCGGGCGTTGGACGAGTCGGCGGCGGCGGTGCGGGCCGGCCGGGAGGCGGCCCGCCGGGCCCGGGCGGCCGTGGAGGCCGCCGAGGAGCGGCTGCGCGCGACCTGGCGGGCGTTCGACGCCGCCCGCGACGGGCTGGCCCGGTTCGGGCCGCCGGCGGCCGACCGCGACGACCTCGGCGCGGCGTGGGCGGCCCTCACCGGGTGGGCCGGCGCGGAGGCGGAGCGCCGCCGCGCCGAGCGGGCGGGGCGGGCCGCCGCGGTGGCGGAGGCCGAGGCGGTGGCGGCCGGCGTCGGCGAGCGCATCGCGGGCATCTTCGCCGCCGCCGGGCTGCCGGCCACCGACGATCCGGTACGCGCCGCCGACCGCGCCCTGGAGCGGGCCGAGGGCGACCTGCGCGAGCTGGAGCGCCGCCGCGAGCAGGCCGGCGGGCTGCGCGAGCAGCGGGCCGGGTACGAGCACGAGGCGCAGGTGGCCCGGGCCCTCGCGGGGCACCTGCGGGCCAACAACTTCGAGCGGTGGCTGCTGGCCGAGGCGTTGGACCTGCTGGTCGACGGCGCGTCGGGCATCCTGCGGGAGCTGTCCGGCGGGCAGTACGACCTGGTGCACGACAAGGGCGAGTTCTTCGTCGTCGACCACCACGACGCCGGGCTGCGCCGGGGCGTGCGCACGCTGTCCGGCGGCGAGACCTTCCAGGCGTCGCTGGCGCTGGCGCTGGCGTTGTCCGAGCAGCTCGCCGGCATGTCCACCACCGCGGCGAGCCTGGAGTCGATCGTGCTCGACGAGGGCTTCGGCACGCTCGACGCGGCCACCCTGGACACGGTGGCGGCCACCCTGGAGAGCCTGGCCGCCCGGGGCGACCGGATGGTCGGGGTGGTCACCCACGTGCCGGCGCTGGCCGAGCGCATCCCGGTCCGCTACGAGGTCAGCAAGGACGCCCGGTCGGCCCGCGTCGAGCGGACCGGCCGGTGAACGGGGGCCGCCGCGGCGTCCCCCGGGCCACGACGGGAGGCTCGCTCCGGTGACCGATCCCCGGTTCTTCGTCGACGCCTGGGACCCGGCGTACGGGGCCTCGTTCGAGGCGTCCGGCGGCGGTCCCGCCGCGCCGAGCAGCGCCCAGGTCGACGCGGACGCCGAGCTGCCCGCGGTGGACTGGCGGGCCATCGGGCCCCGCCCCGGAGTGCGCGCCCCCGACGTGGTGCTGCTGGTCGACGGGGTGCGCCGGATCGACGCGAGCGTGTGGACGGCGGAGGACGACGGCGCCTCCTTCCCCGGCCTGGCCGCCTCGTACGCCGCCGGGGTGGTCCGGTGCGACCTGCAGCGCGGCGCGGCGCGGCTCGCCGGCGCGAAGGTCGGCCGGGGCCTCTTCACCGCCAGCCCGTCGGCGGTGGACGTGGTCGCCGGCAGCGTCCGCTACCCGGTGCACCGGGTCAGCGGCACGGGCGAGCTGAACAAGCTCCCCGCCGCCGTGCAGGGGCCGCTGACCGCGCTGGAGGTGGAGGTCTCCGGGGCGGCCCGCAGCGACGGCGACCTGCTGGTGGTCGACGGCCCGCTGCGCAACCGGCGGCAGCTGCCGCGCACGCTGGGCTACATCAAGACGCAGCACAGCCAATACCTGGACGCCCGGCTCACGGCGGTGGTCACCGGGCTGGCGGCCGGCGAGCGGTCCCCGGTGTTCCGACTCGGCACAGCGTGGGGCGGCTGGTCGTGGTACCTGCGGCTGCCGGTGGCCCTCGGCGCGCCGTGGGCGGGCATCGTCCGGATGGAGTGCTCCGCCGAGCTGGGCGTCGACGAGGCGGTGGCGCTGGCCGACCTGTCGCTGGTGACGCTGCCCCGGTTCGCCTCCACCCCGTACAAGGACCCGCGGGCGCCGCAGAACCTCATCCCGATCGCGGGCCTGGAGCGCCGGCTGCGGGCGCTGCTCGGCGACGCGCGGCTGCTGCACCGGGTGCTCACCGCCGCCGCGCGGGCCGGGGCCACCCGTCCCTGACGCCCGCTTCCGGTCCACCGCCTGCGAGGCGGGTCGGAGCGGCCGGGATACTGGGCCGGTGGGACGGAAGCGGGCCGGGGACCGGGTGGTCGAGCAGGTGGACACCGGCGAGGCCGAGCTGGTGCCGGACGGGGACCGGGCGGGCTCGTGGACGCTGCTGCTAGACGGCGCCCCGCAGTCGCACGTCGACCTCACCGACCCCACTCACCTGGAGTTCGAGTACGTCCGGCGGCTGGCCACCGCGATCGACCTGATCGCCCCGCCGGGCGCCCCGCTGCGGGTTCTCCACCTCGGCGGCGGAGCGCTCACCCTGCCGCGCTACGTTTCGGCCAGCCGACCCCGCTCCGCGCAGCGGGTGGTGGAGGTGGACGGCGCGCTGGTGGACCTGGTCCGCCGGGTGCTGCCCTGGCCGGCCGATCCCCGACTGCGGGTACGGGTGGCCGACGCGCGCGAGGCGCTGGCCGGCAGCCGGGACGCGAGCTACGACGTGGTGGTGGCCGATGTCTTCGCCGGTGCCCGCACCCCGGCACACCTGACCTCGGTCGAGTACGCCGCCGAGGTGGCCCGGGTGCTCCGCCCGGACGGCTGGTACCTGGCCAACCTGGCCGACGGGCCGCCGCTGCGGCACGCCCGCGGGCAGGTCGCCACGGTCCGTTCGCTGCTCCCTCACGCCTGCCTGATCGGTGACGCGGCGGTGCTGCGGGGGCGCCGGTACGGCAACCTGGTGCTGCTGGCGGGGCGGACCGAGCCGCCGGTGCCGGAACTGACCCGGCGGGCCGCCGGCGACTGGTTTCCCGGCCGGGTCGTCGCCGGCGCCGACCTGGACCGGTTCGCCGGCGGCGCGGGTGTCGTCCAGGACGCGGACGCTACCGGCTCCAACCCGCCGCCGCCGGGCCTCTTCTCGACCGGCCGCTGACGACCACCACGCTCCCCGCCGCCGCGCACCAGGCCCGAAGCCGGCCGACCGCAGCCGACGGGCGTTCCGGGCACCGACGCCGGCTGCCCGAAGACGGCCGGTCGCAGCCGGGAGGGCGGAGCCAACGTCTGTACCCAACGCGGGGATGGCCAATTCCGGTGGTACACCCGGCGCGGCCGGGAGGGCGCGGCCGGCCACCGGAACGGCGGGACGTTCCCGCCCACCGGCATCCGCCCGGGGCACCGTGGCGCGGGTTCCTCGCTGGTCCGGTTGGCGGGCCCCGCACCTGGAGCAGCAGGCCCCACCCGTGCGGACCCGTTCCTGTACTGTTCCGGCCGCGCCGCGTCTGTGCGGCCGCCGCGGGGAAGGAACATTCTTGACGACGCTCATCACCCTCGTCGTGGCCGTCGTGCCTGGGGCTCTGCTCGGCTTCGCCCTGCCGCCGGGGCGCTACCGGTGGGCCGCGTGGGCGGCCTCTCCTGCGCTGACCCTCGGCCTGATCGCGCTGGCGATGGCGTGGCTGCCCGCGCTCGGACTGCCCCACAGCGCCACGGCGGTACTCGTCGTGGAACTGCTCGTGGCCGGCGCAGCGATCGTACTGTCCCGGCTGGTGACCCGCGGTCTGGTCAACCGACAGTCGTCGGCCGCGGAGCCTGCGGCCGACGGCGCGGACGGCGACCGGGGCCGCTCGCTCGCGTCGCGGTTCCGGCTGCGGCCCGTCCTGCCGCGCCGCGCCGACCTCATCGGTGTCGCCGTGCCGGCGGTGATCGGCATGGCCTACGGCTGGGCGATGGTGGGGCGACTCGGCGCCACTCCCGGCTGGGACGCGATGAACCACGGGTACCTGACCCGGCGCATCCTCGACACCGGCAGCGTCGAGATCACCTCCGCGTGCAGTTCCGGCTCGACCGACACGGTCACCTCCTGCGAGTTCTACCCCCTCGCGGAGAACATCGCCTGGGCGCAGGCGACCCACCTGTCCGGCGGGCTGATGAGCACGACGATGACCGCGTGGGCGATCGTCGTCGGGCCACTCGCCCTGGCCGCCGGCATCTACGCCTGCGTCCGGGTCCTCCGTGGGGGGCCGGTGATCGCGGCCGCCGCCGCCACCGCCCCGGTCTTTCTGGGTCCGACGTGGACCTCGCTGCTCACCGGCCGGGTGAACGAGCAGACCGCGCCCTGCCTGGCCGGTGGGGTCGCCCTGCTGATCGCGCTCGCCCTGCGCGGCCGGCATCCGGTACGGCTCGGCCTGATGGCCGGTCTCGCGTCCGCCGGCATCGTGATGACGCACTCGTACGACGTGCTCTTCATCGGGGTGCTCGCGTTGGGCCTGCTCCTGCTGATCAGAGAAACGCTGGCCTGGCGCCGCAGCGCGGCGGGGGTGGGCGCGACGGCGCTCGCCGGTCTCGTCCCGATCCTGCCCCTGCTCGGCGTCATCCTGGGCGCCGGCGGGGAGCGGCTCAGCGAACCGCCCAGCCTGCTCGGCCAGTGGGGCAAGGCGGTCGAGTACTGGGTCACCGATCCGCAGCGCTACGTGCTGCTGGGCTACCCCGTGCCGGGCGGCGCCGACTTCCAGCTCAGCGTGCTGCCCGTTCAGATCGGTCTCTGGATCACCATCGCCTGCCTGCTCGCGTCCCCGCTGTCGCTGGTGCTGCCGCAGGTGCGCTGGGCCCGGCCGTGGCTGGTGGCCGGCGTGGTGTTCACGCTGATCGGGATTTGGACCGTCGCGTCGGACTCGGCGCCCGCGCAGTTCCTGGCGAGCCTCTGGTACGGCGTCCGCGAACGGCCGCGCTCGATGATCTTCCCGGTGTACGGGGTGCTCACCGTGGCGGGCGCGGTCGTCATCGGGCTGGGGATCCAGTGGCTGCTGGTGCGGCTCGTCGCCCGCGCCCGGACGCTGCGCGGATCCGTCGTGCCCGCCGCGGCGACGGCCTCGCTCGTGGTGTTGAGTTTGGCGACACTCGCCCTGGTGCCGAACACGTGGCGTCCGCTGCGTCAGGAGATGGTGCAGCGGGCGCCGGTCGGGCAGAGCTACACCCGGGCCTTCGAGTGGCTGGCCGAGCACACCCCGCCGGGCAGGGTGGTCGCGTACGACCGGCACCGGCAGTTCATGACCTGGTCCTACGCCAACTACGGCACGCCCACCCTGTTCGGCATCCCGCCGCTGGAGAAGGCCGCCCGGGACAACTACACGGACCGGTGGCGGGCGCTCAGCTGGCTCGTCAACAACAAGAAGGCGCCGAAGAACCAGGGCTGCACGGTGCGCCGGTTCGGCATCGAGTACGTGGTGGTGGGCGGCCGCGACTACGAGGGCTGGCAGGCGAACTACGAGCAGCGGCGGCTCGATGACAGCGACCGACTGACCCTGGTCCGCCGGGAGGGCCACGTGCGGATCTACCAGGTCACCGAAGCCGGGCGGGCCTGCTCGTCCGTACAGTGACGCTCCGCGCGGAGCCGGCACGGGCGACACGCATCAGTGGCGCCATTTGTCCGATGTAGCCCGAACGGACAGTGACCCCGAGGTGAGGAGAGGGTGTCCGGATATAGAGCACACTGGTACCTTTCGGCTGCGCGACCGGCGTGCCTGAGCCGGCCGTCCATGCGGCGTGTCCGCACAACCGAGGTGACGACGTCGACCGTTCGCCGGTCGACTGCAGGAAACGGGGGCATGGCGTGGAGAGCAGGGTGACCGCTGGCCGTTCGCGGTCGGAACGCGACGGCCTGGCCCGCCCGCGCCGCCGGGACGCGGGTGGCGCGCCGACGCGCCGGAACGGCGGCCGGGGATGATGCTGCGTGCCCACCGTGTGGTGCCCAAGGCATACCGGGACCGGCTCATCCAGCTCGTGCCGCCCCAGCGGCAGCTCTGGCTCGTCCGTCGGCTGACGCGGGTCACCGCGCGCCGATCCCGGAGCGCGCCCGGTGAGCTGCGCCGGGTCCGGGACCTCGACGGCCTCCAGGTCCAGGCGCGGGTCATCGAGGAGGCGACGCCGCTGGCCCTGCGGCAGCGCAACGTCGACCTGGTGACCCGGGCGCTCGACGAGGCCGGGATCGACGGTTTCCACCTCCGGCCCGCCGACGACCTGCGCAGCGCCGTCGCCGTGTCGCGCAAGGACAAGGCGAAGGCGCTCCAGGCGCTCGGCCGGGCCACCTCGGCCGACGGGGTCACCCTGCGTTTCGTCGACGCTGGGCGCCGCGCGGTCGACGCCGACCACCCCGACGCGATCGCGCTGGTCTTCCACGCCGTCACGGACCCCTTCGGGCACACCGTCCTCGGCAGCGCCTTCGCCTGCGAGGTCGAGTTCTGGCGTACGGTGTCGCCGACGGAGAAGCCCGGGACGGAACTCGTGGCGCCGCGCGGGAACCAGGTCGCGGCGGCCCTGCCGGAGAAGGGCGAGACGATCCCGGTGCCGGCGTCCCGGCTCAGCCGCTTCGTCCCGGCCGGGGAGTCCGCCACCTACCGCACCCGGGCCGAGTTCGCCGGCCTCGGATACGAACACGTCACCTTCCCGATCGACGTCGTCTACACCTGGGTGGACGGTGACGACAGCGACTGGCAGGCCCGAAAGAACGCCGCCCTGCGCGAGCACGGGCAGGCCGACATCAACATGGCCGGCACGCACGCCTCCCGCTACGCCAGCCGCGACGAACTGCGATACTCCCTGCGCTCGGTGGTGTCGTTCGCGCCGTGGGTCCGGCAGATCTATCTGGTGACCGACGACCAGATCCCGCCGTGGCTGGACGTCGAGCACCCGATGGTGCGGGTGGTGCGCCACCGCGAGATCTTCGGTGACACCGGCCGGCTGCCGACGTTCAACTCGCACGCCATCGAGTCCCGGCTGCACCTCATCCCGGGCCTCAGCGAACACTTCGTCTACCTCAACGACGACATGTTCTTCGGGCGCCCACTTCTCCCGACCACGTTCTTCCACGCCAACGGCATCGCGAAGTTCTTCCCCTCGTCGGCCCAGTTGGACGTCGGCCCGGCGACCGTCCACGACGCACCGGTGACCGCGGCCGGCAAGAACAACCGTCGGCACATCGAGGAGCGGTTCGGGCGCACCATCACCCAGAAGATGCGGCACGTGCCGTACCCGCTGCGCAGGAGCGTGCTGGAGGACATCGAGCGGCACCTGCCGGCCGAGGTGCTGGACACCGCCGGCCACCAGTTCCGGCACCCCGAGGACCTGTCCATCCCCTCCTCGTTGCAGCACTACTGGTCGTTCCTGTCCGGCCAGGCGGTGCCAGGGTCGATCAAGTACACGTACGCCGACCTGGCCCACCCGTCCACCCCGGTGAAGCTGGCCAACCTGCTAGCCCGGCGGCACTGCGACGTGTTCTGCCTCAACGACACCGACTCGGGCGAGGTCCTCCTCTCCGAGCAGCTCGCCATGCTCACCGACTTCCTGTCGGCGTACTTCCCGTTCCGGGCGCCGTTCGAGCTGCCGGCCAAGGTCGAGGCGGAGCGGGCGAGGATGACGGCGACGGCGCGGGCGGCGGCGTACCTTCCGGAGGCCGCCGCGGTCCCCGGTCCGCAGGCCCTCGCGCCTGGCGCGGTCGGCACGGCGGCCGATGAAGCCGAGCGGGTCCGATGAAACCGGCCAACCGGTTGGCGCAGCCCCGCCTGCTACAGGCGATGCACGGTGCCCGCCGCCGCGCCGGCCTGGTCACCGACCGGCTCGTCGAGCGGGTCACCCGCCTGCGGCAGGACCCGGTCGCCGGGCTGCCGCCGGCCGAGTGCGGCTTCTTCGCCGTGCTCGACGGGCGCACGCTGCACGTGCACGCGGTGCTGCCGGACGGCACCGACCCGGCCGACCGGGCCGAGCTCCTCTTCGTCCGCGAGGGCCACACGCTCCGCTGCCCGGCGACGGTCGGGCGGGAGGACGGTCGGCTGGCCGTGGAGGTGGTGGCCCGTCTCGGTGACTCCGCCGACGAGGTTCCGCTGGGCAAAGGCACCTGGTCGGTGGGGCTCGCGGTGGCCGCCGGCTCCGGAGGTGAGCGCCGCTTCTCCCTGGCGGTCGACGAGACCCCGGACCGGGACGGACCGACGGTGGGCAACCCGCCGCACCCCGTGTCCGGGTGGCTGTACCGACCGGGCCGCAGCGGCAACGGTCTCGCGCAGCTCACGGTCACCGGCGCACGCGCCCGGGCCGAGGTGGTTCAGCTCGCGACCGGCCGCACCGAGGCCCGGGTCCGCGCCCGGTTCGTCGGCGTACGGCCGCAGGACGCTCCGGCGGTGGTCCTCTCGCCCAGGGGCGGTGGCGCCGACGTCGTCGTGCCCGTCGAGGCGGTCGACGATCACTTCGAGTTCGTCGTACCCCTCGGCGAGCTGGTGCCGGACCAGCCGGGCGAGGAGATCATCTGGGAAGCCTGGGTGCGCACCTCCGCCACCCGGATGGTCCGGCTCGGCCGATTCCTGCACGACCTCACCGACCCGCGTACGGTCCTCCGCGTCAGCCGGGCCAGCCTGCCCCTGGACGGCGACCGGTTCGTCGGTTACCGCCCCTACTACACCGCAGCCGGCAACCTGGCGTTCGCCTGCCTCCGCTTCACACGTTTCACGGGGACACCGAGTTGAAGATCACATTCCTCCTGCTGACCGCGGATGCGATGGGCGGCACGGAACGCGCCATCCTCACCCAGGCCGACCACCTCTCGCGGCACCACACGGTCGAGGTGATCAGCGTCTACCGCACCAGCCACGAGAGCTTCTTCCAGGCCGACGAGCGGGTACGCATGCGGTACCTCGTCGACCTGACCGGCCCGGCGCCGCGACCGACCCGGCCGACGAGCGTCGACGACGAGACGTACGCCGCGCTGTACCGCAGCCCGAGCAGCTTGATGCCGGCCCGTTGGGAGAAGCAGGGCAGCCGCCTGGCCGACCTGGAGATCGACCGGGTGCTGCGGTCGCTCGAGACCGACGTCCTCGTCTCCTCCTCGCCGGCGCTGATGGCCATGGCCACCACGCTGGCGCCACCGTCCGTGGTGACGGTGCACCAGGAGCACCGGCCGTCGCAGTTGCGGGGCGGGACCGGCGAGCCGCTGTTCCAGTTCGCGCCCCGACTGGACGCGCTGGTGGTGCTCACCTACCGCACCCGGGACTGGTTCGTCGACACCTTCGCCTCGTCCTGCCCACGGATCGAGGTCATCCCGAACAGCATCCCCGACGGGTTCCGCCCCCGGTCCACCCTCCGGAACCCCGTCGTGAGCGTGGCGGGTCGCATGGTGCCGGAGAAGCGCATCGACCACGCCATCCGCGCCTTCCGCACGGTCGCCGACACGTACCCGGACTGGACGCTGCGGATCTTCGGCGACGGTCCGCTGCTTCCGGAGATGCGCGGCCTCGCCGCCGACCTCGGTCTGTCGGACAACGTCCAGGTGCTCGGCCCGACCAGCCGGATGGTGGAGGAGTGGTCGAAGACCAGCATCGCGCTGCTCTCCTCGCGCGACGGGGAGGCGCTCCCGCTGGTGCTGCTCGAGGCGTTCGCGGCCGGCGTGCCCGCGGTGGCGTACGACATCCAGACCGGTCCGGCCGAGATCATCACCCACGGTGAGAACGGTTTCCTGGTCAGCTCGGGCGACATCGACAGCCTGGCCGACGCGATGACGAGGCTCATCGCGGACGAGCGTCTGCGGCAGGACTTCGGGGCCAGCGCCCTCCGCGCCGCCGGCGACTACCGCATCGAGCCGATCATGCAGCGTTGGGAGCAGCTCTACGAGGAGCTGATCGCGACGCGCGCCGACGGCGAGCAGGCACGGGCCGACCGGCTCGCGGCGTGGATCGGACGCACCGGCGGATCCGGCTTCGCTCCCGCCGCACCGCGTCCCGGCCAGGTGACGAGCGGGCCGGACGTGGCGACCGTCGAGGGGCGGATCCAGGAGACCGTCGCGGGGCTGGTCCGCGCCGGCGGTCGCCTGAGCGTCGTCCGGGACGACATGACGCCCGCCGATGCCGCCTACGCCAACTTCGCGGCGGTGACCGATCTCCTCCGGGGGCGGGGCATCCCCTACTGGGTGGCGCGCGACCACGGCGTCCGGCACCGGGTGGTGGTGGCCCTGGCGGATCGCGACGCGGTGCTGGCCGCTCTGGCGGAGGAGTTCTCCACCGCGCCCTTCTACGTCGAGACCCTCACCACTGGCGCCAAGGTCACGGCCGTGAGCCTCGCCGCGTGCCTGACCGCCGAGAGCCGCGCCGCCGAGGCCGTCGGCCTGCGGCTGTTCCAGCCGGTGGTGTCGTCGTCGCGGACCCTGCGGTACGGACCCGCGCTCGGCTGTGACCTGGAGTTCTGGACCCCGTCACAGGACGGCTCGACGCTGGTCGCCACCCGCGCCACGCTGCTCGGCTCCAGCGTCCCGGTGGCGGCCATGACACCGGCCACGCTGACCGTCCGGGGGCGGGAGCACCCCACCATCGAGCCCTTCACCCATCGGCTGACGTCCGATGTGGATTTCCCGATCGACGTGGTCTACACGTGGGTGGACGGGGGCGACCCGCGGTGGCGCGCGGCCAAGGACCGGGTCCTCGCGGAGCTGGGCCGGGAGCCGCTCGCGGCCGCGGACGGATCGGCCCGTTTCCGGGATCGCGACGAACTGCGCTACTCGCTGCGCTCCATCGACATGTACGCGCCGTGGGTGCGCGACATCTACGTGGTGACGGCGGGGCAGACCCCGGCCTGGCTCGACACCGACCACCCCCGGATCACCGTCGTGGACCACCGCGAGCTGTTCGACGGACGTGGCACCCTGCCGACGTTCAACTCGCACGCCATCGAGTCGCAACTGCACCACATCGACGGCCTCGCCGAGCACTTCCTCTACTTCAACGACGACTTCTTCCTGGGCCGTCCGGTCCCTCCGACGCTGTTCTTCCACCCGACCGGGATGGCGAAGTTCTTCCTTTCACCGACGCCGATTCCGATGCTCGACGTCCAGGAGGAGGACGACTTCAACTTCAGCGCGGCGAAGAACAACCGTCGGCTGATCCGGAACGCCTACGGTCGTACGCTGACCCACGGCCTGCTGCACGCGCCCTATCCGATGAGCCGCAGCGTCGCGTACGACCTGGACCGGCAGTTCGCCGACGACGTCAAGCTCACCGCCGCGTCCCAGCTACGGGCCCACTCCGACGTCTCCGTCGCGTCCTCGCTGCACCACTACTTCGGCTACCTCACCGGGCGCTCCGTGCCCGGCAGCATCCGGATGAGCTACGTGAACACCGGCGAGCCGCAGGAGCACCCGCAGCTGACCCAGATCCTGACGACCCGGGGCTACGACACGTTCTGCCTCAACGACACCCACCACGGCAAGCTCGACGCCGAGGAGCAGGGCCGGGTCGTCATGACCTTCCTGGAGAGCTACTTCCCGGTGGCCAGCCAGTTCGAGCGGGGCAGCGCCCGCAACCAGGCCCGCTGAGTCCGCGGGGGGGTGCCGCAGAGACCGCTTCGCGGCACCCCCCGCGCCGCTCCTAGCATGGCGGAAGGTCCGGATTCGGGCTGCGCTCCGCCTCGTGCTCGGCGGCGCGGGCGGCCGCGATGCGGATCGAGGGCAGGGTCGGCGCGTCCAGCCGGGGGCTGACCCGCGGCTTGCGCACCGCCGCCGCGTCCGTCTGCGGGCCGACCCGGAGCGAGGGAGTGGTCGGCGCGTCCAGCTGCGTGCCGCGCCGATCGGCGCCGCGGGCCTGCCGCCACAGGGCGGTGGCCCCCACGTTCCGCCGTTCAGCGACCACCTCGTCGGGCAGCTCGAACGGCGCCGGGAAGGGCAGGTAGCGCGGCAGGAAATCGGCCAGCATGCTCTCCTGCTCCTGGAACGTCTCCGGGTCGGAGTCGGTGTCGTTGAGGCAGAAGACGTCACGGTGCCGACGGGCGAGCAGCTCCGCGAGGCGGGCGGGTGTCGAGGGGTGGCCGAGGTCGGCGTACTCGTACTCGATGTCGCCCGGGACCGCCTGTGCGGTCATGTACGCCCAGTACTGGTGCAGCGACGACGGGATCGACAGGTCCCCGTGGTGGCGGAACTGGTGCCGTGCCGTGGCGGTCACGTCAGCCTGCAACACCGCCTCGATCTGCTGCATGATGCTGCGCCGCAGCGCGAACGGGGTGTGCTTCATCTTCTGGGTGATGGTGACACCGAAATGCCGCTGGATGTGCCTGCGGTTGTTCTTGCCGGCGGCGTTCACCGGCGGGTCGCTGGGCTTCGCCTCGCCCAGCCCGAACTGCGCGGGCGAGAGGAAGAACTTCGCGATCCCGTTGGCGTGGAAGAACTGGGTCGGCAGCAGCGGCCGCCCCAGGAACACGTCGTCGTTGAGGTAGAGGAAGTGCTCCGCCAACCCCTCGATCCGGTGCAGCCGCGACTCGATGGCGTGGGAGTTGAAGGACGAACGCCCACCGAGGTCCGCGAACAGCTCGGCGTGCGGGACGACGGTGACCCTCGGGTGGGTGGGATCGAGCCAGCTCGGCAGCTGGTTGTCGGTGACCAGGAAGATCCGGCGCAGCCAGGGCGCGAAGCTGTACAGCGCGCGCATCGAGTACCGCAGTTCGTCGCGGTTGTGGTAACGGGACGTGTTGGCCGCGATCGCGTGCAGCTGACCGCCCGAGGTGGCCAGCGCGGCCATCTTCCGCTCCAGCCACTCCGGATCCGAACCGTCCACCCACGTGTAGACCGCGTCGATCGGGAAGCCCACCCGGTCCGGGGCGCGCACGGTGAGGTCTCGGCGGGTGCGGTAGGTGTGGTCGTCCGCCTCGGGAACGAAATGGCTGAGCAGCGCCGCGGCGACCCGGACCGGCTCGGCCCGCACCGGCGCCTCGTCGATGACCGCGTTGTGCCGGGGCGCGCGGACGACGTCGCCCACCGGGGTCCAGAATTCGATCTCGCAGGCGAACTGTGCGCCCAGGACCACGCCCGCCCGACGGTCGGTCACCGGGAACCAGACCTGGATCACCTCGGCCGGGGCCAGGTCCGGCTGGTTCCGGCCGGGTTGCACCTCGATGCTGCGCACGTGGGCGCCCGACAACGACGGCGAGGACCAGACCAGGCGACGCACCGCGTCCCGCTGGTCCAGCAGGATCGCGACCGAGCTGCGCAGGTAGTCGTCGTTGCGCACGCAGTGGTAGTCGAACCCGGCCGACTCGAGGGCGGACGTGACGGCCGTCAGGTTGCGGTGCCACATCTCCAACGGCGTGGCGGCCTCGACCACCTCTGCCTCCGTGCGGACGCCGTCGTCGTCGACCGTCAGCCGCGAGCCGAGCGGGTGCACGGTGTCATTGCCGCGCGGCCGGGTGAAGGTGCGCACCAGGCCGAGCCGCCGATGCGCGGGGAGCAGGTGAAGCAGCCGGCGCCGGGCGGCGGGCGGAAGGAGGCGGTAGACCCGCAGGGCGATCATGCTTCGGACCGTTCCGGTCGGACGGTCACCTCATCGGCAACCATGGTCAGTGCTGGTCGCGGCGAGGCGAAACGCCCGACACGACCTGCTCACGCCGAACAGCCGCAGATGCAGTCATCGATGGCGCCTTTCTCGAACCCCCGTTGTGCTGCCGCACGGGTCGACCGAGGACCGGCGTGGGCGGTCTGCCGCTCCGCTGCCCTCACGTTCCCGTGCCGGCGGCCGCTTCCCCTGAGAAGACTTCGGCCAGCGCAAATGGGACCTTAGCAACGCGTAAACGCGGGGGAAAGAAAAGGACCATGGGGTATGGCCGGGGACCGGGGTGGTGACACGCGACATATACCCATTTTCAGCACTTGCCCGAAGAATCCCAGCCGTTTGGGTGGCGGGCCCAACCAGGATGGACAGTGGGAAAATGGCCGGCCACCTCTCCCGCAGGCCCGAAAGGGTATCGGGCGCGGGGATCGCCCCACCGAGGTGGCAGAGTGGGGTGGTGACCGAGACCGAACCCGGCGCGCGCCGGGTGCTGCGCCCACCGGCCGGCTACCGGCTCGCGGGGTCGGTCCGGGCGCTGACCTTCAGCCCGTACGACCCGTGCGCGCGGCTCGCGGCGGGCACGTTCTGGTGGGCCACGCGCACCCCCGCCGGCCCTGCTACCCTGGCCCTCCGCCCCACCGCCGGCGACCTGCTCGCCGAGGGCTACGGCCCGGGCGCCGGCTGGGTGATGGAGCGGGCGGACGCGGTCGCGGGGCTGCGCGACGACCTCGGCGGGTTCGCGGAACTCGCCGCCGGCCACCCCGTCGTGGCGCGGCTGGCGGCCCAGCACCGGGGGCTGCGGATGCCGGCCACCGGTCAGGTCTTCCCTCGGCTGCTCCGGGCGGTCTTCGAGCAGAAGGTGACCGGCAAGGAGGCGTACCGGGCGTACGCCGCGACGGTGCGGCACTTCCGCGAGGCGGCGCCCGGGCCGATGCAGCCGCTGCTGCTGCCGCCGGAGCCGGCGGCGGTGGCCGCCACCCCGTACTGGGTGTTCCACCCGTTCGGGGTGGAGCAGCGCCGGGCCGACACGCTGCGCCGCGCCGCCGCCGTCGCGGACCGGTTGGAGCGCTGCGCGGACTCCGCCGAGGCGACCCGCCGGCTCACCGCCATCGCCGGCATCGGGCCGTGGACCGCCGCCGAGGTGGTGCGGATCGCGTACGGGGACCCGGACGCGGTCAGCATCGGCGACTTCCACGTGCCGAACACCGTGGCCTGGGCGCTCGCGGGCGAGCCACGCGGCGACGACGCCCGGATGCTGGCGCTGCTGGAGCCGTTCCGGGGGCACCGGGGCCGGGTCTGCGTGCTGTTGGAGGCCGGGGGCGTCCAGGCCCCGAAGTACGGCCCCCGGATGCCGATCCGCTCCTTCGCCCGGTACTGACCGGCCGCCGCCGCGCGCGGCGCTGTTCTGGCCGGCGGATGCCGTCCGTCGGTCGCGGCGCCCGCGACGGGGCGGACGGGGTGCGCGGTCAGGATCGGGCGCAGAGGCGGCGCAGGGTGCGGCCGAGCCACCAGGCGTACGCGTGCTGGAAGGCCCGGCCGGCCGGCCCGGCCACACGCATGACCCAGCGGTCCGGGCGGCTGAACGCGACCACCTCGAACCAGACGCGGCCGGCGGCGTCGCGGCTGACCACGAACGCCTCCTCGCCGCTGGCCGGGTGCCCGGGCAGCGTGCCGTACCCGAAGCCGGCCCGCCGGTCGTCGTCGACGGCCCAGACCACCTCGCAGGGCGCGGCCAGCCGCAGCGGGCCGACGCCCAGCCGGGAGACCACCCGCACCCCGGGCGCGGCGCGGTCGGCCGCCGCGTCCATCCGGATGCCGGCCGCCCGGTGCAGGCGCCAGCCGAGCACCGCCGCGCCGGCGGCGGCGAAGCAGGAGTCGGGCAGCCGCACCCGCTGCCGCACGTGCCGCCAGCCGGGCGGCAGGCTCCCGGTGCGGGTGGCGCCGACGTGCGGATAGGTCAGTGCCGGCACGGCGCGCACCCCCAGGGCTCGACGGGACACCGCCAGCGTAGGCCGTGGGTCAGTCCCGCTCGCAGTGACGCCTGAGCCCATCGGCCTCCATCCGCAGGTAGCGGCGCGTCAGGCCGCCGTAGAGCCAGCCGACGGGACCGGCCAGCGGCCCGGACTGCGCGAGCACCAGCTCGACCCGGCTGTGCCCGTCGGCCAGCGGCAGCACCCGGTGTTCGGCCAGGGTGCGCACGCCGGGGCTGCGCGACACCCAGGCGAAGGAGACCCCCTCGGTCAGCTCGGTGACCCGCCAGACGGCCGGCCGCAGCTTCGGCTGCTCCAGCCTGACGGTGGCGCCCACCGCGAGCGGCCCCGGCTCCCCCCGCCGGGCCCGGCGCACCGAGGGCGTCCACTCCGGCCACCGCTCGACGTCGACCAGCACCGCCCAGACCCGTCCGGGATCGGCGGCCACCTCCGTACCGGCCTCGAACCGCATCGCGCCCCCTCGCGGGCGGCGCCCCGCGCGCCGCGCCCACCGGTGACGAGGCTGCCCGGCGGATCGTGACCGCGGCATCCGCCGACCGGTTGGTCGCCGCCGGGTCAGGCGGCCTCGCGCAGGTCGGCCAGACCCAGGGGGGTACGCCGGCGCAGCAACTCCTCCAACTCCGCCACCGAGCCGACCTCGCCGAGCACGTCCTTGCCCCCGCCGAACCGGGCCGGGTAGCGGCGCACGAGCCGGTACCGGTGGCGGCCCCGGATCAGCTCGACGCTCACCCGCCACCGACCACAGCACCCGCAGACCCACTCCGACACCCCGCGAAAGTAGCTCTGACCTGCGGTTATCCGATTCGCCCGGGCGGGGACGAGGGGCGCGCGGGGAGACACGCCGCCCGCCGACCGGCCGTGATCTGCCTCACGACTGTCGGTGCCGTCTGGTTGACTTGTCGCCGTGAAGCTGCCGATCAGTCCACCGGTCGAGCCGATGCTGGCCAAGAGCGTCCCGCGGATCCCCACCGCGTCCGGGATGACGTACGAGCCGAAGTGGGACGGCTTCCGGTGCATCGTGTTCCGCGACGGCGACGAGGTGGAGCTGTCCAGCCGGGGCGGCAAGTCGATGACCCGCTACTTCCCGGAGGTGGTCGAGCAGGCCCGCCGGCAGCTGCCCGAGCGGTGCGCGGTCGACGGCGAGCTGATCGTGATCCGGCGGGACGGCCCGGGCGGGCAGCCCCGGCTCGACTTCGAGCTGCTGGCCCAGCGCGTCCACCCGGCCGCCTCCCGGGTGCGGCTGCTGGCCGAGACGACGCCGGCCGACTTCGTCGCCTTCGACCTGCTCCTCCTCGACGACGAGACGCTGCTCGACCAGCCCTATCCGCAGCGGCGGGCCCGGCTGGAGGCGGCCCTGGCCGGGGTGCGCCCGCCGGTGCACGTCACCCAGGTCACCACCGACGTCGACACCGCCCACCGCTGGTTCGACGTCTTCGAGGGCGCCGGCCTGGACGGCCTGATCGCCAAGCCGGCCGACCTGCCCTACGAGCCGGGCAAGCGGCTCATGTTCAAGGTCAAGCACGCCCGCACCGCCGACGTGGTGGTGGCCGGGTTCCGGTGGCACAAGTCGGGGCCGGTGGTCGGCTCGCTCCTGCTCGGGCTCTACGACGAGGCGGGCGTGCTGCACCACGTCGGGGTGAGCGCCTCGTTCACCATGGCCCGCCGCGCCGAGCTGCTGGAGGAGCTGGAGCCCTACCGGGACGCCGGCGCCGACCACCCGTGGGTGCACGGCGACCACGAGCGTGGCCAGCGCCTGCCCGGCGGGGTCAGCCGCTGGACCGGCACCCGCAACCTCGAGTGGGAGCCGCTCCGCCCCGAGCTGGTGGTCGAGGTCGGCTACGACGCGATGGAGGGCGACCGGTTCCGGCACACCGCCCGGTTCGTCCGGTGGCGGCCCGACCGCGAGCCCGGCTCCTGCCGCTACGACCAGCTCGACCGGCCGGTCCGGTTCGATGTGGACCAGGTGCTCCGCGGCGACCCGACGGTGACCGTGGGCTCCGCCGCGGGCCCGGCGTAGCCTGGCCGTCGAATCGATCACGGAGGCCCGCTCGTGACCCGCACTTCCGCCCGGATCCGCCGGTTCCGGCTCACCCTGGCCGGCCTGGCCGCCGCCGCGCTGCTCGCCGCCGGCTGCACCCTCCCGGCGTTCGCCCCCCGGACGGACGTCGAGGGCGAGGCCGCCGCGCCGGGTGCCACGCCGACCTGGCGGCCCTGCCCAGAGGTGGCCGAGGAGCTGGTCGGGCGGAGCGCGCCGAACATGCGCTACGAGTGCGCGCGGGTCAAGGTGCCGCGTAACTGGGGCATGGGCGGCGCGGCCGGCACCGGCCCGGGCGCCAGGCAGACCTTCGAGATCGCGCTGCTGCGCGCCCGGTCGACGAAGCAGCGCGAGCGGATCGGCTCGCTGGTCGTCAACCCGGGCGGGCCGGGCGGCTCCGGGGTGGACACGGCGGTCTACCTCTCCTACGGGCCGGCGTTCGGCGGCCTGCCCGCCTCGATCACCGACCGGTTCGACATCGTGGGCTTCGACCCTCGCGGGGTGTCCCGCTCCAGCCCGGTGGAGTGCATTCCGGATGCCGACCTGGACGCGAGCTTCGGCTACGACCCCGACCCGCGCAGCCAGGAGTCCTTCGACGGGTTCGTGGCGCTCAACCAGCGGATCGGGCGCGGCTGCGGCGACCGCTACGGCGACCAGTTGCCGCTCTACGGCACCGAGCAGGCCGCCCGCGACATGGACGTGGTCCGCGCGGCCGTCGGCGACGACAAGTTGACCTACCTCGGCTACTCCTACGGCACCCTGCTCGGCGCCACCTACGCGCAGCTCTACCCACAGCACGTCCGGGCGATGGTGCTCGACGGCGCGATCGACCCGAAGCAGGGTCTGGTCGCCGGATCGGAGAGCCAGGCCAAGGGCTTCGAGCGGGCCTTCGACAACTTCACCCGGTGGTGCGCCGCCAACGCCGGCCGCTGCCCGATCGCCCCGGACGCCCGCGCCGCGGTCACCTCGGCGATCGACAAGGCGCGGGTGTCCCCGGTGCGCGGCGACGACGGCCGGGAGGCCACCCCCGGCTGGGTCTTCTACGCGATCATCTCCTCGCTCTACACCGAGCAGGGGTGGCAGGAGCTGGCCCGCGCCATCGACGAGCTGGCGGGCGGCGACCCGACGGACGTGTTCCGCCTCGCCGACGCGTACGCCGACCGGGACTCCGACGGGCACTACTCGAACCTGTTCGACGCCAACCTGGCCGTCAACTGCGCCGACGAGGAGGAGAAGCCGACCCGGGAGCGGATCCGCCAGTTCCAGTCGCAGTGGCGGGCGAAGTACCCGCTGTTCGGCCCGTCGCTGGCCGTCGGCATGCTCTCCTGCACCGAGTGGCCGGGCGGCCGCGACCCGTACCCGACGGGCCGGGCCGACGGGGCGCCGCCGATCCTGGTGGTGGGCACCACCGGCGACCCGGCGACGCCCTACGAGCAGACCGGCAAGCTGGCCGAGATGCTCGGCGTCGGCCGGGTGCTCACCTGGGAGGGGGAGGGGCACACCGCCTACCCGCAGACCTCCTGCATCACGGAGGCGGTCGACGCCTACCTGATCGACCTGACCGTGCCCAGAGAGGGGCTGCGCTGCCCGGCCCGCTGACCGGCCGCTCCGGCGGCAGGTCGGGCAGCTCGATGCCCTGCCGCGCGGCGATCTCCTCCAGCAGCGCCCGCATGCGCCGGACGTCGGCCTTGAGTTCCTCCTGCTCGTCGTGCTCGAAGGCGTCGTCGTCGACGATCAGCTGGCTGGCGAAGTGCGCGGTGATCAACGGGATGACCAGCAGCACCATGGTCGAGATGAGCAGCGCGGCGAGGGCCCGGCCCTGCCAGCTGACCGGTGAGATGTCGCCGTACCCGACGGTGGACGCGGTCACCACCGCCCACCAGACCGCGTCCGCCGCCGTTCGGTTCTCCACCTGGCCGTATATGACGCCGGCCACCACGATCATCAGCAGGTAGGAGATGATCAACGTCCGGGGCGAGTTGGCGAACCAGACCAGTGCCCGGTAGATCCACCGGAACGGCAGCAGCAGGACGTCCATGAGCCATCATGCTGCCCGGTGCCGGCAAGCGCCGCCGCCGCATCGCCCCACATCGTTGTGTCACGCTGGCGGCATGAGCGACGTGATCTTCCGGGAGGCGGTCCGGGCCGACCTGCCCGCCGTGCTGGCCCTGCTCGCCGACGACGTGCTCGGGAAGTCCCGGGACTTCACGGAGGTCGACGACGCGTACGAGAGGGCGTTCGCCGACATCGCCGCCGATCCGCGCAACCAGCTGATCGTGGCCGACGCGGACGGTGAGGTGGTCGGCTGCATGCAGCTCACCTACATTCCCGGGCTCGGCCGGCACGGCGCGGAGCGGCAGCTCGTCGAGGCCGTCCGCGTCCGCTCGGACCGGCGCGGGCGGGGCCTCGGCCGGCAGATGATGACCTGGGCCGTCGACCAGGCGAAGCAGCGCGGCTGCGCCCTGGTGCAGCTCACCACCGACAAGACCCGCCACGACGCCCACCGCTTCTACCTCGGCCTCGGCTTCGTGGCCAGCCACGAGGGCATGAAGCTTCCGCTCTGACCTCGGGCCCGGCCCGCCGGCCTCCGCCTTACGCGATCCGCACGGTGACCCGGGACCGGGGGACGCTCCCCCGCCTTCCGCGATCCGCACGGTGGCCCGGGACTGCGGGACGCTCCCCCGCGTCGGGGAGTCGGTTCACCCACTGGCGGGGTGGCGGGCCGTCCTCGGCCGGCGAGGCTGGAGCGGCAGCCGCCGAGGAACGGAGTCCGTCATGAGCACCGCAACCGCCATCGCCCCCGCCTCGTCGGGTCACGCCCGGGACGGACGACCGGCACCGCGGTGGGCGGTGCGGACCGCCCACCTGATTCCCCTGGTCACCCTCCCGTCGGGGCTGTGGCGCGTCGCACTGGTGGCCGGCGTCCCGATCGGCGCGTTCGCGAACGGCGAGCCAGTCCGGGTCGGCGGTTGGGAGGCCGTCTACATCCTGTCGCTGAGCGTGGTCCAGGAGGCGCTGGCGCTGCTCTCGATCGGACTCGTCCGGCCGTGGGGCGAGATCTTCCCTCGCTGGCTGCCGCTGGTCGGCGGCCGGCGGGTGCCGCCGCCGTTCGCCGTCACCGCGGCCACCGCAGGCGGCGTCGCGCTCATCCTGATCTGGGGGTACGCCGCGACCGGCGGGCTCCCGCGCGGCGGCGAGTTCGGCTTCTCCCCCGGCGGGATGGCGCTGCTGGTGGCCTGCTACGCCCCGCTGCTGCTCTGGGGTCCGCTGCTGCTCGCGCTCACCGCGGCCTACCACCGGCGTCGCTGCCGGGACTGAGTGCGCAACGCGCTCGACGCCCGGGCCGGGCGCCGCGTTCGCCCTGGTCGCCGGCACCCGGGGGTCCGCACCGCACGTCGGTGCGGACCCGCCCCGGTCAGCCGTCGACCAGACGGCCGTCGCGGAGGGTGAGGACGCGGTCGGCGAGGTCGATCAGGGCCGGATCGTGGGTGGCGACCAGCGCGGTCATGCCCCGCGCGTGCACGACCGCCCGGATCAGGTCCATGATCGAGCGGCCGGTCTCCGAGTCGAGCTGGCCGGTGGGCTCGTCGGCGATCAGCAGGTCGGGCTCGTTGGCCAGGGCCCGGGCCACCGCCACCCGCTGCTGCTGCCCGCCCGACAGCTCGTACGGCCGCTGCGCGGCGTGCCCGCCCAGGCCGACCAGCTCCAGCAGCACCGCCACCCGCTCCTCCCGCTCGGCCGCCGGCACCCGCGCCAGCCGCAGCGGCACGCCGACGTTCTCGGCGGCGGAGAGGATCGGCACCAGCCCGAAGGTCTGGAACACGAAACCGACGATGCCCCGGCGCAGCTCCAGCAGCTCCCGCTCGCCGGCCCCGGTCACGTCGTGCCCCGCCACCACCACCTGGCCCGAGTCGGGCCGGTCCAGCCCGCCGACCAGGTTCAGCAGGGTGGTCTTGCCCGCCCCGGAGCGGCCCCGTACGGCGACCAGCTCGCCCCGCCCGGCGGAGAAGGACACCTCCCGCACGGCGTGCACCGCGTGCTCACCGCGGCCGAAGGTGCGGCTGACCTCCGCCACCCGGACCACCTCGTCGGTGACCGCGACGCCCGCCACGCTCCCGCCGGGCCGCCCGTCCGCGACGTGTCCGGGCCGCCCGTCCGTCACCGTCCCGCCGGAGCGCCCGTCGACCGTCGCCCCGTCGTACCGGCCGTCCGCCATCACGTCCCGCTCGCTCATGATCCCGCCCCGCTGCGCTCGGCGCGGCCGACCGGCTCGGCCACGCGGTACCGACTGATTCTTGGCCCGCTCACTGCGTCGCCTCCCGCTCGTCCCGCGCCCGGTCGCCCGGCCGCACCTCCACGTGGTCCGGCTCCAGGTTGAGCCGCACCCGGTCCCGCAGCGACAGGGCGTCGACGAAGGACGCCGGCAGCTGCATCCGGCCGGTGCGGTCGAGCACGGCGTACTCCTCGCTGACCAGCTCGGTGCTGCCGTCCGCGCCGATCCGCGCGGTCCGGCGTACCTCGGAGGCGGTCCGGCCGTCGCGGATCGCGACGGTCCGGCGGACCTGGGTGGCCACGGCGTGGTCGTGGGTGACCACCACGATGGTGACGCCGAGTTCGGCGTTGATGGTGCGCAGCGCCCCGAACACCTCGGCGCCGGTCGCCTCGTCCAGCTCACCGGTCGGCTCGTCGGCGAAGAGCACCTCGGGGTCGTTGGCCACCGCCACCGCCACCGCGCAGCGCTGCTGCTCGCCGCCGCTGAGCTGCCCCGGCCGCCGGTCGGCGCAGTGGCCCACGCCGACCAGGTCGAGCAGTTCCCGAGCCCGCTCGCGGTGGGCCCGCCGGCCGCCCCGCCGACCGGCCAGCCGCATCGGCAGCTCGACGTTCTCCAGCGCGGTCAGGTACGGCAGCAGGTTGCGGCCGGTCTGCTGCCAGACGAACCCCACCATGTCCCGCCGGTAGCTCAGTCTCCGCCGTGCGGAGAGGTTGAGCAGGTCGTAGTCGCCCACGCGGGCGATGCCGGCGGTGGGGGTGTCCAGCCCGGAGAGGATGTTCAGCAGGGTCGACTTGCCGGAACCGGAGGCGCCCACGATCGCCACCAGCTCGCCCCGGTCGATGACCAGGTCGAGCCCCTGCAGCGCGACCACCTCCACCCCCTCGGTCTTGAAGATCCGGACCAGCCCGTCGCAGACGATGTGCCCGCGCAACAGGTCCCGGCCACCGGCCCGCTCCGCCGCACGCTCGGCGGCCCGCTGTTGCAGGGCGGCCAGGTCCGGCACGGCGGTGGTCTCCGCGGTAGCGGTCATGTCAGCTCTCCTCTCCGAGCCGGAGCACCTCGCCGAGGCGCATCCGGCGGTTGTTCAGGGCCTCGACGGCGACCGCGAAGCCGAGGGCGACCGCCCCCAACGCGACGACCCCCGCCGCCAGGCCGGGCTCGAACGCCACCCGGACCTCCACGCCGTCGGTGAAGGCGGACAGGCCGAGCACGGGGGTGAGCAGCAGCGGCAACGCCGTGCCGACCAGCGCGCCGGTCACGACCGAGACGCCCACCAGCGGGGCCAGTTCCACCACCAGCAGCCCGCGCCACTGGCGCCGGGACAGGCCGAGGGTGCGCAGCCGGGACAGCACCTGGCCGCGCTCCCGGGCACCGGCGAGCACCGTGAAGGCGATCGCGAGCATGCCGAGCGCCGTCCCGCCGGCCGCGCCGGCGACGAAGCCGAAGGCGAGCACCCCGTTCGCGCCGCCCTCGCCCACCTGCCGGCGGGTGTCCGCGAAGGTCAGCACCTCCACGCTGCGCGAGCGCTCCCGGCCGGTGACGGTCCCGCCCGTCTGGAAGCGGGACTGCCCCGCGTCACCGACCCGGCGCAGCGCCTCGACGTCCAGCCCGTCGCCGACGACCAGGAAGCCCGTCGGCACGGCGGCGTAGTCCCGGCGGGGCAACGACTGCCAGGGCAGGATGACGAACCGGCTGCTGCCCGCGCGCAGCAGCGGGAAGCTCTCCGCCCGCTCGGCGACCCGGAACTCGTACCGCTGGCCCTGGGCGCTGACGAAGGCGGAGCCGTCCAGTCCGGCGTCGGCCAGCTCGGCGGCGACCGTCGGGGAGACCACCGCGGGCAGCGGCCCGGCTCCCCCGGCGGGGGTGCGCAGCGCCGCGGGCACCGTCACGTCGACGCCGGCCTGGCTGACCATCCGGGCCAGGGCGGGGCCGTCGACCATGAGCACGGTGACGCTGCCGAGCCTGGTGTCGGTGCCGACCGCGTCCTTCGTCAGGCGCTGGCCCGCCTCCTGCAGCACGGGGCTCGCGGCGCGCACCCCCGGCAGCCGCTCCAACTCGGCGCCCGTGTCCGGGGCGATCCGCTCCCCGAGGATCAGGGCGTCGGCGGGGACCGCCCGGCTGGCGGCCCGGTCCCGGCTCGCCTCGATCCCGGCGGCCGTCACCGCGCAGAACGCCGCCGTCGCGATGGCCAGCACGACGACCACCAGCGGTACGGCGACGACCGACCGGCCGGCCCGGGCGGTACCGAGGAAGGCGACGCTGCCCCGGGCGCGGGCCGCGAACCGGCTGACCAGCCGCAACGGCCACGGGTACAACCGCATCGCGACCACCGCCGCGGCGACGGCCAGCAGCACCGGGACCGAGACCAGCAGCGGATCGACCTCGCCGGGAGTGAGGCCACGGCGGCGCAGCAGCACGACCGCGAGACCCGCGAGGACCAGCAGCGCCGCCTCCACCGTGAGCCGACGCGCGGAGGGGCGCGCGCGGACCAGGTCACGCCGCCCGGTGCCGCCGGTGGAGACGGCGAGGGTGGCCACCGGCAGCGCCGACGCCACCAGGACGGTCGCGGCGACGGCGAACCACCGGGTCTCCCCGGGCGCCCCGGGAGCGAGGCCGCCGAGCAGCCAGCCGAGCGCGGCGGCGGGCGGCACCACCAGCAGCGCCTCGGCCAGGCTGCGGCCCGCGTTCGCGGTGGCCGCCCCGCCCCGGGCACGCAGCAGGATGAACTCCGCCCGGCGCCGGCGCACCAGCAGCCCGGCGGCCAGCGCGACGAGGCCGGCCAGCGTGGCCAACACTCCCGCGGCGATCACCCCGAGCACCGTCCGGGCGCTGTCCACCTCGGCGGCGAACTCCCGCAGCGGGATGTCCAGGCCCTGGATGATGTCCCGGCCGGCCGCCTCCCGGGTCGTCTGCTGGAGGCCGTCGATCACCTGGTCCAGCTCGCGGACGTCAATGCCGTCGGCGCCCAACCGGTAGCGCCAGCTGAACGACATCGGCCAGCCGGCGACGGCCTGGCGGTCCAGCGCCGCGCCGTCGACGACACCGACGATGATGAAGGGTTCGCCGTCCCCCTCCGGCTCGACGATCCGCAACAGCGGCGGCAGGCCGTCCCAGAACCCGTCGGTGCCGGCGCGGGGCTGGAAGAGACCGACCACGGCGACCTGGACGGGGGGCATGGATTCGAAGGGTGAGCCGGCAGTCGGCGCGGCGAGGGTGAGCCGGCTGCCGAGCCGCAGGTTCAGCTTGCGGGCGACGTCCTCGGCCAGCGCCACCTGCACCGGCTGGCCCTTCGGCGCGTCGGCCGGCCAGCGCCCCTCGACCAGGGTGCCGGCCTCCTCGACCCCGGGCACGGCCCGCAGGCCGAGGTCGACCAGGAGGTTCTTCGCCGCCAGGTCCGGGCCTCGTACCCGGCTGGCCGCGGTCTCCGCGGTGAACCACCGCTGTTCGACCATCCGGCGTATGACCGGCGGCAGTCCGGCCTCCAACTTCGCCAGGTCGCCCTGGTGCGCGGCCACCAGGGAGGTGTCGGTGCCCGTGTCGACGAGCGGCCCGGTCGAGTACGTCACGTCGCGCTGCTGCGGCGGCACGGCGCCCACATGGGACCGCAGGCCCTGCTGGGCGTGATCGTTGACGATCCTCGGCACGCCGCTGATCACCAGCACGGCGACCAGAGTCAGCGCCGCGAGCAGCAGGAACTGCCCGCCGTACGCCCGCACCCGGCGGGCTGCCGCCCCGATGCTCACCACGCCCCGTCTCCGCTCCTGGTCGTCCCTACGCTCCACCCGGTCACCGGTCTCCCCCGATCCGCAGCTGCGCCACGGCCACCCGCTGCCGGATGCCGAGGGCGATGAACGCGCTGAAGGCGAGTGCCGCCAGCAGCAGGCCGAGCGCGGTCAGGCCGATGGGCAGCCACGGCACCACGAAGGCGGCCTCCGGCACCGGCCGACCGGCGGACGGCGTGAGGATGACCAGCGGGGCCATGGTCGCGCCGACCGCGGCGCCCAGCAGCAGGCCGACGCCGACGCCGATGCCGGCCAGGAAGGTCTGCTCGGCCAGCAGCGCCCGGGCCAGCAGCCGGGGGCTGGCGCCGAGCGTGTGCAGCACGGCGAACTCCCCCAGCCGGTGCCGGGCGGTCGCCCAGACGTCGACGACCAGGCCGACCAGCGCCAGCAGCACCGAGCCGAGCGCGGCGGCGAGCAGCCCGGTGCGGGCCCCCTGCCAGTACGGGTCGCCGGCGGCCCGCTCGGCCACCTCCCGCCGGTCGAGCAGCGTGGTGCCGGCCAGTTCGGCCGCCCCGCGGGCCGCCTCGGCGTGGCTGTCGCCGGCGGTGCCCAGCCACCACTCCGCGACCGGCCGGACGGCGCCCCGGTCCCGGATCAGCCAGTCCGTGGCCGCCGGCAGGTCCAGCAGCACGCCCTCGCCGGCCGTGGACGGCACCTCGTCCAGCTCGCCCACCAGCGTGACCGGCAGCGTCGCGCCGGACAGCACGAGGTTGACCGTGTCACCGGTGCGCAGACTCAGCGCGTCGCGCACCGCCGGGGTCATCAGCGCGGGTACCGGCCGGTTCTCGGCGGCCGGCACCACGGCGAAGCGGCTCGGCGGCTGGAACGCGAACCGGCCCCCCGCCAGGTACTCGACCTCCCGCTCGGCGCTCAGGCCGGTGGCCGTGACCGGCGCGCCGACCGGCTTGCCCTGGCCGTCGACGGCCGCCCACTCGCCGGCCAGCGACGCCGGCCGGGCCGCGCCGTCCGCGCCGACCAGCCGCAGGTCCGACACCTCCAGGCGGTACGCCCGCCCGCGCGCGTCCCCGCCGTCGATCTCGAACCCGGACAGCCGCACGGTGCCCGCCCCGTCGGGGACGGCGACGGTGAACGGCACCGGCCGGCCGTCACTGCCGCTGCTGCCCGCCGGAAGCCGGAAGGCCAGCCCGTCCGCCCGGGTAAGCAGCACCCAGAGACCGATCTGGTGCGGCGTGATGGCGCCCTGCACGGGCGTACGCACCGTGCCGGTGAGGGACCGGGTGCCCGCGGGCAGGTCCATGCCGCCCGGCGCGCCGCGCGCCCGGGTCAGCCGGTCCAGCAGCGCCGGCACCGGCTCGTCGGCCAGTCGCTCGTTGAGCCGCAGCACGCCGGTCGCGCCCCCGGCGTCCAGGCTCACCACCGTCGTCGGCAGGTCGTCGCGGCCGAGGCGGATCTCGTCCCGCCAGGCCGGCAGCACCCCGTCGACGCCGGGCAGCACGCCGAGCTGACCGGCCCGGTCGTCGGGCGCCGCGCCGGTGCGCTCGACGACCCGCAGGTCGGCGCCGACGGTGTGCTCGGCCTGGTCGGCCTGCGACCGCTCCCCCGTCGTCACCAGCGACCAGGCCAGGGTGCTGCCGCCGACGGCGAGGGCGAGCAGCAGCACCGGGCCGGCGTGCGGGCGCCGGCCGGCCTGCCACATGCCGAACATCGTCGCCGTCCACGGTCGACGGTCCACGAACCGCTCGGCGAACCGGGTCGCGGGCGGCAGCAGCCGCAGCGCCACGACCGCGCCGGCGAGCACGCCCAGCGTCGGCGCGGCGACCAGCAGCGGGTCGACCCCGAGCCGCCCGCCGGCCCCGGTGACCGGCGAGGAGTACTGGCGCAGCTGCGTCCAGGCCAGCACCGCGAAGCCGACCAGCACCAGGTCGAGGCTGGCCCGTTGGACGGTCGCGGCGCGGGTGGGACGGGACCGGGCCGCCATGTCGGCGACGTACGTGCCGGCCCCCCGCAGCGTCGGGACGACCATCGCGACCAGGCAGCCGGCGGCGGTGGCGGCCGCCGCAGCCCAGACCAACGTGGTGTTTCCCGGGGTGAGCGCCAGCGCGGCCGCGTCGCCCGTGCCGACGTGCCGCAGCGCCTCGCCGGCGATCAGGGGCCCCAGCACGCCGGCGGGCAGGACGACCAGCGCCGCCTCCCGGGCCGCCAGGCCGGCCAGTTGCCGCCGGGCGGCGCCGCGGGCCCGGAGCAGGGCGGTCTGGCCCCGCCGGTCCTCGTGCAGCAGGGCGGCGACCAGCACCAGCGCGTACCCGCCGAGGACCACGATCAGCAGCAGCGGGGTGGCCAGCGAGGAGCGCCCGACCAGGTCGGCCCGGGCGACGCGGTCGAGCAGCCGGTCGATCGCGGTGACGGTCTGGGCCGAGGAGCCCAGCCCGGCCGCCTCGGGCACCTCGGCGACGGCAGCGCTCAGCGCCGCCCGCACGTCGAGCAGCCGGCCGGCGCGGGCCACGGCCGCGAGGTCCGGCTCGACCACCCAGGACGCCGACACCGCGCCCGGGTAGGTCGCGACGAAGTCGGCCCGGTCCAGCACGAAGGGCCCGTACGAGGTGCCGGAGTCCGCCGCGCTGCCGGCGCCCACCCCGGGGGCCAGCAGCCAGTACGGGTCGGCCGCGTCACGCGGGCGCCACGTCCCGACGAGCACCACCTCGCTGGTCCGCTCGGACCTGCGGTCCAGCATCGGCACCCGGTCGCCGGTGGCCATCCCGAGCGCGCCGGCGACCTTCTCCGGCAACGTCACCTGCATGGGGGACGCCCCGGGGGTGGGCCACGCGCCGCTGGTGAGTTCCGCGTGGCGGGGCAGGTCGTCGAGGGTCGCGAGGCTGGCGAAGACCGGGTCGTCGTCCTCCCGGACCACCGTGCCGAGGTCGCCGGTCAGCTCACGGCCACCGCCGTAGCGGGCGGCGTCGACGGTGATCGGCGCACCGCCGAGACCGGCGGCGAAGCCGTCGCGGACCGCCCGGTCCCGGGTGGCGAACTCGGTCGCGTCCCGGCCGGCCGCACCGCTGACCAGGATGCTGCGCTCCTCGAAGGACGCCCCGGTGAGCAGGGCGCGCTGGCCGGACTCGACGGCCCGGCGGTTGTAGTCGGAGAGGCCGGTGACCAACGCGACCGCCACCAGGGCCGCGACCACCGCCGCGAGCAGCAGCCCGCGCGCCTCGTGGGCCCGCCTCCACACCAGCTTCATCCGATGCCCTCCCCTGGCCCGGTGTCGGGCCGACGATCAGGGAGAGGGGTGACGGTCCGGGAAAGGTTCGCGCCCGTTACTTGATCGTTACCCGATCGGCGGCGGTCCATCGTCGGGGCGCGGGGCGGACGGCATGGCGGCGCTGTGCTTCGATCGCCGGATGGAGATCGTCCTCACCGTGCTCGTGGTCGCCGTCGTCGCGCTGCTCGCCGCCCAGGTGCCGGGCAGGGCCGACCAGGCGCGGACCGCGTACCGGCTCGCCGAGATCGAGCGCCGGCTCACGCTGGTGATGGACCACCTGGGCGTGGTGGACGCCGCGCCCGTGCCGCCGGGGGTCCGGGAACACCTGGCCCGGGGCGACAAGATCAAGGCGATCGCCGCGTACCGGAAGGCGACCGGCGCGGACCTGCGCTCGGCCAAGGAGGCCGTGGAGGCGTACGCCGACCGGCGGTGACGGCCGCGCCGCCCAGGCGGCAGCACGAGAGCCGGCGCGGGCCGGTCAGCGGGGGCGGTCGCGGTCCTTGGAGGGCTGCACCCGCTTCGGCTCGCCGGGCATCTTGGGGTGGTCCGGCGGGTACGGCATGTCGCCCTGGCCGGCGGCGTCGTCCCGGTCGGCCCACTCCAGCAGCGGGGTGATGTCCCACGCCGCGTCGTCGATGCCGGCGTGCGGGTCGCCGCGTTCGGCCAGCCGGGCCGGGACGCTGCGCAGGTCGAAGTCGTCCGGGTCGACGTCGGGCAGCTCGTCCCAGGTGACCGGGGTGGAGACGGTGGCCCTGGCGTTGGCCCGCAGCGAGTACGCGCAGGCGATCGTGCGGTCCCGGGCCATCTGGTTGTAGTCGACGAAGACGCGGGTGCCCCGCTGCTCCTTCCACCAGGCGGTCGTGACCAACTCCGGCCGGCGCCGCTCCAGCTCGCGAGCGAGCGCGATGGTGGCCCGGCGCACCTCGGTGAACGTCCAGCGTGGCGCGATCCGCAGGTAGACGTGCACGCCGCGACCGCCCGAGGTCTTCGGCCAGCCGGGGACGCCCAGCTCGTCGAGGAGCCCGCGCAGCTCGCCGGCGGCGGCGACCGCGTCGGCGAAGTCGGTGCCCGGCTGCGGGTCGAGGTCGACGCGCAGCTCGTCGGGGCGGTCGACGTCGGCGGCGCGCACCGGCCACGGGTGGAACACGATCGTGCCCATCTGGGCGGCCCAGGCCACGTGGGCGAGGTCGGCCGGGCAGAGCTCGGCCGCGCTGCGACCGCTCGGGAAGCTGATGGTGGCCGTGCGCACCCACGGCGGCACGCCCCGGGTCGGCACCCGCTTCTGGAAGAACATCTCCCCCTCGACGCCCTCGGGAAAGCGCTGCAACGTGGTGGGACGGTCGCGCAGTGCGCGCATGATGCCGTCGCCCACGGCGACGTAGTAGTGGAAGACGTCGGCCTTGGTGAAGCCGCGCTGCGGGAAGATGACCCGCTCCGGGCTGGTCAGTCGTACGGTGTGCCCGGCCACCTCGATCTCTTCGGCCGCGGCCTTCGTGCCACCCATTGCGCGACCATATGCCACACCCCCGACGTCCGGCGTACCGTTGGCGGGTGAGTCTTGACGAGAGCGAACTGCCCCGCACCGAGGAAGAGTGGCGGGTCCGGCTCAGCCCCGAGGAGTTCCGCGTGCTGCGGGAGGCCGGCACCGAGCGCCCGTGGACCGGCGAGTACGTCGACACGAAGACGCCGGGGATCTACCGCTGCCGGGCCTGCGGCGCGGAGCTCTTCCCGAGCGACACGAAGTTCGACTCGCACTGCGGGTGGCCCAGCTTCGACGACGCCATCCCCGGCGCGGTCAAGGAGATCGAGGACCGCAGCCTGGGGATGAGCCGCACCGAGATCCGCTGTGCCCGGTGCGACAGCCACCTCGGTCACGTGTTCCGGGGTGAGGGCTTCACCCCCAAGGACACCCGGCACTGCGTCAACTCGGTCTCCATCCGACTGGAGCCGCGCACCGACGCCTGAGGCGGGGGCGCCGCTGACCCGGCGGCCGGGCGACCACGGGCCGCCGGGCCGCCGGGTCAGCGCCGGGCCGCCGCCAGCCCGGCCAGGAGCGAGACCTCGGCCGTACGCGAGCGCTCGACGCGTCCGGCGAGGTCGCGCACCCTCGGGTCGCTGCCGACCGCCAGGTGCGCCCGGGCCAGGTCGGCCGCCGCGCCCTGGTGGGCGCCGAGCACGTCGAGCAGGACGTGGTCGACCTCGCCGTCCGGGGCGGTCCGCAGGCGTGCCAGGTCCCCGGCGGTCCCGTGGTCGTGGTCGTGCCGGTGGGCTGTCCCGGCGGGCCCGGCTTCCCGCAGCCAGCCGCGCATCGTGGCAAGCTCGTCGGACTCGGTGACCTCGATGGCGGCGACCAGGGTGCGCAGCTTCCGGTCGGTCACCCGGTCCCGGCCGAGCCGCACCATCTCCAGCGTCTGCTCGGTGTGCGCCGCCATGGTGGTCAGGAAGACCACGTCCAGCCCGCTCAGCGCGCTCCCGGTGGGCGCGGGCGCGGCGGGCGCGGGCGCGGCGGGCGCGGGCGGCGTCGGGGGTGTCCCCGCGCCGCAGCCGGATGCCAGCAGCAGGGCGGCGAGCAGGGCGACCGTGCGCAGCCGTCGCATGGCGTACTCCGATCCGGGGTGGTGACGGGTGCGGCGGTCGCCGGGGGCGGGGCCGCACCCGTACGGTCAGACCTGGGTCCAGAGCGCCGGCACGTAGGGCGGTTCCCAGCCGGGGATCGCGGTGTGTGCCTGCCGGCAGCGGTACGTCAGCCCGCCGTAGGTGACCTGGTCGCCGGCCTGGTACGCCCGGCCCGCCGTCCAGCTGCCGCCCGGGGCGGGAGGGGTGGTCGGGGAGGCGGTGGGCGTCGGGGTGGGCGACGGGGCCGGCGGTGTCGGGCTCGGCGTGGGCGACGGACCGCCGCCCCCGCCGACCTGGAGGTCGACGCAGGAGTAGAACGCGTTGGCGGTGTCCGCGATGTTCCACACGGCGAGCACCTTCTGCCGTCCGGACCAGCCGCTCAGGTCGACGGTGTGCGAGACCGTGGCCCCGGGCTGCCGCCCACCGCCGTCGAAGACCGCCACCCTGGTGCCACCGACGAAGTACTCCCAGTTGCTGGTGGCGTGCCGGGCGGTGTTGGTCCAGGTGAAGGTCACCGAGGAGCCGACCGCGGTGGCGGGCCAGCCCCGGCTGTCGTCGTTCAGCACGGCGAAGTGGGCGATCCCGGCGTGGCAGCTGCGCAGCCCCTTCGGGCCCTCCACGCTCTGCGGCTCGTACTTGATCTGCCCGCAGTCCGGGACCCGGCCCTGGGCGCAGAGCGCCTGGCGACTCGGTGGCCCCGACACGTAGCCGTGGGCCTGGGCGGGCGCCGCGACGGCCAGGGTGGAGACGACGGCGCCCGTCGCCACGAGCGGAATCGTGATTCTTCGGCGCATGGTGGCAGCTCCTTCGGACTTCGGGCTGGTGAGGTGCCACCCAACATAAATTAAACCTTCTTAACAGTAAAGACTCCTGTCGATAAAAACATCGACGACCCTCAGCGCGCCGCCCCCCAGGGCAACAGCAGGCCACCCCGCCCTCCCGCACAACGGCCGACACGCCGGGGGCGACACGCCGCCGAACCCGACCAGCTCGGCTGTTTCGACTACCAGACCCGCGCCCGTACGGCAGGCTTGAGAAAACGTGTCCTATTTCGGGGGGTTATGTCGTGGCAACCTGCGAGGTCTGCGGTAACGACTACTGGATGGCGTTCGAGGTGCGGACCGTCAGCGGCGACGTGCACACCTTCGACTGTTTCGAGTGCGCCGTGCACAAGATGGCGCCGATCTGCGAGCACTGCCAGATCAAGATCGTCGGGCACGGGGTGGAGGTGTCCGGCCGGTTCTTCTGCTGCGCGCACTGCGCCCGCGCCGAGGAGGGCGCCCAGGGCGCCGAGATCCGCGACGCGGTGGGCGCCCGCCCCGCCTGACGCGGGCTTCACCGGGGAGCCGCCGCCGGGGTGATACGACGCGGGGATCGGGCCGGGCGGGACGCCCGCGACTGCACGACGATGGCGGCGAGGACGACCAGCCCGCCCGACAGCTGCGCCGGGGTGAGTTCCTGGGCGAGCACGAGCCAACCCAACGCCGTCGCCACCAGCGGGCTGAGCAGGCCGAGGAAGGTGACGGTGGTGGGCGTGAGGGCGCGGATGCCACGGAACCAGAGGGCGTAGGCGAGGGCGGAGCCGACGAGCGTGAGGTAGCCGTACCCGATCAGGTTCCCGGCTGTCAGCACCGCTGGCGGGGGACCCTCGACCAGCACGGCGACCGGAAGGAGCAGCAGGCCGCCGGCGGCGAGCTGCCAACCCGTGGTCGCCAGCAGCGGCGCGGGCGACGACCACCGCTTGCTGAGCACCACGCCGCCGGCCATCACGACCGCGCCGCCGAGCGCGGCGGCGACGCCGACGCCGTCGAGGCGGGCGTCCGCCCGCAGCACCAGCAGCCCGACCCCGGCCACCCCCGCGGCCCCGGCGAGGACGGTACGCGGGGTCAGCCGGTCGCCCAGCACGCCGGCGGAGAGCGCGGCGACCAGGAGCGGCTGCACCGCGCCGACGGTCGCGGCGACCCCGCCCGGAAGCCGGTACGCGGCGACGAACAACAGCGCGAAGAAGAAGCCGATGTTCAGGGCGCCGAGCACCGCCGCCCGCCACCACCAGGCACCCCTGGGCAGTTGCCGGGTGACCGCGACCAGGAGGAGACCGGCGGGAAGGGCACGCACCACCGCGGCCAGCAGCGGGCGCTGCGGGGGCAGCAGCTCGGTGGTGACGAGATAGGTGGTCCCCCAGATAGCCGGGGCCAGCGCGGTCACGCCGAGGAGGAGCGTTCGGTTCTTTAGCACTGAGATAATTTAGCTGAGCGCTAAGGTAATTCCGGCGACGTCCGCCGTGAAGTACCTCACCACTAAAGCACCGCTGCTAGGGTGGGCGGATGGCCGATCACGTCGACCGGGTGCTGGAGCAATGGGCCGCCCAACGACCGGATCTGGACGCCTCCCCGATGGGGGTGTTCGGTCGCCTCTCCCGGCTCTCCCGGCTCGCCGGGGCGGAAATGCACCGCACGTTCAGCGCGCACGGCCTCGACTCCGCGTCCTTCGACGTGCTCGCCACGCTGCGCCGCAGCGACCCGCCCCACCGGCTGACCCCGACCCAGCTGATGCACTCGTCGATGGTCACCTCCGGCGCCGTCACCCAGCGACTCGACCGGCTCGAGGCGCGCAACCTGGTGACCCGCACCCGCAGCGACACCGACGGCCGCGCGGTGCAGGTCGGCCTCACCGACGAGGGACTGGCGCTCATCGACCGGGTCCTGCCCGACCACGTCGCCACCGAGGACCGGCTGCTCGCCGCGCTCGCCCCGGCGCAGCGCGACACCCTCGCGGACACCCTGCGGACCCTGTTGGAGTCACTCGGCGACACGCGCAGCCCGTGAGTCGATCTACCATCGCCGCATGCCGCAGCAGAACCTTCCGGTCCGGGTCGCCACGTTCGCCGACCTGGACGCCCGCACCTTCCACGACCTGCTCCGGCTCCGGATCGACGTGTTCGTGGTCGAGCAGGCGTGCCCGTACCCGGAACTCGACGGGCGGGACGTCGAGCCCGGCACCCGGCACCTGTGGCTCGACGACGACGGCGCGCCGGCAGCGTACCTGCGGATCCTCGCCGACCCGGGCGGCGTGGCGCGGATCGGGCGGGTGGTGGTCACGCCGCGGGCGCGCGGCGGCGGGCACGCCGGCCGGCTGATGGCGGCGGCACTGGAGGTGGTCGGCGACCGCCCGTGCGTGCTGGAGGCCCAGTCCCACCTGGTCGGCTTCTACGCCCGGCACGGCTTCGCCGTCAGCGGCCCCGGCTACGTCGAGGACGGCATCCCGCACACCCCGATGCGCCGGGAAGGCATTGGCTGGGAACGCTAGAGATGCGGCAGCCGCCCACGACTCCACCGCCGGCCGCACCCACGCTCCGTCCGGGTCGCTCCGGGCGGAGCGCCGAAAGCGACCCGCGCACCAGCCTCCTCAGGTCACTGTCGAGCTGCCCACCGGACGGGGCAGCTCGACAGTGCTGTGCGGGCGGGTCTCGGGCCCTACGTCAGACGAGGCCGTTGACGATCTCGGCGACCGAACGGCGGCGGCCGGTGTAGAACGGGATCTCCTCCCGCACGTGCCGGCGGGCACCGGCGGCCCGCAGGTCGCGCATCAGGTCGACGATCCGGTGCAGCTCGTCGGCCTCGAAGGCGAGCATCCACTCGTAGTCGCCGAGCGCGAACGAGGCCACCGTGTTGGCCCGCACGTCGGGGTAGCCGCGGGCCATCTTGCCGTGCTCCGCGAGCAGCTCGCGCCGCTCGGCGTCCGGCAGCAGGTACCACTCGTAGGAGCGGACGAACGGGTAGACGCACATGTACGAGCGGGCCTCCTCGCCGGCGAGGAACGCCGGGATGTGGCTCTTGTTGAACTCCGCCGGCCGGTGCAGGGCCATCTGGGACCAGACCGGGGTGAGCGCCCGCCCCAGGGCGGTGCGACGGAACCGCAGGTACGCGTCCTGGAGGTCGTCGCTGGAGGCCGCATGCCACCAGATCATCAGGTCCGCGTCGGCGCGCAGGCCGGCGACGTCGTACGTGCCACGGACGACCACGTCCTTGCCGGCCAGCTCCTCGAAGAGGGTCTCGACCTCGCCGGTGACGTTCTCGCGCAGCGACGGGAGCGGGCTGCTGGCCCGGTACACCGACCACATGGTGTAGCGGATGCTGGCGTTGAGCTCCCGCAGCCGGGCCGCGTTGGTCTGCTCGGTCATGTCCCCGATCCTCCCAGTGCTGTGATGATCTCTTCGGCTGCCGTCTCGCCGGAGCGGACGCAGACCGGGATGCCGACGCCGTCGTACCCGGCGCCGGCCAGGACGAGCGTCGGGTGGTCCGCCCGCAGGACGGCCCGCGCGGCGGCCACCCGGTCGGCGTGACCCGGGGTGTACTGCGGCAGCGAACCGCCCCAGCGCTGCACGTGCCCGGCGACCGGGGTGGGCAGCGGCACGCCGAGCACCGCCGACAGCTCCCGGTGCACGGTGGCGACCAGGTCCTCGTCGGTGCGCTGCACCTGCTGCTCCTCGCCGTACCGGCCGACGGAGGCGCGGACCAGCGCCAGCCCGTCCGCCCGGCGCAGGTGCCCCCACTTCGTGGTGAAGAAGGTCGACGCCTTGATCAGTAGCCCCTCGGTGTTGGGCACCAGGAAGCCGGACAGCTCGGGCAGCTCCGGCTCGGGCAACACGAGGGTGACCAGCGCGACGCTGGCGTAGTCCAGTTCGCCGACGCGCTCGGCCGCCGCCGGCGCCGGACCGCCGAGCAGCCGCGCCGCCGGCCGGGCCGGCACGGCCAGCACCACGGCGTCGACGTCGACCAGCTCTGGGTCGCGGGTCGGGCCGACGGTCAGCCGCCACCCCGCCCCCGTCGGGGTCAGCTCGCGCACCGCCGCGTCCCGCCGGATCGTCGCCCCGCTCGCCGCCGCCGCGGCCCGGACCAGCGTGCTGAGCCCACCGGCCAGGGTGCCGAAGACCGGCGTACCCGGCGCCCGGGGAGCGGCGGCCTGCGCGGCGCGCACCGCCCCCACCAAGGTGTGCTCCACCCGGGCGGCCCGGGCCAGCGCCGGCATGGTGGCCACCAGGGACAGGTCGTCGGCCCGGCCGGCGTAGACGCCGCCGAGCATCGGGTCGACCAGCCGGTCGGCCACCTCGTCGCCGAACCGGGCCCGGACCAGCGCGCCGACCGAGACGTCGTCGTCCGCGCCGAGCAGCGGCCGGCCGGCGTCGGCGTCGGCGTCCGCCGCCGGACGCGCGACCGAGGTCACCCGCTCCAGATCCCCCGGTACGCCCACCAGCGTGCCGCCCGGGATCGGGCGCAGCGCGCCGCCGACCACCAGCGCGGCCTGCCCGACGGTGGGGTGCACGATCTGTTCGCCCAGGCCGAGCCGGCGGACCAGGGCCACGGCGGCGGACTCGCCCCCGGCCGGGTCGCGCATCAGGAACGACTCCGCCCCGAACTCCACCGCCGAGCCGGCCAGCTCGCCGGTGCGCAGCTTGCCGCCGAGCGCGCCGGACTGCTCGTACACGGTGATCTCGGTGTCGGCGGGGGCGCGGTCGCGCAACCGGACCGCGGCGGCCAGCCCGGCGATCCCGCCGCCGACCACCGCCACCCGCCACGGCGCCCGCATGCCGCTCACCCCCGGTCCGCTGGCTGGGCGGACAGCTCGTGCACCAGGGCCACCACCCGGGTCAGCACGTCGGGATCGGTCTCCGGCAGCACGCCGTGCCCCAGGTTGAACACGTGCCCGGGCGCGGCCCTGCCCTGCTCCAGGATCCGCCGTACCTCGCCCTCGACGACCGGCCACGGCGCGAGCAGCACGCACGGGTCGAGGTTGCCCTGCACGGCCCTGTCCGGGCCGATCCGGCGGGTCGCCACGTCCAGCGGCGTACGCCAGTCGACGCCGACCACGTCGGCGCCGGCCTCGCCCATCGCGCCGAGCAGCTCGCCGGTGCCCACCCCGAAGTGGATCCGGGGCACGCCCGCGTCGGCCAGCCCCGCGAGCACCGCGGCGGAGTGCGGCAGCACGAAGCGGCGGTAGTCGGCCTCGGACAGCGCGCCGGCCCACGAGTCGAAGAGCTGCACCGCGGAGACCCCGGCGGCCACCTGGACCCGCAGGAACTCCAGCGTCACCTCGGCCAGCCGGCGGCAGAGCGCGTGCCACAGCTCCGGCTGGCCGTACATGAGGGCCTTGGTCTTGGCGTGGGTGCGCGACGGGCCGCCCTCGACCAGGTAGCTGGCCAGGGTGAACGGCGCGCCGGCGAAGCCGATCAGCGGGGTGTCGCCCAGCTCGGCGACGAGCAGCCGGACCGCCTCGTCCACGTAGGAGACGTCGTCGCGGGTGATCGGCCGGATCCGTTCCACGTCGGGCAGGGTGCGCACCGGCTCGGCCACCACGGGGCCGGTGCCGGGCACGATGTCCAGGTCCACCCCGGCGGCGGCGACCGGCACGACGATGTCGCTGAACAGGATCGCGGCGTCCACCCCGTGCCGGCGTACCGGCTGGAGGGTGATCTCGGTGACCAGCTCGGGGCGGCGGCAGGACTCCAGCATCGCCACGTTGGCCCGGATCTCGCGGTACTCCGGCAGCGACCGGCCGGCCTGCCGCATGAACCAGACCGGGGTGTGCGGGACGGGCCGACGCCGGCAGGCCCGGACGAAGGGCGAGTCGGCCGGTCCGCCGGAGCGGGTGTCTTCGTCTCGGGCGTCGTCGCCCGTCGTGGTGGTGGTCATCGCGGCCATCGTGCCACGCGGCATACCCGCGGCAGCGGGCAGCGCCGCCATTTGTGACCCCCGTCAGCTTGCCTCGACGGAGGCGCCTCCGGCGGGGCTTCCCCGGCCCGCCGGGCCGTCGCACGCGGGCCGCGGGAGGGCCGGCTCCCGGCGTGCCGTTTCCGGCGGCGGCGGGTTGCCGGGCATAGGCTGCCGGCATGGCCCCCCCGATCGCGCTCCCGGAGACCTTCGCCCGCGCGGTCGCCGGGCTGCGGTCCGCGGCACCCCGGTCGGAGATCGTGCTGGAGGAGATCGGCGCGCCGCAGCGCCTCGCCCCGTACGCCTTCGCGCTCTCCGCCACCGTCGTGCGCGACGGCGACGAGGTGGCCTCCGGGCGGCTTATCCTGCTGCACGACCCGGCCGGGCACGAGGCCTGGCGGGGCACCCTGCGGCTGGTCACCTACGTGACGGCGGATCTGGAGGTCGACCTGGCCGCCGATCCGCTGCTGCCGGGTGTGGGCTGGACGTGGCTGACCGACGCCCTGGACGCGCAGGACGCCGGGCACACCGCGATCGGCGGCACGATCACCCAGACCATGTCGACCCGGTTCGGCGACCTGGCCGGGCCGCCCGCGGCCGGCGACATCGAGATCCGCGCCTCCTGGACGCCGGTCGACGACGACCTCGCCCCGCATCTGCTCGCCTGGTGCGCGCTGCTGGCCTCGACCGCCGGGCTGCCCCCGCCCGGGGTGACCGCGCTGCCGGAGCGTCGCCCCGCCGGCGCGGCCTGACCCCGCGACGGGTCACCTCACAGATACTTCTCGGCTTCGTTGCAGATCTTGTCCATGCCCTGGACGGCCTTGTCGTAGGCCGCCTTGTTGCCGGCCGCCGCCGCGCCGAGCGCGGTGGTGAGCTTGTCGAGGCAGTTGGCGATGACCTTCTTCTGCCGGGCCTGCTCGTCCCGGTCGTTGCGGGTGCCGGTGAGGTCCTGCTCGGTGTCGTCCAGCTTGTCCTTCACCGTCTGCAGGTCGGCCTTGAGCTTCTCGATCTCCTTGCCGTTGGCCGCGATGGTGCCGTCGCGCTGGCTGACCTCGCTGGCCATCTTCTTCTCGGTGCGGTCCAGCTCGCTGCTCGTGCTGACGAACAGGCCGGTCATCACCCCGCCCAGGACGAAGAGCAGGCCGGCCACCACGGCCAGGACCAGCACCTTACGGCTCTTGCCGGCACCCGGCGCGGGGGCGCCGAAGGGCGGGGCGGAGCCGGGCGGGCCGGACATCGGCTGCCCGTACGACGGCCCGGACGCGGGGGGCACGGACATCGGCTGCCCGAAGGCGGGCGGGACGGAGACCTGGCCGGCCTGCGGCGCGGCAGCCGGCGTGCCGGCCGGGGCGTAGCCGGACCCGGCCGGCGGCGCGGACTGCGAATAACCGGAGGACCCGGCCGGCGGCGCGGACTGCGGGTAGCCGGAGGACCCGGCGGGCGGCGCGGACTGCGGGTAGCCGGACCCTGCGGGCGGCGCGGACTGCGGATAGCCGGAGGACCCGGCGGGCTGGGCGCCGTACTGCTGCGGCACGGCCTGCTCCGGGGTGTGCTGGCGGGGGGTGCCGTAGGTGGTGCCGTGCGGGGCGCCGCCCGACGGCGGCTGACCGGGCGCGGCCGGCGGCTGCGGCGGGTACGGCGGGTAGCCGCCCGGCCCGGTCGGTGGCTGGGACATGTCGTTGTTCCTCCGCGTGAGCTGGTCCGGGCGGCATGGTCGGCCGGACCGGGTGGGTACGGGTCGGGTGCTGACCGGGTCAGCAGATCTTGAAACCGTCGCAGGCGACCTTGATCGGCACGGCGAGGCCGATCCCCTCGGCGTCGCGGGCCTTGGCGGTGGCGATGCCGACCACCTGCTTGCTGCCGTTGATCACCGGGCCGCCGGAGTTGCCGGGGTTGATCGGGGCGTCGAACTGGATGACGGGACCCTGGCCGCCGCCCGCCGCGCGGAAGGCGCTCACCACGCCGGTGGTGACGCTGTCCTCCAGGCCGAGCGGCGCGCCGACGACGACGATCTGCTGCCCGGACTTCACGGCGGCCGGCGCGGCGACCAGGCCGGTGAACTTGCCGGTGGTCCGCAGGTGGGCGACGTCGTTCGCCTCGTCGACCCTGACGATGGTCGCCGGGAAGCGCTGGTCGGTGCGCTCCAGGAAGACCTCCCGCTCGCCGGCCTCCCAGACCGACTCCACCACGTGGTAGTTCGTGAACAGGTTGGTGCCCCCGCCGGCGGCCGGCTTGCCGATGGCGAACGCCGTGCCGGTGGAGTTGCCGGCCCGGACCCGGAACACGCTGGGCAGCACCGCGCTGGCGACGGCCTCCGGGTTGAACGCGGCACCCGCCTGCTTCTCCAGCGCCTCGGCCCGGCTCTCCAGCCCGTCGAGCCGGGTCCCGTCGCCCGCCTGCGCCGCGTCCAGCCGGCGGTCGGTGTCGCCGAGCCGGTCCGAGAGTCGGTGGATCTGGTACGCCTGCACGCCCGTCACCACGGCCAGCAGGCCGGCGAGCACGAGCGCGGTGACGGTCAGCCAGCGGCCCCGGGAGGCCGGCGCGGCGCCCGGCTGGACGGGACCGGCGGGGTACGGCTGGGCCGGCCCGGCGGCCGGCGGCTGGCCGGGCACGGGCGGCTGCCCGGCGGCCGGCGGCTGGCCGGGCACGGGCGGCTGCCCGGCGGCCGGCGGCTGCCCGGGGGCGCCCGGGGACGCCTGCCCGGCGGCGGGAGGCCAGCCGGCGCCCGGGGCAGCTCCGGCGGACGTCGGGCCGCCGGGGGCTGTCGGGACGGCGGACGGCGCGGCGCCCTGCCCCCAGCCGGCGGGAGCGACCGGGGCGGCGCCCCACTGGCCCTGTTGCTGCGGCGGTGACCAGGTCGTCCGCGGCGGCGCGGCGGGGGCCTGCCCCGGGACGTTCTGCGGGTACGCCGACGCGGGCGGCTCGATCCGGGGCGGCAGCGGCCCCGGCCGGTAGCTCCCGTCGCCCGGCCCCGCCGGACCCGTGTCCGCCGACCCGTAGCCAGCAGTCATGATCGCCTTGCCCTCCCCGTAGCCGCCCCGCGGTGTCCCGGGGCCTGATGATGCCGTACCGGCGCAAACGGCTCGATGGACCGTACCTGCGCGAAAGGGGTTTGTCTTCCCCGATGTCCGGCTGGGCGAGGACCCGGCCGACCGTCCGATCGACACGCACCGGACCGGCTGCACCCGCCGGATCGCGTCGCGCACTAGGGTTGTCAGGTGACCGACGAACCACCCCTGCGCCGTCGGGCCGCCGAAAGCCGTACGGGAAACGAAGCGCACCACCCGCCGTCGGCCCGGCCGGAGCCGGAGGACGCGGGGACCGAACCGAACGCCGACGGGCCCGTTCCGCTGACCGCCCCGCGCGAGGGCACACCCCAGCCGGCGGCCACGCCGGACGAGCTCGCCGAGGTCGTGGCCCGCTTCGCCGCCGGCACCGGCCCGGTCGCCCTGGACGCCGAGCGGGCCTCGGGCTACCGCTACAGCCAGCGGGCATACCTGGTGCAGCTGCGCCGGGCCGGCTCCGGCACGGCGTTGATCGACCCGCTGCCGCTGCCCGACCTGAGCGCCCTCGACGAGGTGATCGGCGAGGCCGAGTGGGTGCTCCACGCGGCCAGCCAGGACCTGCCCTGCCTGGCCGAGGTGGGGCTGCGCCCGCGCCGGCTCTTCGACACCGAACTGGCCGCCCGGCTGGCCGGGTTCGAGCGGGTCGGCCTGGCCGCGCTGACCGAGCAGCTACTCGGCTACAGCCTGGAGAAGCACCACTCGGCAGCCGACTGGTCGAGCCGCCCACTCCCGGAGTCCTGGCTCACCTACGCGGCGCTGGACGTGGAGATGCTGGTCGACCTGCGCGACGCGCTCGACGAGGAGCTGACCCGGCAGGGCAAGTCCGCCTGGGCGGCGGAGGAGTTCGCCGCGCTGGTGCGCACCGGCGCCCGGCCGCCCCGGGTCCGCGCCGAGCCGTGGCGCCGCACCTCCGGCATCCACCGGGTGCGCGGGGCGCGCGCGCAGGCGCGCGTGCGTTCCCTCTGGTACGCGCGGGACCAGATCGCGGCCCGACGGGACGCCGCCCCGGGGCGGGTGCTGCCGGACTCGGCCATCGTCGCGGCGGCCGAGCTGGACCCGAAGGACGAGAAGACCCTGCTCACCCTGCCCGGATTCGGCGGCCGCTCGGTGCGGCGGCTGGCTCGCACCTGGCTGGCGGCGCTGGACGACGCCCGGCAACTGCCGGAGAACGCGCTGCCGGTCGCCCCGACGGTCGAGGGTCCCCCGCCGCCGCACCGCTGGGCCGAGCGGGACCCGGTGGCGGCGGCCCGGCTGGCCCGGTGCCGGGAAGTGGTGGTCCGGATCGCCGGGGCGCACGGCCTGCCCCCGGAGAACCTGATCACCCCCGACTCGATCCGCCGCCTGGCCTGGGTCCCTCCGGAGGAGGTCACCGAGGAGACCGTGGCGGAGACGCTGCGCGGCTTCAACGCCCGCGAGTGGCAGATCGCCCTCCTCCTCCCCGCCCTCACCGAGGCCCTCACCGACCCACCCCCACCCGCCTGACCCTCCCCCCGGCCCCGCACTCCCCTCCCTCCCCGTTGATCATGAAGTTGTTATCACCGCCCTCGGCGTGTCGAAACAACAACTTCATGATCAACACGCGCGCCCGGCACCGGGAGCCGGCAGGGGTGGGGTGGGGGTGGGTGGGGTGGGTGTGGGGTTGGCCACATGGGGGTGGGTGCCGACGGTGGTTACTGGCGAGTAGCATCCGGAGGAACACGCCCGTGCCGGCGACCTTCATTCGTCCGTCGTGCCGCCTGTCGGCGCGGAAGGCCGAATCGTGGTCGAAAAGGAGGCTCCAGTGCCCCGTGAAGTCCGGGATGTCGTCTTCGTCGACGGCGTCCGCACCCCCTTCGGCAAGGCGGGTGGCATGTACGCCAACACCCGCGCCGACGACCTGGTCATCCGCTGCATCCGCGAACTGCTGCGCCGCAACCCGCAGCTGCCGCCGGAGCGGGTCGAGGAGGTCGCCATCGCCGCCACCACCCAGATCGGCGACCAGGGCCTGACCATCGGCCGGACGGCCGCCCTGCTGGCCGGCCTGCCCAAGACCGTCCCCGGTTTCGCGATCGACCGGATGTGTGCCGGCGCGATGACCGCGGTGACCACCGTCGCCAGCGGCATCGCCATGGGCGCGTACGACGTCGCCATCGCCGGGGGTGTCGAGCACATGGGCCGCCACCCGATGGGCGAGGGCGTCGACCCCAACCCGCGGATCGTCGCCGAGAAGCTGGTCGACCCGTCCGCGCTGGTCATGGGCGCGACCGCGGAGAACCTGCACGACCGCGTCCCGCACGTCACCAAGGAGCGCACCGACGCCTTCGCGCTCGCCTCGCAGCAGAAGACCGCGAAGGCGTACGCCAACGGCAAGCTCCAGGACGACCTGGTGCCGATGGCGATCCGCGACGCCGACGGCGGCTGGGGCCTGGCCACGGTGGACGAGGCGCCCCGAGACACCTCGCTGGAGAAGCTCGCCACCCTGAAGACCCCGTTCCGCCCGCACGGCAAGGTCACCGCGGGCAACGCGGCCGGCCTGAACGACGGCGCCACCGCCAGCCTGCTCGCCTCCGAGGACGTCGCCCGCGAGCTGGGCCTGCCGGTCGCCATGCGGCTGGTCTCGTTCGGCTTCGTCGGCGTCGAGCCCGAGGTGATGGGCGTCGGCCCGATCCCGTCGACCGAGAAGGCGCTGCGTCTCGCCGGCCTGACCATCGACGACATCGGCCTGTTCGAGCTGAACGAGGCGTTCGCCGTGCAGGTGCTCGCCTTCCTCGACCACTTCGGCATCGCCGACGACGACCCCCGAGTCAACCCGTGGGGTGGCGCGATCGCCATCGGTCACCCGCTCGCCTCCTCTGGCGTGCGGCTGATGACGCAGCTCGCCCGGCAGTTCGCCGAGCACCCGGAGGTCCGCTACGGCCTCACCGCCATGTGCATCGGCATCGGCATGGGCGGCACCGTGATCTGGGAGAACCCGCACTGGGAGGGTGGAGACAAGTGAGCCTCGCCGCACCGAACGAGGTTGTCACCAAGGCGCTGCTGCGCTCGGTGAACGTACCGGGGCTGGACCGGCCGGCCGCCCTGATCACCCTGGACAACGGCTTCGACCACACCAAGCCGAACAGCTTCGGCCCGGGCGGCCTGACCAGCCTGGACGAGGCGATCACCGCCGCCGTGGCGGCGAATCCGGCGTTCATCGCGGTCACCGGCAAGCCGTACGTCTTCTGCGTGGGCGCGGACCTCACCAGCCTCCCGCAGCTCGCCGACCGCGAGCAGGCCCTGGAGATCGGCCGGCTCGGCCACCGGGTCTTCGCCCGGCTCCGGGACAGCGAGATCCCGACCTTCGCCTTCGTCAACGGCGCGGCGATGGGCGGCGGCCTGGAGCTGGCCCTGCACTGCCACTACCGGACGCTCTCCGGCGGCGCCGCGGCGCTGGCCCTGCCCGAGGTCTCCCTCGGCCTGGTCCCCGGCTGGGGCGGCACCCAGCTGCTGCCGAACCTGATCGGCATCCCGGCGGCGACCCAGGTGGTCATCCAGAACCCGCTGATGCAGAACAAGATGCTCAAGCCGAGGCAGGCCGCCGAGATGGGCATCGCGGACGTGCTGCTCGAGCCGGCGGACTTCCTGGAGCGGTCCCTGGAGTGGGCCGCCGGTGTGGTCCGCGGCGAGGTCACCGTGACCCGTCCCGAGGTCGACAAGGACATGTGGGCGGGCGTGCTCTACTTCGCCCGGTCGACGCTGGACCAGCGGCTGCACGGCGCGGTCCCGGCCGCGTACAAGGCGCTGGACCTGCTGGAGACGGCGAAGGACGCCGACTTCGCGACCGGCACCGCCGCCGAGGACGAGGCCCTGGCGGACCTGGTCTTCTCGGAGGAGCTGCGCAGCGGCCTGTACGCCTTCGACCTGGTGCAGCGGCGGGCCAAGCGGCCGGCCGGCGCGCCGGACAAGGGCCTGGCCCGCCCGGTCACCAAGGTGGGCATCGTCGGCGCCGGCCTGATGGCCAGCCAGCTCGCCCTGCTCTTCGCCCGCCGCCTCCAGGTGCCGGTGGTGCTGACCGACCTGGACCAGGCCCGGGTGGACAAGGGCGTCGGCTACGTGCACACCCAGATCGAGAAGGCCGTCAGCAAGGGCCGGATGGACAAGGGCACCGCCGCCAAGCTGTACGGCCTGGTCAGCGGCTCGGTCGACAAGGGCGTCTTCGCGGACGCCGACTTCGTCATCGAGGCGGTCTTCGAGGACCTGAACGTCAAGAAGCAGGTCTGGGCCGAGCTGGAGAAGATCGTCAAGCCGGAGGCCGTGCTGGCGACGAACACCTCGTCGCTGTCGGTCACCGCGATGGCGGCCGAGCTGGAGCACCCGGAGCGGGTGGTCGGCTTCCACTTCTTCAACCCGGTCGCCATGATGCCGCTGCTGGAGATCGTCCGGGGCGAGCGGACGGACGACGCCACCCTCGCCACCGCCTTCGCGGTCGGCAAGCAGCTCAAGAAGTCCTCGGTGCTGGTGAAGGACGCGCCGGCGTTCGTGGTCAACCGGCTGCTCACCCGCTTCCTGGGCACCGTCTTCGCGGCCGTCGACGCCGGCACCCCGCTGGACGTGGCGAACAGCGCGCTGGACCCGCTGGGCCTGCCGATGCGCCCGCTCGCCCTGCTCCAGCTCGTCGGGCCGGCCGTCGCGTACCACGTGGGCGGCACCCTGCACGCCGCGTTCCCGGACCGGTTCGGGGTCAGCGAGAACCTCAAGCGGATCGCCGACTCCGGTCAGCCGATCGTCGTCGACGACCAGGTCAACGACGAGGTGGCGAAGCTGCTGGTGGTCGGCGACCAGCCGCTCACCGCCGAGCAGGTGCGCCAGAACGCGCTCGACGCGCTGGCCCAGGAGATCCGGCTCATGCTCGACGAGGGCGTCGTCGCCGAGGCGCAGGACATCGACCTGTGCATGATCCTCGGCGCCGGCTGGCCGTTCCACCTGGGCGGCGTCACGCCGTACCTGGACCGGACCGGCACCTCGGAGCGGGTCACCGGCCAGCGGTTCCTGCCACGCGGGGTCGCCAGCCTGCCCGCCTGATCCGCCCCGCTCCCCCGCGTTCGCGGTGGTCGCCCCGTCCAGCTTGGATGGTGGCGGCCACCGCGATCGTCGTCGCGGCCCGCCTGGTCGGGAAGGGGATAGCGGGACGCAGCGGTGGCTGGCTACGATCACGCGTTCGCAACGTCGCCTGGAGCTGATCCATGTCCTCACCGCCGGTCGATCCCTGGTCCGGGCAGCATGAGCACGACACCCACTACGACTTCCACCCGCCGCAGCCGGACAGCTACCCCGTGCCGCCGGCGGAGGGCTGGCCGCCGGCGGGCGGGCAGCCGCCGCACCACGGCGGCTGGTCCGCCGCGCCGGCCTCCGGCTCCCCGGCGGCCCCGTACCCCACCCAGCCGTACGGCGGATATCCCGTCACGCCGCAGGAGGGCTTCCCACCCGCCCCGTACGCCGGCTACCCGCCGCAGTACGCCGGCGCGCCCCAGCCGGGCGGCGGGCCCGCGCGGTCGCACCTCAACCTGGTCCTGACCCTGGGTATCGTCGGGCTGCTGGTGCTCTGCCTCGGCGGGGGCGCCGTGGGCTACGTCGCCCTCTCCGACAACGACACCCCGGTCGTGAACCCGACGCCGACGGCGACCCCGGCGTCGAGCGCCACGCCGAGCGCCGCGCCGTCGTCGGAGGCCGCCCCGTCCCCGGAGACCAGTTCCACCCCCCGGATCCGGGTCGTCACGCCGGAGACCCTCGCGGGCCGCCCGCAGAGCACCGAGCCGACGCTGAAGAAGCTGGCCGACGACATGGTGCGGGAACTGAAGACCTCGGTGCCCCAGGCGACGGGCGTGGCCGGCGCCTTCTACGGCAGCGCCGACGAGCGCGACATGGTCATGGTGGTCGCGGCCTCCACCTTCGTGCTCAACCCCGAGCGTGAGCTCGACGACGCGGTCAAGGGGATCTCCAGCGAGCTGAAGGTCAAGAGGCTGACGAACATCGCCCCGGGCCCGAACGGCGGCGAGGCCAGGTGCGGCGACGGCGAGTCCGCCGACGTGCCGCTGGGCGTCTGCGCGTGGGCCGACCACGGCAGCGTCGGGATCATCGTGATGTTCTTCTCGTCCTCGGCCGCCGCGGCGGCCGAGTTCGTCGCCATCCGCGGCCAGATCGAGCAGAAGTACTGACCGCCGGGCACGCAGGGGCCCGTCACCACCGGTGACGGGCCCCTGTCGCGTCAGCCTGCCGCGTCAGCTTGCCGCGTCAGCCCGCCGCGGCCGCCCGCTCGGCGGCGCTGCGCAGCACGCAGAACTCGTTGCCCTCCGGGTCGGCCAGCACCACCCAGCCCGAACCGTCCGGGCGGATGTTGTCGGAGACGTGGGTGGCGCCGATGCCCAGCAGCCGCGCCACCTCCTCGTCCCGGGTCCGGTCCGCGGGCTCCAGGTCGAGGTGCAGGCGGTTCTTCACCGTCTTGCCCTCGGGCACGGCCAGGAAGAGCACCTCCGGGCCCCCCGGGGGCAGCAGCATGGCCTCCGGGTCACCCGGGAAGTCGTCCGGCTGCCGGGGGCAGTCGAAGACCTGCGCCCAGAAGCCGGCCAGGGCGTACGTGTCGCGGCAGTCGATGCCGATGTTGTGGATGGTCGCGCTCACTGGTGTTCCTCCTCTGTCGACGCACCTGCCCGCTCCGCCGCGCCGCGCAGGACGCAGAACTCGTTGCCCTCCGGGTCGGCGAGCACCACCCAGCCCGTACCGTCGGCGCGCCGCTGGTCGTCCACCAGGACCGCGCCGAGCCCGAGCACCCGCTCGACCTCCTGGTCGCGGGTCCGACCGGCCGGTTGCAGGCAGACGTGCACCCGGTTCTTGACCGTCTTGGCCTCGGGCACCTGCTGGAAGAACACGCTCGGGGTGGTGTCGCCGCCCGGCGGCAGCAGGACCGCCTCCGGGCCGCCCGGTGCGTCGTCGGCGTGCCGGGCGTAGCCGAGCACCGCCGACCAGAAGCCGGACAGGGCGTAGGTGTCGTGACAATCGAAACTGATGTTGTGGATCCGTGGATACACGGGTTCCTCCGCTACGGATGGAGGCGCCCCGCGTGCGTGAGGGTCAGCCGGCGAGACGGGGCGCGGAGATCATGACGGTGAACATTCGACGCACCCCCCTCCGGATGTCGGGCTGACGCCATGATCCTTTCATCGGGCCGGCGCGCCCCGCAACCCCCGTGCCGCGTCACCGTCCGGCGGCCGGTTCCTCGGCGGTCACCGCCGGGGCGGCCTCCGCCGCCGGCAGGGTCACTGTGACCTCCAGCCCACCGCCGGGCTGGGCGATCACCCTGACCGTGCCGCCGTGCGCGTCGCAGACCGCCCGGACGATGGAGAGCCCGAGGCCCGAGCCGCGCGCGCCGGTGCGCTCCCGGCCGCCGCGCCGGAACGGCTCGAACAGGCCCGGCACGTCGGCCTGGTCCACCTCGAAGCCGGTGTTGCCCACCACCAGCCAGGACCGGCACCCGTCCGAGCCCGTACGCACCCAGAGCCGGCCGTGCAGGTGGTTGTAACGCACCGCGTTCTCGATCAGGTTGCCGGCCAACCGGTCCAGCAGCCCCGGATCGCCGACCACCGGCGCGGACTCCAGCGACGTCTGCACCCGCAACCCGATCCGCTCCACCTCCCGGCGTACGGCCGACAGGGCGTTGGCGGTGCCGGCGGCGAGGTCGCACTCGGTGCGGCGGCCGAGCCGGCGGCCCGCCTGGGCCTCGCTGCGGGCCAGCACCAGCAGGGCGTCGACCAGCCCGTTGGCCCGTTCGGAGGCGTCCCGCACGACCGTGGCCATCCGGCGGTACTCGGCGGTGTCCGCCTCGTCGTCGCTGAGCGTCACGTCGATCTCGGTACGCATCACGGCGAGGGGGGTGCGCAGCTCGTGCGAGGCGTTGGCGACGAAGCGCTTCTGCGCCTCGAACGCGGCGGCGATCCGGTCCAGCATCGCGTCGAACGTCTTCGCCAGCTCGGCCACCTCGTCGTCGGCGCCGGAGTAGCCGATCCGCTGGTCCAGGGTGGTCTCGCCGAGCCGCCGGGCGGTGGCGGTGACCTGGTGCAGCGGGCGCAGCGCCCGCCCGGCCACCGCGTACGCCCCGGCCACCCCGACGACGCTGATCGCCAGCAGCGCCACCAGGCCCTTGACCAGCAGCTCCGTGCTGGCGGCGTCGACCAGTTGCCGCTGCCACTGCGCGGCGTCCAGCGACCGCCCGTCGGCCAGCACCACGGTCGTGCCGGGGAGCAACTCGTCGGTCGGTCGCAGCGCGTCGCGGACCAGCAGCCAGGCCAGCAGCACCAGGATCGCCCCGGCGCCGACCAGCAGCACGCCGTTGAGCAGGGTCAGCCGCAGCCGCAGGGTGGGCCGCAGACGCCTCCGCGCGGCTGGGTCCTTCGGTTTGGACTGCGGGGCTCGCAGAACCGGCTCACTCCTCGCGCTCACCGTGCCCCCTCCGATCGCGACTGCGGGGCTCGCAAAACCGGCTCACTCCTCGCGCTCACCGTGCCCCCTCCGCCGTGCGGTAGCCGGCGCCGACCACCGTCTCGATCAGCGGGGGGTCGCCCAGCTTCTTGCGCAGTGTCATCACGGTGACCCGGACGATGGTGGTGAACGGGTCGGTGTTGGCGTCCCACACCCGCTCCAGCAGCTCCTCGCTGGAGACCACCGCGCCGCGCGCCTTGAGCAGCTCGCAGAGCACGCCGAACTCCTTGTTGGTCAGGTCGACCGGCTGCCCGCCCCGGGTGGCGACCCGGCGGGCCGGGTCGAGCACCAGATCGGCGAGTTCCAGCACCGGCGGCGCGGCCGGGGTGGCCCGCCGGCCGAGCGCCTGCACCCGGGCGACCAGCTCGTCGAAGGCGAACGGCTTGGGCAGGTAGTCGTCGGCGCCGAGCTGCAACCCCTCGACGCGGTCGGCGACGGTGCCGCTGGCGGTCAGCATCAACACACGGGTGAGCGCGCCGGAGGCCGCCAGGTCCGCGCAGATCTGGTCGCCGTGCACGCCGGGCAGGTCCCGGTCCAGCACCACCACGTCGTAGCGGGTGACGAACGCCATCTCGTGGCCGCTGTCACCGTCGTAGGCGACGTCCACCGCCATGCCCCGCTTGCGCAGCCCCCGCACGATCGCGTCGGCGAGGTTGCGCTCGTCCTCGACCACCAGTACCCGCATCCCGGCCTCCTCGCGCCCTGACCACCCGACAACCTAGTGCGGGCCGCCAACCCGGGCCGCACCCGCCGTCCGGGCCGGCCACCGTTGCAGAAAACCTTCGTCGTACGCGATGCTTCCGGCATCAACCTTCGTGACGGACGGGGAGACGCATGACCGACGCGGCGCCGACGGCCGGGCGTGACGTCGCCTACCGGGGCTTCCGTCTGCCGGACGACGCGGACCGGGGCGTCCTGGCCGGGCTGCGCGCCGGCCCCTGGGGGCTCGAACTGGCCGACCCGGTCGACCGGCTCGACCACACCGACGCCGACGGCCGCACCCGCCGGTACGCCGCGGGCAGCTGGACCTCGCCGCCCGTGCCGGCCGGCTTCGCCGTCCGCGACGTGGTGCCCTCGTGGACCGGGCAGACCCCGGGCGGCTGCTGGCTGCGGGTGGAGCTGCGCGGCTGGCACGGCGACGCCCCGTCCACCGGCTGGTACGTCCTCGCCGACTGGGCCGCCGACGACGAGGCGTTCCGCCGCACCTCCGTGCCCGGGCAGCGCGACGCCGACGCCCGGGTGGACACGGACACCCTGCTGGTCACGGGCGCGACGGTCACCGGCTGGCAGGCCCGGGTGACCCTGCTCCGGCCGGCGGACGCCGACGCCGGCGGCACGCCGGTGCTGCGCACGGTCGGGGCCGTCGCCTCCGCGCCGCGCGCGGAGGCCGCGGCGACCCGGCCGGCGGCCGAGGGTCCACCGTCCGTGGCGGCCCCGCCCGGCGCGGACGCCCGGCCCGCCGGAGTCGCCCCGGCCCCGGCCGCCGCACCCGGTGCCGCCCGGACGACGCCGGCCGCCTGGGGCACCGTGCTGGACGTGCCGCGCTACTCGCAGCGGCTGCACGCCGGCGCGCACCCGCAGTGGGGCGGCGGCGGGGACTCCTGGTGCAGCCCCACCTGCACGTCGATGGTGCTCGCCTTCTGGGACGCCGCCCCCGCCCCGGACCGGTACGCCTGGGTGACCCCGGCCGGCCCCCGCCCGGTGGTGGTGCACGCCGCCCGGCACTGCTACGACCACGCCTACGCAGGGGCCGGCAACTGGCCGTTCAACACCGCGTACGCCGGGCTGCACGGGGTGGACGCCTTCGTCACCCGGCTGCGGTCGCTGGCGGAGGCGGAGGCGTTCGTGGCGGCCGGCATCCCGCTGATCGTCTCCGCCGCGTTCACCGCCGGCCAGGTGCCCGGCCTGGACTACGACACCGCCGGGCACCTGTTGGTGCTGGTGGGCTTCACCGACACCGGCGCGCCGGTGCTCAACGACCCGTACGCCCCGGACGACGACGGGGTGCGCCGGACCGTCGACCGGGACCGGTTCGAGGCCGCCTGGCAGGCCGGCAGCGGCGGGGTGGCGTACGTGCTCCGGCCGCCCGGCGTGCCGCTGCCCCCGGCACCGCAGCAGCCCAACTGGTGACCCGGCACCCGGACCAGCCCGACGGGTGACCCCGGCGGCGCGGGCCGGACGACTACGCAGCGCGCCGAGGCTCAGCCGCGGAACCGCCAGACGCCGTACTCGCCGGTGCGCAGCCGGCACAGCACCGTGTCCGTGCCGCCCCGGCAGTCCCCGGAGGCGTCCCTGAGCACGTCGACCACCCGGGACCGGCCGGCCACGACGTCCAGCTCGCCGACCACCAGTCCGCCGCCGGATGCGGCCGGCCGCACGGCGAGGAACCGGTCGGTGGCGTCGTGCCACGGCATCAGCTGCCAGGTGCCGAGGTCGGCGACCTGTCGACCGGTCGCCGCGTCGAGCACGCTGAACCGTTCCCCGGTCGACCCCGGCGCGTGTGCCAGCAGCCGCCCCTCGCGCCCGGACAGCACCCCCATCCACCCCTCCGCGGTCCAGCGGACCGCGCCGGTGGCCGGGTCGAGCGCGTGGAACCCCCCGGTCTGCCCGGCGGCGCAGAGCACCTCGCCGCAGTCGGTGACGTGCTCGACCATCGGCACGCGCGCCTCCCACCGCGGTCGCAGCCCGTCCAGCCCGTACGCGGTCACCACGCCGTTCCGCGGCCAGAGGACCAGCAACAGGTCGTCGGTCGTCATCACCCGGCCGATCGCGGGCTGCCCGTCGAGGCGCAACTCCGCCGCGTACAGCAGGCCGCCCGAGCGGGGGTCGCGCACCTCCGCCCTCCCGTCGGAACTGACCAGCACGATCCGTTCGACCAGACCGTCGCGGAGGCCGAAGTGCACCCCCTCGGGCGGCGTCGGCACCGACCAGAGCGCCCGCCCGGAGGCCGGGTCCACCGACCGCAGGGCGCCGGCGTCCTGCATCAGCAGCGTCCCGGCGACGTCCGCCCAGTGGTAGCCGGCCTGCCGCCAGCGCTCCCGGCCGGTGGCGGGGTCGAGGGCGATCGTCTGGCCGACGCTCTGGTCCCCGGCGATCGAGAGCAGCACCACCCCGGGCCCGGTCTGCACCTGCCAGAACCGGCCCGGCGCGAGGAGGCGGGCGCGCCACAGGGGAGCCGGCGCCCGGCCGTCGGCGGGGGTCCGCGCGGGCAGGGTGTAGGCGCGCACGTCGACGGTCCCTCCGGGCTCGTCCTCGGCCCGCTCGACCACGTAGAGCCGGTCGCCGTCGAGGAACGCCTCGGACCCGAGGCGGGCCGGCACGACGAACGAGAACCGCTCCGGTGCCGGCGCGGCACCGGCCAGGGTGGCCACGAGCAGCGCGAGCACCAGCGCGGCCCGCAGCGGCCGCCCGACGGCCCGGGGCGGGCGGGGCAGCGGGGTCTCGCCGTCCGGCTCGTCGCGCAGCTCACCGAGGTCGATCAGGGTCATGCCCGCCCCTTTCCACCGGTCACCCGGGCAGCTCCCAGACCCCGTACGCGCCGCCCTCCCGGCGGCAGAGGACGAACGACCCGTACCCGCCGCACGCCCCGACCACGCCGTGCAGGGCCGCCAGCACCCGGACGCCGTCCCCCCGCTCGTCGAGCCGGCCGATCAGGACGCGCCCGTCCCGCTGCCGTCGGTGCAGGATCGCGCGGTCCTCCCAGGGCGCCAGGTCACCCAACCGCCAGCGGCCCAGCTCCCGCACCGGGCGACCGGTCGCCGCGTCGAGCAGCACGTGTTCCGCCACACCGCCGCGCGGATAGCCAGCCGCCAGCAGCCGATCGCCCATGGGAGTCAGCAGCGGCCAGTCGTCGGCGCGCCAGCGGGCGCTGCCGGTGGCGGGGTCGAGCAGCCGCAAGCCGCGCCCGCCGTCCTCGAGACAGATCACCACGCCGCACCCGGAGGCGTACGGCCGTGCGGACGGGCCGCGCGGCACGCTCCACCGCCGGCGCAGGGCGGCGGTGTCGTAGGCGGACAGCACGCCGGGCCCTTCGGACACCAGGACCAGGTCGTCGGTGACCCCGAGCACCTCGGGCGGCTCGCCCGCGGCGGGCAGGGCCGTCGCGTGCCGGAGGGCGCCCGAGTCCGGGTCGCGCAGCTCCAGCCGCCCGCCGTCGAGCACCGTCAGCAGCGTCACCCGGCCGTCCCGGGCCGACCAGTGCAGGGCCTCCGGGGACAGCCGCAGCGCCCAGCGGACCGTACCGGTGGCGGCCTCGACCGACCGCAGCGCGGGCGTGCCCGGCCCGGCGCCGGCGACCCCCCACACGAGCAGGTTTCCGGCCGGCGTGGCGGCGTACAACTGCCCGTCGACGCGCCAGCGCACCGCGCCGTCGGCGGCGGCGAGCCCGACGACCTGCGGCCCCGCCGGCTCCTCAGGCATGACGAGCGCCACCACGTCGCCGACGCGCACGACGGGGAAGGGACTCACCGGCCCGGTCAGCGGCAGCTGCCACAGTGGACGGCCCGAGGGCAGTTGATAGGCGGCCACCCGGCGCTCCGGGCCCGGGCTGCTCGCCGCGTCGGGCCCGGTCCGGTCGACCACCAGCAGCAGGTCGCCCGCGACGACGACGTCGGCGTCCGGGCGGGCCGGGATGACGGCGCCGGGCGGGTGCGCGGCCCGTGGCGCGGCAGCGGTCAGCACGGCCAGGCACAGCAGGGCGACCAGGGCTGGGGCCCAGCGACGGACCGCCCGGCCCGGCCCGGGGCCGACCGGCGGCGGAACCTCCCGCCGCTCACCGAGGTCGATGACCGTCACGCGCCGTCCTCCCCGTCACACCCCCGCGCGGGCCGGCAAACCGGCCGGGCAGGCACCGGCCCGGCAAAAGCGACGCATCCGCGCCTGTACGATGGCGCGTCGTGGCTGTGCCGGTGGTAAACCCCTCGCTGAACTTCGTCTCCGCGCCCGTCGCGGCCGAGCCGTCGCGGCGGCCCCGGCGGCGGCCGGCCCGCGCCGACGTACTGGCCATCGGAGCCTATGTCCTGCTCGGCGTTCTCGTGTGCCTGAACTACTGGGTGGACGTGCAGAACCGGGTGTCGTCGCACCTGCCCACCGACCACAGCTGGTTCGAGTGGCTCTTCTCGCACGGCGCGTACTCGGTGCGGCACCTGGAGAACCCGCTGTTCACCGCCCGGCAGAACGCCCCGGACGGGGTGAACATGATGGCGAACACCTCGCTGCTCGGGGTGACGCTGCCGCTGGCGCCGCTGACCATGCTCCTCGGCCCGCAGGTCATGTACGCGCTCTACCTGGGCGCCGCGCTGGCGGCGACGGCCGGCACGTCGTACTGGGTGCTGTCGCGGCACCTGGTGCGCTCCCGGGCGGCGGCCTTCGTCGGCGGCGCGTTCCTCGGCTTCGCGCCCGGCATCGTGCACCACGCCAACGGTCAGCCCAACTTCGTCTCGAACTTCCTGCTGCCGCTGATCGTGCTGCGGGTGTTCCGGCTCGGCGAGCCCGGCCGGTGGCGGCGCAACGGCGTCGTGCTCGGGCTGCTGGTGGCGTACCAGATCTTCATCAACGAGGAGATGCTGCTGCTGACCGCGCTGGCCTGCCTGGTCGCCGTGGTCGCGTACGCCGTCATGCGGCCGGCACGGACGCGGGCGGTGGCCGGCACCTTCGCCGCCGCGCTCGGCGTGGGCGGCGGGTTGGCCCTGCTGCTGACGGCCTACCCGATCTGGTTCCAGTTCAACGGCCCGCAGTCCTACCGTGGCCTGCAGGGCGGGGTGTTCCACAACTGGGGCGAGGACCTGGCGGCCTTCGTCACCTTCGCCCGGGACACCGTCGCCGGGGACGAGGCGGTGGAGAAGACCATCGGGCTGACCGAGCAGAACACCTGGTTCGGCTGGCCGCTGGTGCTGCTGTCGCTGGTGGCGCTGGTGCTGCTGGTCCGCCGCTCGCTCGCGGCCCGGATCGTGGCGGTGCTGGTGGTGGTCTTCACCGTGGCCTCGATCGGCCCGAAGGTACGCCTGAACGGGGTGGAGACCGAGACGGACGGCCCGTGGTCGTACATCCCCGACGACCTGCCGCTGGTCGAGATGATGATGCCGACCCGGCTGGCCCTGGTGGTGGGGGCGGCGGTCGGCGTGCTGCTCGCCCTGGCCTGGGACGCGGTGGCCCACAACGGTCGCCCGCCGGTGCCGGCCCCCCGCGTCGGCGACGACACCGCCGGTGGCGCCAGGCCGCGCCGCCGCTGGCTCCGGCCGGTCGGGTACGCGGCCGTCGCGCTCGCCGTCCTGCCGCTCGTCCCCCGCCCGCTGCCGGCGCAGCCCGTCGAGCCCCCGCCGCACTTCATCACCGCCGGCGGCTGGCGCCCGTACGTGCCGGCGGGCCGGACCCTGGTGCCGGTGCCGATCCCGAGCAACGTGCACGGCCTGCCCACGCTGCGCTGGAGCGCCCTGACGCAGCACGCGTTCCCCATCCCCGGCGGCTACTTCATCGGGCCGAACGAGCTGGGCGAGGGCGTCTTCGGCGCGCCGAACCGGCCGACCAGCACCCTGGTCTACGCCACGATGGACTCCGGCGACGTGCCCCCGCTCACCGACGAGAACCGCCGCCAGGCCGTCGAGGACCTGCGCTTCTGGAAGGCGTCCGTGGTCGTCCTCGGCGCGCACCCGCGCGAGGCGGTCCTCCGGGAGCTGATGACCGCGCTGATCGGCCCGCCGCAGCGCGTCGACGACGTCTGGCTGTGGGACGTCCGTCCCCTGGTCGGCTGACCCGTCACCCCACCAGCGGGCGCACGTCCCAGACGTAGGCGCCCGCGACCTCGCGACCGGGACCGAGGAGCGCCTCGACCGTACGCCGGACCGGGTCGCCGTGGTGCAGTCCACCCTGGACCACCACGGCGGCGCGCCAGTGGCGCAGGTCCTCCACCGCGCTCCGGCGGTCGGCGTCGGTGACCGCCGGCACCTCGCCGGTCTCCGCCGCCCGGCGCAGCAGCACGGCCGTGGGACGATCCGGCGCGCCCCAGCGGGCGGCCGGGTCGTCGGCGGCCCGGGGGCCGATGAAGTAGCCGCCCGGCGTCGGGAAGGCCAGCCCGGTGCGGGCCGACCAGAGCATCGCCGGACTGACCCCGGCGCCGGTCACCGGCGGCACCGGCACCACGGTCCGACCCGGCGGGACGTACGCGCGCCAGCCGCCCTCGGCCACGAAGGCCGGCACCGGCCAGGCCGGCACGGTCCGGATCGGGGTGGGGAACAGCGGCAGCAGCGCGGCGGCCACCGCCCCGCCCCAGAGCAGCCGCACCGGCACCCCGCCCGCCCGTGGTTCTTCGGCGGCGCGGAGGCGGTCGAGGGAGAGGGCGAGCAGGATGCCCAGCACCGGGATGCAGACCAGCGGGAAACGCGCCGGCACCGCGAGGTCGAGCAGCGGCAGCTCCGCGACCAGCCGGTACGGGCCGGGGATGCCGGTGGCCGTGCCCTCCAGGCGCACCTGCGCGCCGAGGGAGAGCAGCGCGAACAGCACCCCGCAGACGGCCAGCGCGCGCACCGACGGCCGGCGCCACAGCCAGATCACGATCACCACGGCGAGCACCAGCAGCCCCGGCCCGAAGAAGGAGTTCTCCTCGGTCGGGTTCGGTGCGAGCAGGCCCGGCAGGTGGTCGTCGCCGAACACGGTCTGCCGGGCGGAGGCGGTGAACGACGCGGCGTCGAGCTGGTAGCCGTACACGTGGAAGGGCATCCCCCGGTAGTGGCCCGGGCCGAAGAACTGGAACCACAGCGGGTACGCCAGCAGCGGCAGCGAGACCGCCACGCCGATCCCCAGCCGCACGAGCAGCGCGGGCGCCAGCCGGCGGGCGGCCGACCGGTCGGCCGCCGCGTACGCGAGCGCGAACGTCCCGGCCGCCAGCACCAGGAAGACCAGCACCTCCTCGCCGAGGAAGACCTGGTACGCCACCAGCAGCCCCAGCAGCGCCCCGTGCCGCACCGCCCGGCGCGGGTCGGGGTGGAAGACCAGCGCCAGGATCGCCGGCACCAGGAACTGCGCGGCCATGTGCAGGTGCGCCCCGGCCTGCGCGACCATGCCCGGGGCGAAGCCGCAGAACAGGCCGCCGACGGCCGCGGCCACCCGGGAGTCGACGAGCCGGCGGCGCAGCAGCACGTACCAGGCGGTCGCGGTGCCGGCGAGGCAGCCGACCACCGCCACCAGGAACGCCGCCTGCGAGCCGAACAGCAGGGTGACCGGGGTCAGCGGCACGCCCAGGCCGAGCACCGACGTGTTGGCCATCAGGTTCACGCCGTCCGGCGCGTTCAGCGCCGAGCTGTACAGCGGGTTCTCCAGGCCCGTCACGGCCCGGGCCGCGCGGGCCAGCATCCACTCGAAGAGGATCTGGTCCCCCGCCTGGTGGAACAGCCGCCCCGGGCGCCCCCACTGGCCGACGGTCAGCAGCACCGCCAGGGCGAGGTAGCCGGCGACGACCAGCGCGTCGGCGGCGCGGGCCGGCAGCCGGCGCGGGCGCCGGGCTGGTGCCGCGTCGACGGTGCCGGTCGCCGTCGGTGCGGCCATCAGGCCGGCTGGTCGGTCAGCGCCCGGACGTCCCACACCCAGACGTCCAGCTCCCGGCGGCCGGGGCCGACCAGCTGCTCGACGGTGCGCCGCAGCGGCTCGGCGTGGTGCTGGTCGACCGGGAGCACCAGGATGGCCGCCCGCCAGTGCCGCAGCTCGTCGAGCGACCGGCGGCGCTGCCGGTCGTCCAGTTCGGGGGTACGGCCGGTCGACGCGACCTCCTCCAGCAACTGCCCCACGCCGCTGGGCCGGCCACCGAAGCGGCCGGGGTCGCCGGTGTTGCCGTTGCGCGGGGCGAGGAAGTAGCCGCCGGGGATCTTGAAGTCGAGGTTGGTGGACGCGGCCCAGCGCATCCCGTGGGTGTGGCCCATGTTCGGCACCGGGATCGGCACCAGGGTCTGGTCCGGCCCGACGTAGCCGCGCCACCGGTCGGCGGTGATGAAGTCCGGCACCGGCGGGCGCGACGTGACCTTCAGCGGCATCGGCGCGATCGGCAGCAGCGCGAGGACGAGCCCGGCGACGGTGAGCGTACGCAGCGTCCGTGGCTCGACCGGCAGCGTCCGGGAGCGCTCGACGGCCAGCGCCAGCAGGATGCCGATCACCACGCCGGTGATGAGGCCGAACCGGGTCGGCACCACCGCGTCGAGCAGCGGCAGCCGGACCAGCCACTCCCACGGCCCGGTGACCAGCTCGCGGTCCCACCAGGACACCCGCTCGCCGAGGGAGAGCACGGCGAAGAAGACCCCGGTCACGGCGAGCGCCCGGACCAGCAGCTCCCGCCGCAGCCAGGCCACGATGCCGACGGCGATCAGGGAGAGGCTCCAGCCGAAGAAGGCGTTCTCCTCCGAGTAGTTCGGGGCGAGGTTGATGTTCGCGCGCTCGTTGCCGCCGAGCGTCGGCGAGCCGGGGGCGAAGAACGCGGCGATGTCGTTGCCGTAGTCGCGGACCGCGTCACTCAGCCCGTGGTACGCCATCGGCCCCGCGAACTGGACGTAGAGCGGGTACGCCAGCAGCGCCCCGGCGACGACGGCGCAGGTCGCCAGGGCCTTCGCCAGCGGCCGCCACGCCGCCGACCAGAGCGCCGGACGCTGGGCGAGCACGGCGAGCAGGAACACCCCGCAGGCCAACGCCGTGAAGAGCAGGATCTCCTCGTTGATGAACGCCTGGACGGTGACCAGCAGGGCGAGCAGCAGACCGTCGCGCCACGGCCGCCGGGACCGGGTGATGACCAGCACCCGCCAGACGATGAACGGCAGCAGGAACTGGGAGATGATGTTGGGGTGCCAGTTGGCGTGCGACAGCATCGCCGGCGAGAACCCGCAGAACCAGCCGCCGACCGCCGCCGCCAGCGGGCTGCGCACGACGTGCCGGGAGAGCACGAAGTACCAGGCCGAGGCGGTGCCGGCGAGGGCGAGGGTGACCAGCACCACGAACGTCACGGCCGGGCCGAAGAGCAGGGTCACCGGCACCATCGGGATGCCCAGCGCGAGGATGGCCGTGTTGGCCATCAGGTTGACCCCGTCGGGATAGTTGAACTGCTCGGTGAAGAACGGGAACTCGCCGTGCAGCACCACGCGTACCGAGTGGGCGAGGAAGAACTGCACCTGGGCCGGGTCGCTGCTGTAGAGCGACGCCACCCGGCCGGCCGGGTCCACCCAGATCTGGCTGGTCACCCAGACCGCGGCGAGCAGGAACAGGCCGAAGACCACGAGGTCCTGCCGGCGTCGGGCCCAGCGCCGCGGCCGGGCGGGGGCCGCCCCGCCGTCCGCCGTCGGTGCCTCGGCCGCCCCGCCGTCCGCCGCCAGCGCCCCGGACGTGCCGTCCGCCGTCCGTGCCCCGGCCGCGCCGTCCGCCGCCGGCGAGGTGCGGGCGACGGTCTTCGACGGCGTTCCGGCGGCGGCGTCGACCTCGGCAGCGGCGCCCGACGGCCCGGTGGCCTCGGCCGGGGCCCGGGTGGCGGGGACGGATGCGGCGCCGTTCGACGTACGGTCACCGGCGTCGCCGCCGTCGGGCCGGGCGGCGGGGTCGGACGCGGAGGCCGCGGCGGCGTCGGATTCCGGCGAGGATTCGGCGCAGGTCTCGGCAGGCGTCACAGTCGGCGGAGTCTACCCGAGCGGGACATTCGCCCTGAAACCACGTCACCGTCCTCTGTGGCGCGTGTCGGCCGGCCGTGTGACCTGCGGCCGGTCGGCGGACGAGGTGCCGCGTCCGGGTGATCGGACATCTCGTACTATGGCGCTTTCCGTAGACCACGGCTGAGGCGATCGAGGGGGCGTACAGGTGGCTCCAGTCCGCCGGCGCGGCATCACGGCCACCGCACTGCTGACCCTGCTGCTCACCGCGACGGCCTGCGGTCCGGTCGCCGACCGGCAGCCGGGCGACCTGCGGGTCGGGTACGACAGCCTCGACGGCGACCTGGCGGTGTGGCCGCCGCGCGGCGCGCTCGCGGGCGACGCCACCGTGACCGCGGCGGTGACCGGGGCGGTCCGCGACTGGCGGTCGCCGGCCGAGGACCGGGTGCACCTGCCCACGTCCGGGATCCTCTGGTCCGGCGAGGTGGACGGCGCGCCGCTGGTGCTGGTGGCCGCCGACGTGCCCGGCGAGAGCGCGTCCTGGCTGCTCCAGGTCACCGCCGACAGCGGCCGGTACGCGGTCACCCGCGCCGCCGAGTACACCGACCCCGGCTACCTCGTCTACTCCGACGTGCTGCCCGTGCACACCGTCGCCGGCCGGCGCTACCTGACGTCGAGCCGGGTCGAGCGGCTGCTCGGGCCGGACGGCCGCGCGCTGCGCAACGTCGACGGCCTCACCGAGCCGGTGGACGTGCCGGCCTGCCGGGCCGTCGGGGTGACCGCCACGCTGAAGGCGACCGAGTCGCTGCCCCGGGGCCGGTCCGCCGACCGGCTGCTCGACCTGGGCACCGGCACCACCGACCCGCGCTATCCGCTCGTGCGGGACGAGAGCGGCTCCGGCAAGCGGGCCCTCAAGGGCCTCGACACCTGCGTGCTCGCCGGCGAGGAGGGCCCGTTCGGCAGCGTCCCCCGCCGCATCGGCGACCGGGACGCGCCGCGCTCCACGCCGTCGTCCTGGCCGATGTCCAAGCTGGCGGTCCGCACCCTGGGCGAGGTCGCCCTCGGTGGCGGCGAGCCGGCGGAGCTGGAGCAGCTCAGTTGGGAGACGGCGGACGGGACGATGACCGCCGTGGTCTACCGCCCGTCCGACGGGGGCCCGCCGGTGGTCTCCCCCGCCGACCGGTCCAGCCCGCTACAGGCGTACGCGCTGCCGGTGCCGGGGCAGCCGCTGGCGGTGCTGAGCTGGCGGGCCACCCGGGACAGCTCGCTGTCGACGCCGCCGGAGACCCCGCGCCTGGTGGACCGGCCCGGCCTGGTCGTCGTGCCGATGCCGGCCCGCTCGGAGACGTTCAGCCTGGCCGCCACCGAGAAGACCCACTACCGCTCCCTCGGCGGGCGCTAACCCCCTGCCCTGCCCTGCCCTGCCCTGCCCTGCCCTGCCCTGCCCTGCCCTGCCCTGGCGATCTTGCACTTTTTGCCCGGACACAAAGGGCATTGGCGGCATAAGGGCGGCCGAAGGTGCAAGATCGGCGCGGTGGCAGAGCGAGCGCTCGGGAGGCTGGCGGGGGGGTTGGTGTGCCGGGGGTGCTGGTGCATGGGGGTGAGGTGATACGACGGCGGCGGGTGGCCCGGGAGGGCCGCCCGCCGCCTGCGTTCGGTGCGTCAGTTCTGCGCGGTCGCGTCGTCGGCGGTGATGACCGGCTCGACCGGCTCGACGTCCAGCCGGGAGATCCAGCCGGTGACGTCGCGGGCCACGTCCTGGGCGGTCAGGCCGAGGTCGGCGAGGATCTGCGCGCGGGTGCCGTGCGGGTGCCAGTCCGCCGGCACGCCGAGGTCGCGCAACGGCACCCGGACGTCGGCGTCCCGCATCGCCTGGGCGAGGGCGTCGCCGACGCCGCCGACCCGCACGCCGTCCTCGACGGTGACCACGAGGCGGTGCCCGGCGGCCAGCTCGAGCAGCTCGGCCGGGACCGGCCGGACCCAGCGCGGGTCCACCACGGTGACGCCGTAGCCCTGCTCGGCGACGCGGGCGGCCACCTCCATGCCGAGGTGCCCGAAGGAGCCGACCGCGACCAGCAGCACGTCCGTACGCGCCGACTCGGCCAGCACGTCGACGGTGCCGACCCGGCGCACGGCCGGCAGGTCGGCGGCGACGGTGCCGGTCGGGAACCGGACGATGGTCGGACCGTCGTCGACGGCCACCGCCTCGCGCAGTTCCTCGCGCAGGGTGGCGGAGTCCCGGGGCGCGGCGATCCGCAGGCCCGGCACGACCCCGAAGACGGACATGTCCCACATGCCGTAGTGGCTCGGCCCGTCGGGGCCGGTGATCCCGGCCCGGTCCAGCACGAAGGTCACCGGCAGCTTGTGCATCGCCACGTCCAGCAGGACCTGGTCGAAGGCGCGGTTGAGGAAGGTCGCGTAGACCGCCACCACCGGGTGCAGCCCGCCGAGCGCCAGGCCGGCGGCCGAGGTGGCCGCATGCTGCTCGGCGATGCCCACGTCGTACACCCGGTTCGGGTGCTTGCGGGCCAGCTTGGCAATGCCGGTCGGCTCGGCCATCGCGGCGGTGATGCCCACCACGTCGGGCCGCTCGTCGGCGATCGCGACCAGCTCGTCGGCGAAGACGTGGGTCCACTTCACCGAGGGGGCGGCCACCAACTTGCCGGTCTCGATGTCGAAGGCGCTACCCGGGCCGTGCAGGCAGTCCGCCTCGTCCTCCTCGGCCGGGCGGTAGCCGTAGCCCTTGCGGGTGACGGCGTGCACGATCACCGGGCCGCCGAAGTGCTTCGCCGCGCGCAGCGCCGACTCGACCGCCACCACGTCGTGGCCGTCGACCGGGCCGACGTACTTGATGCCGAGGTCCTCGAACATCGCCTGCGGGGCGACCGCGTCCTTGATGCCCTTCTTGACCGCGTGCAGCACCTCGTACATCGGCTTGCCGACCAGCGGCGTCGAGCCGAGCGCGTCCTTGACGGTGTCCAGGACCTTCTCGTAGCCGGGGTTGAGCCGCAGCGAGGAGAGGTGGTCGGCGAGCCCGCCGATGGTCGGCGCGTACGACCGGCCGTTGTCGTTGACCACGATGACGAGCGGGTTGCCGGCAGTAGCGATGTTGTTCAGCGCCTCCCAGCACATGCCGCCGGTGAGCGCGCCGTCGCCGACCACCGCGACGACGCTGCGCTGCTCGCCCCGCAGGGCGTACGCCTTGGCCAGCCCGTCGGCGTAGGACAGGGCGGTGGAGGCGTGCGAGTTCTCGATCAGGTCGTGCTCGCTCTCGGCCTGGCTCGGGTAGCCGGAGAGGCCGCCGCGCTGGCGCAGCTTGTCGAAGCCGGCCTGCCGCCCGGTGAGGATCTTGTGCACGTACGCCTGGTGGCCGGTGTCGAACAGGAGCCGGTCGCGCGGCGAGTCGAAGACGCGGTGCATGGCCAGGGTCAGCTCGACCACGCCCAGGTTGGGGCCGACGTGCCCGCCGGTGCGGGAGACCTTGGCGATCAGGAAGTCACGGATCTCGGCGGCGAGGATGTCCAGTTCCTCGGCGGACATCCGCTTGACGTCCTGCGGACCCCGGACGGTGGCCAGCAGCCCGGCGTGGTGAACCGTGCCCTCTTCAACACTCATGACGGAAGAGTCTATCGGCCGCCGCACAGTCCGCAGCCTGGCCGGGATCATCGCCGCCCGGCCGGGGTGCTGAGCGCCCGGTCAGGCGCGGATCCGACCCGGCCCCGGTCCACCCGGTCAGGCGAACCCGGTCCGCCCGCCGTCGTCAGGGGCGGATCCGCAGCCGGCGGGGCGCGGCGGCGGCGTGCCGGCCCGCCGGCCCGGACGGGGTCCAGGAGCCGAGCACGGCTGCCCGGGTGGCGCCGGTCACCGAGGGCAGCGCGCCGGGCAGCCCGTGCCAGGAGAGCCAGCCCAGCAGCGCGAAGGCGTACGCCTCCTTGGCCTGCGCCGGGACGCCCAGCTCGTCGGTGGTGCGCAGCCGCCACCGGCCGGCCCCGAGCGCGGCCAGCCGCGCGGTCAGGGTGGGGTTGCGCACCCCGCCGCCGGCCGCCACCACCTCCGTGACGCCGTGCCGGTCGCACTCGGCGGCCACCACCCGGGCGGTCAGCTCGGTCAGGGTGGCCAGCACGTCGTCGGCGGGCACCGGCTCGCCGAGGGCGGCCAGCCGCGCGTCCAGGTAGCCGGCGTGGAACAGCTCCTTGCCGGTCGACTTGGGCGGCGGCGCCGCGTAGTACGGCTCGGCGAGCAGCGCGTCGAGCAGGCCGGGGTGCACCCGGCCGGCCGCCGCCCGGGCGCCGTCGAGGTCGCAGGGCCGGCCCAGGAGGCGCCGGGCCGCCGCGTCGAGCAGCGCGTTGGCGGGCCCGACGTCGTACCCGAGCACCGGCGCGCCCGGCGCGACCACGGTGAGGTTGGCGATGCCGCCCAGGTTGAGCGCGGCACGCGGGGCCGCGCCGTCGGCCGGGTCGAGCAGCAGCGCGTCGAACGCCGGGACCAGGGGCGCGCCCTGCCCGCCGGCCGCGACGTCCGCCGAGCGCAGGTCGCTCAGCACGGGTACGCCGACCCGGGCGGCCACCCGCGCCACCGTGCCCAGTTGGAGGGTGCCCCGGGCCCGCCCGCCGTCGACCCAGTGGAAGACCGTCTGCCCGGGCGAGACCACGGCGTCGACCGCGCCACCGGCCAGCTCGACGCCGACCGCCGCCGCCTCGGCGAAGACCTCGCCGAGCCGGTTGTCCAGCCGGCAGACCGCCTCGATCGTGGTGGCCTGCGGCGGCAGCAGCGCCCCGATCTCGGCGCGCAGCGCGTCGTCGTAGTCGAGGCCGCGATGCCCGAGGGGGCGCAGCCAGAGCGTGTCGCCCTCGACGGTGAACTCGGCGGCGGCCACGTCGACCCCGTCGTACGAGGTACCCGACATCAGCCCGACGATCTTCATCGGGTCAGGCTAGCGGGCGGCTCGGGCGGGCGGGAGGAGCAGCCCGACCAGCTCGACGTGCTGGGTCATCGGGAACAGGTCGAAGCCGCGCAGCGCGGCGAGCCGCCACCCCGCCCCGGCGAAGGTGCGCACGTCCCGGGCGAAGGCGGCCGGGTCGCAGGCCACGTACGCGACCGCGCGCGGACCCGCGGCGACGACGTCCCGCACCACCCGGGCGCCCGCGCCGGAACGCGGCGGGTCCAGCACCACCACGTCGACGGGGCCGGTGACCCGGCGGCGGGCGAGCGCGGCCTCCACGCGGGCCGGCACGATGTCGACCCGGGGCAGGTCTCGCAGGTTCTCCCGGGCCGCGGCGACGCCCTGCTCGGCGGACTCCACCAGGGTGACCCGGCCCGCGTCGCCGACCCGGCCGGCCAGCGCGGCGGCGAAGAGGCCCGCCCCGCCGTAGAGGTCCCAGGCGGTCTCCCCCGGCCGGGGGTCGAGCAGGTCGAGGACCGCGTCGACCAGGGTGCCGGCGGCGGCGGGATGGACCTGCCAGAACGACGACGCGGGCAGGACCCACTCCCGCCCGGCGGCGACCTCCCGGACCCGCTCCGGCCCGCGCACCGGGCGCGGCACCCCCTCGGCGACGGCGGTCACCGCCACGTCCCCGCCGGTGGAGGCGACCGTCTCGACCGCGTCCGCCGCCGGCCAGCGCGCTCCGCTCGGGGCCAGCACGGGCAGCTCCTGGATCGCCGGGTGGGCGATCAGGCAGCGGTCGATCGGCACCACCTCGTGCGAGCGGTGCTTGAGCAGCCCGGCCCGGCCCGCGGCGTCGACGGCGTAGCGGACCCGGGAGCGCCAGCCGAGCGGCCCGCCGGGCAGCGCCACGACCCGGACGCCCAGCGCGTCCACCTCGGCGTCGGTCAGCCCGCCCAGGCGGGTGAGCTGCTCGCGCACCACCGCGGCCTTCCAGCCGAGCTGGGCGGCCGGGGCGACGTGCTGCAGGTCGCAGCCACCGCAGCGACCCGGCTTCGCGTACGGGCAGGGCGGCTCGACCCGGTCCGGGGCGGCCTCGAGCACGGTCACCGCGTCGGCCCGGACGAACCCCCTGTGCACCTCGGTGACCTCGGCGACCACCCGCTCGCCGGGCAGCGCGTGCCGGACGAAGACCACCTGGCCGTCCACCCGCGCGACGCAGTGCCCGCCCGGGGCGACCGCCCCGACGGTCAACTCGACCCGCTCGGCCTCCTCCAGCCCCCGGCCGTCCCGCGCCCCGGTCACCGCTCACCCCCACCGCTCGGGCCGCCCTCGCCGGGCGGCGCGGACACGACCGGCGGGACGCTCGGCGGCAGGGTGCCGCGCGGCGCCACCCGGGGCCCGCGGGCCGGTCCCCGGCTCAGCGTGGCGTCCAGCCGGTCCAGGTCCTTGCTCGCCGTCGAGGCGAGCTGCCACGGCACGCTGGTCACCATCACGCCCGGCTCGAACAGCAGCCGGCCCTTGAGGCGCAGCGCGCTCTGGTTGTGCAGCAGGTTCTCCCACCAGCGCCCGACCACGTACTCCGGGATGAAGACCGTGACCACGTCGCGGGGCGACTCGCGGCGCACGCCGGCCACGAAGTCCAGGATCGGGCGGGTGATCTCCCGGTACGGCGAGTCGACCACGGTCAGCGGGACGGGCAGGTCCCGCCGCTCCCACTCCGCCTGCAGTTCCCGGGTGTCCTTGTCGTCGACGTTGACGGTCACCGCGGTCAGCGTGTCCGGCCGGGTGGCCCGGGCGTACGCGATCGCCCGCAGCGTCGGCTTGTGCAGCTTGCTGACCAGCACGACGGCGTGATTGCGGGCGGGCAGTACGGCGCGGCCCTCGTCCGGCGGGGTCAGCTCCGTGGCGACCCGGTCGTAGTGCCGGCGGATGGCCAGCATCAGCACGTAGATCATCGCCATCGCGGCGATGGCGATCCACGCGCCGAGCAGGAACTTCGTGACCAGCACGATGACCAGCACGGTGCCGGTCATCGCCATGCCGAAGGCGTTGATCGCCCGGGAGCGGAGCATCCGTCCGCGCGCCTGCGGGTCCCGCACGGTCCGCAGGTGCCGGTTCCAGTGCCGGATCATGCCGGCCTGGGAGAGGGTGAAGGAGACGAACACGCCGACGATGTATAGCTGGATGAGCCGGGTCACCTCGGCCTGGAAGCCGACGATCAGCACGATCGCGGCGACTGCCAGGAAGAGGATGCCGTTGGAGAAGGCCAGCCGGTCGCCGCGGGTGTGCAGCTGCCGGGGCAGGTAGCGGTCCTGGGCGAGGATCGAGCCGAGCACCGGGAAGCCGTTGAACGCGGTGTTCGCGGCCAGGAAGAGGATCAGCGCGGTGACCCCGGCGACCACGAAGAGCAGCACCGAGCCGGAGCCGAAGACCGTCTCCCCGAGCTGGGCGGTGACGGTCTTCTGCACGTACCCCTCGGGGCCGGAGATGATCTGCAGCTCCGGGTCCTCGACGAACTGCAGGCCGGTGATCTTGGACAGCCAGATGATGCCGACCAGCATGGCCACCGAGATGGTGCCGAGCAGCAGCAGCGTGGTGGCCGCGTTGCGACTCTTGGGCGCCTTGAACGCCGGCACCCCGTTGGAGATCGCCTCCACGCCGGTCAGCGCCGCGCAGCCCGAGGAGAAGGTGCGCAGCAGCAGGAAGACCAGGGCGAAGCCGGTGACGCTGTGCTCGGCCTGGATCTCCAGGCCGGCGCTGGGCGCCCGCAGATCGTCACCGAGCACGAAGACCCGGACCAGCCCGGTGAGCAGCATCCCGACCATCACGATGATGAAGCCGTAGGTGGGGATCGCGAAGGCCGTGCCGGACTCCCGCAGGCCGCGCAGGTTGACCGCGGTGAGCAGCACCACCGCGGTGACCGCGATCAGCACCTTGTGGGTGGCCACGAACGGCACCACCGAGCCCAGGTTGGCCACCCCGGAGGAGACCGAGACGGCGACCGTGAGCACGTAGTCGACCAGCAGCGCGCTGGCCACCGCGACGCCCGCCCGGGGGCCGAGGTTCACCGTGGCCACCTCGTAGTCGCCGCCGCCGGAGGGGTAGGCGTGCACGTTCTGCCGGTAGCTGGCCACGACGGTGAGCATCACCACCACGACGGCCAGGGCGATCCACGGCGAGAAGACGTACGCCGAGGCGCCGGCGATGGAGAGGGTGAGCAGGATCTCGTCGGGCGCGTACGCGACGCTGGAGAGCGCGTCGGACGCGAAGACGGGCAACGCGATGCGCTTGGGCAGCAGCGTGTGCTTGAGCCGGTCGGACCGGAACGGTCGACCGAGGAGCAAACGCTTCAGCAGCGAGGTGGGTCTGGCCACAACCGCCAAGAGTACGACGACCCGGGCGGGCGGCGCGGGGTGGCCGAGCACGGGGCGGTGGACCGGCGGAGTACCGTCGGTCCCCGCCCCCGCCGGGAACGTGGCAGGCTCGCAGACGACACGCTCACCGGTCGGGCGGTTACGCACCTTGAGGAGGGACGCGGTGCATGTCGTGATCATGGGTTGTGGCCGGGTCGGCTCGACCCTCGCCCACAGCCTGGAGTCCCGGGGCCACTCGGTCGCGGTCATCGACCAGGACTCCGACGCCTTCCGCCGGCTCGGCCCCGAGTTCGCCGGGATCACCGTCACCGGCGCCGGTTTCGACGGCGAGGTGCTCCGGCAGGCCGGCATCGAGCGCGCGGACGCCTTCGCGGCGGTCTCCAGCGGCGACAACTCCAACATCATCTCGGCCCGGCTGGCCCGCGAGACGTTCGGCGTCTCCCGGGTGGCGGCCCGGATCTACGACCAGCGCCGGGCGCAGGTCTACGAGCGGCTCGGCATCCCCACCGTGGCCACGGTCCGGTGGACCGCCGACCGGATGCTGCGGCACCTGGTGCCCGAGGGGAACGTGGAGATCTTCCGCGACCCGACGAGCACGGTGTCGATCGTCGAGGTGCCCGTGCACAAGGACTGGATCGGCCGGTCGGTGCTCGCCCTGGAGGAGGCGACGGGGGCCCGGGTGGCGTACCTGATCCGCTTCGGCATCGGCACGCTGCCGACCGTGTCCACCGTCGTCCAGGAGGGTGACCAGCTCTTCATGCTGGTCACCGACGACATCGCCGGGACGGTCACGTCGGTGGCGGCGGCGCCGCCGGAAGGAGGGCTCTGAGCCATGCGCATCGCCATCGCCGGCGCCGGCAACGTGGGCCGCTCGATCGCCCAGGAGCTGATCGACAACGGACACCAGGTGATGTTGATCGAGCGCCAGCCCAAGATGCTCCGGCCCGACCGGGTGCCCGCCGCCGAGTGGGTGCTGGCCGACGCGTGCGAGCTGACCAGCCTGGAGGAGGCCAACGTCGCCGGCTGCGACGTGGTGGTCGCGGCCACCGGGGACGACAAGGTCAACCTGGTGGTCTCGCTGCTGGCCAAGACCGAGTTCGCGGTGCCCCGGGTGGTGGCCCGGGTGAACCGGGCCGAGAACGAGTGGCTCTTCACCGAGCAGTGGGGCGTCGACGTCGCGGTGAGCAAGCCGCGGGTGATGGCCGCCCTGGTCGAGGAGGCGGTCACCGTCGGCGACCTGGTCCGGCTGATGACCTTCCGGCAGGGCGAGGCGAACCTCGTCGAGATCACCCTGCCGCCGACCGCGCCGTACGTCGGGCAGCCGCTGCACGCGGTGCCGCTGCCGCGCGACTCCGCGCTGGTGGCGATCCTGCGCGGCAAGCGGGTGCTGGTGCCCAGCCCGGACGACCCGCTGGAGGCCGGCGACGAGCTGATCTTCGTCTGCACCGCCGAGGTCGAGGACGCGGTCCGCGCGGTGGTGCTCGGGCCGGACAGCGTGGAGCGGACCCGCGAGCAGCGCTGACGGCGCGGCGGCGAGCACCCGCTCGCGGGGCTCCGCCAGCGTGCCGCACCGGGCCGCCGGCCGCCGCACTCGGCCGCCGCACCGCCGCACCGCCGTGCCCGCGTGGCGGTGCGGGCGCGGACCGGGTGGGCGTGCCCGTCAGCCGGGCAGCGGGGCGGGCCGGGGCTCCCGGGTCACCCGGCGGACCGTCCAGACCGTGATGAGCAGCAGCAACGCGTACGGCGGGTAGCCGAGCGCCAGCCGGGCGACGCCGAGCGCCGTCTCCATGTTGGCCGCGGCGGCCTCGTTGCCGGCGTCGTCGAAGTGGCGGGCGGCGAGGTAGAGCGCCGCCTGCACGCCGACCTTGGCCAGCCAGACGACGCCCCAAAGCACGGTCAGCCCGGTGAACGTCCGCACCAGGCGCGGGTCGTCGCGCCACTCGGAGCGCCCCTTGGCCACCAGCACCGACCAGATCCACCCCACCAGGGGCTGCCGGACGGCCGCCGAGACCAGCAGGGCCAGCCCGTAGCCGATGCCGTAGAGGATGCCGGGGAGGTAGAAGTCGCGTTCGTCGCCGGTGCGCCAGGCGATCGCGGCGCCGATGGCGACCCCGAACAGCCCGTTGACCGCGTGCCGGACGGGCCGCCGCTGGGCCAGCCGGAGCCCGGCGATCACCAGCGCCACCGCCACCGAGGCGATCACGGCCGGCCGCAGCTCACCGACGACGTTGGCCAGCACGAAGACGACCACCGGGATGCTGGACTCGACCAGGCCCCGCCAGCCGCCGAGTTGGTCGGCCATCTGCTCGGCGAGGGTGGGCAGCCGCTCCTCGTCCTCCGGACCGCTCTCCGGCTGCGCCGCCCGGTGCTGTCCCGTCGTCATCGCACGCCTTCCGTCCGCCGCGCCCACCCGGTCACTTCGGCGGTTCCAGCTCGTAGTACGGGTTGTAGATCACCTTGCGGTCGTCACGCACCGCCATTCGCCCACGGGCGGTCAGGTGCCGGCCCGGCTCGATGCCGGCGATGTGCCGCCGGCCCAGCCACACCAGGGTCACCACGTCGCTGCCGTCGTAGAGGTCCGCCTCCAGCGTGGGCAGGTTGGTCCGCGGGGTGTAGACCACCGTGCGGAGCCGGCCGGCGACCGACACCACCTGCCCACGCAGGCACTCCCCGACCGGCACACCGCCGTGCTCGGCGCACTCCCGGCGCAGCTCCTGCGCCTCGATCTCCGCCTCGCTCGCGGTGAGTCGTCGCAGCATGCGGCGCAGCGAGCCCCGGTCCTCGTCGGTCGACATGACCTCCGCGTCACCCTCTCCACGCTGGCCGGCGCTGCCGGCACGGGCCCGGCACCCGGCGACGCCGGGACCGTGCCGCCAGCGTACGCCGACAGGCCTGGTCCCGGCGTCGCCGGTGACGGGCGGTCAGGCCTCGCGCGGCCCGGGAGCGGGGTTGCCGCCGGCCGGCGCCCCGGCACCGGCCTGGTCGGCGACGTCGCGGGGCAGCCGCAGCGGCAGCGGCTCGCGCACCGGCTTCGCCTCCTGCCCCCGGTTGACCACCAGGCCGTCGAGGCACTCGGCGAGCGGGCCCGCGGCGGCCGGGTTGGTCGCCGCCTCGCCCTGGTAGACGCCGCGGACCATCCAGCGCGGCCCGTCGACGCCGACGAACCGCAGGTCGGTGATCCCGTCCTGGGTGCGGACCCGGGCGTGCAGCTCGGTGCCGTACTCGCCCTCGACCTCCTGGGCCGCCGCGCCGTCGTTGAACAGCGACTGGCGGATCTCCTCGCGCACCTCGTCCCAGATGCCCTCGGAGCGCGGCGCGGCGAAGACGCCGAGCTGGAGCGCGTTCTGGCCGTGCACCAGCACGACCTGCTGGATCACGCCCTCCGGGTCCGCCTGCACCCGCACCTCGACGTCGCGTACCGCGGGGATCTGCAGGCTGCCCAGGTCGAGCCGCTGCACCCCGGCGGGCGCCTCCGAGACGTCGTACGGGCCGCGCGCCAGGGCCGCCGGGGCCGACTCGGTGGAGTCGAGGACCTCGGTCGTCCGCTCGTCACGGGCGTTCCGTCGGGCATCGTCCCGCTTACGGGAGAAGATCACTGCGCCAACCCTCCGCTGTTCGCACTCACCCTGCCACCTCTTCCGTCCGTCCGCCTGCCCGGTCCCGCTCGTCCGGCGCCCGGAGGGCCGCCGGGGACGGCACCAGGCCGGCGTGTCCGCCGGTGGAGCCGTGCCCGCCGGTCCCGCGCCGGGACGTGGGCAGCTCGGGCACCGGCTGGAAATCGGCCCGCGCCACCCGCTGGACAACGAGCTGGGCGATCCGATCGCCACGGGAGATCTTCGCCGGCGCCTCCCGATCATGATTGATCAGGTTGACCAGGATCTCACCCCGGTAGCCGGCGTCGACCGTACCGGGCGCGTTGAGCACCGTCACGCCGAGTCTGGCCGCGAGCCCCGATCGGGGGTGGACCAGGCCCACATACCCCTCGGGCAACGCGATCGCCACCCCGGTCGGGACCAGGGCCCGACCGCCGGGTGGCAGCTCGACGTCCGCGGCCGCCACCAGGTCGGCCCCGGCGTCACCGGGATGGGCGTACGCCGGCAGCGGCAGCTCCGGGTCGAGCTGCCGTACGGGCACGGGTACGACGTCGGTCACGGTTCCCCTCTTCCGTCCGGTTCGTGGGGTGACCCTGACATCCTGCCGGTTCCGCCGGCCGGCGTGCGCCGTACCCTGGCAGGAGTGAGCCTGTCGCCATCCTCGCCGTCCCCGGCGTCGCCCGCCGCGGCGCCCCCGGAGCACACCGAGCGGCTCGGCCTGCCCTGGTGGCTGTGGCTGGGCGGGCTGGCCGCGGCCGCGCTGCTGGCCGTGGAGCTGTGGATGGGCGCCCCCGGCGTGCGTGCCTGGCTGCCGTTCGCGGTGCTGCTGCCGGTGGCCGCCGCCGGCCTGGCCTGGCTGGGCCGGATCCGGATCGCGGTACGCGACGGCGAGCTGCGGGTGGACGACGCCCGGTTGCCCGTCCGGTTCGTCGCCGACGTCGTCCCGCTGGACGCCGCCGGCCGGCGTGAGGTGCTCGGGGTCGGGGCCGACCCGCTGGCGTTCGTGGTGCAGCGGCCGTGGGTCCCGGGCGCCGTCCAGGTGGTCCTCGACGACCCGGCCGACCCCACCCCGTTCTGGGTGGTCAGCACCCGCCACCCGGTCGAGCTGGCCGACGCGGTCCTCGCCGCCCGCGACGCCGCTCGTTCCTGAGCCACCCCCGCGCCCGCCGCCCGGCTGTCCCGCGCCCGTCCCCCGGCCCGGCCTTCGGTCCCCGGGCCTGGCCCTCCCGCATCGTTCCCCGGCCCTGACAGGGCGTCAGGCGGGGCCGGGCAGGGCCGGCGGGCCGCCGGGGAGGGCGGGGCTCCTGCGGCGCAGGTCGCGGCGGAGCTCGTCGGCCATCGTCCGGGTGGCCCGGCGGTTGAGGTAGCTCGCCACCGCCGCCCCGGTGAGGAAGGGGCCGAGCGTGGTCAGGTTGCGGCCGAAGCGCTTGAGCAGCATGTCCCGCAACTCCTTGCGGGCGGCGGTGCCGAGGACCGCGCCCACCCCGACGCCGGGCATCATCGGGTTGATCCCGCGCTGGCCGGCCCAGGACTGCACCAGCGCGACCGCCCGCTGGGTGCCGCCGGGCGCCAGCGGCAGCCCGTAGACCTCGTGCAACTCGCCGATCAGCTTGAGTTCGACGGCCACCACGGCGACCGTCTCGGCGGCGAGCAGGACCGGCGCGGAGAGCAGGGTCGGGGCGACGACCCACTCGACCGCGGCGACTCCCCCGCCGGCGGCGCCGATCCCCGCCGTCGTCCGCGCGGCGTTGCGCACCAGCCGTTCGGCCAGCGCCTCGCCGTCCAGGCCGTCGAAGTGGCGACGCAGGGTGGCCAGGTCCCGCACGGGCACGTGCGGGGCGATCTCGGCGACCGTGTCGACCATCCACCGGACGGCGGTCTTCGGCTTGAACAGGTCGCCCAGCCCGCGCGCCCGCGCCTGCCCGACGAGCCGGCCGAGCAGTTGCCGCCGGCGGGCCGGTGCGACGTCGTCGGCGGTCAGGGCCGCGACGGTCGCGCCCAGCTCGTCGTCCGCGCCGGGCACGGCGTCGCCCCGGCTCCCGTCCGGGTCGCCGTCGCGTGCGCCCTCGGCGCGGGTCCGGTCCGCGCCGCGCGTGCCGCGGGGCTCGCTCCGCTCGCTCATGGCTCCGACCTCCCGAATGGACTGTCGCCGGCGTGGCGGCCACCCGTCACGAGTGAAGCAGGTCCCCCGCCGCGTCGCACGGCAACTCGGGCAGCGGCGGCCCCACGAGGGAGCCGCCGCTGGTGGAGGCGCGCCGTGTCAGACGCACTCGCGGCAGATCAGCTCGCCGTTGCGCTCGACCGCCAACTGGCTGCGGTGGTGCACGAGGAAGCAGCGGGCGCAGCGGAACTCGTCCTGCTGCATCGGAAGCACCTTGACCGTGAGTTCCTCGTCGGCCAGGTCGGCGCCGGGCAGCTCGAAGCTCTCGGCCACCTCGGCCTCGTCGACGTCCACGGCGCCCGACTGTGAGTCGACGCGTCGGGCCTTGAGCTCTTCCAGGCTGTCCTCGCCGAGGTCGACCTCGTCGCGACGCGGGGCGTCGTAGTCGGTGGCCATCGGTTTCACTCTCCCATATCGATGTTGTCGCTTCCGGTTGTAACGCCGGACGACGCTGTTTCGGTTCCGCTGGCCGGCCACCACTTGTGTCGGTCACCCGACCCGAAGACAGCACGGACGGAGACCTCCGGAGGAACCCCCAGCGAGCGCGGAACCTTACCCCCCCTTTGGGCGAGGCATGTATACCGCCCTCGTGGCTGAGATGTACGCCCCCGCACGCGAAGTTGTTCCCAATGTGACTCAGGCGACACGAAGATAGGGGTAGTAGTACCCCGTTCCCGGATGGCGCGCCGGCATGTCGGACTGTTTCCACGCGACGGCCGGACAACCGTTAACCTCAGCGGCGTACTCGACGGCCGGCGGGGGCGGCCCGACCGCCGACGGCCGCCGCCACCCACCTCTGTCCGGGGAGCGCCCTGATGAGCTTTGCGCGAGTGCGAGCACTCGTTGTCGTCGGCCTGCTGGCGGCGCTGGCCCTGGTCTTCGTGGTGGTCGCCATGGTCCGCGACACCCAGGGCGACAGCGGCCTCGCCGGCGGCTGCCCGGAGGGCTGGCCGTTGGCCGACGTGACCCTGCGCGAGCCCAAGGACGTCAAGATCAACGTGCTGAACGGCACAGACCGGATCGGCCTGGCCGGCGCCATCGCCGACGACTTCCGCAACCGGAAGTTCCAGGTCAAGAAGACCGGCGACGAGAAGAAGCAGATCGACGACATCGCGGTGCTGCGCTACGGCCCGAAGGGCGTCGGCTCGGCGCACCTGCTGCGGGCGTACTTCCTCAACAACGCCGAGTACGAGTACGACGCCAAGCGCACCGACGACGTCGTCGACGTGGTGCTGGGCAGCGGCTTCCAGCAGCTCGCCACCACCACCGAGGTCAACCAGTCCCTGGGCGACCTCGGCGCGCCGGTCGCCCCGGCGGGCTCCTGCCCGACGCGCGAGGACGACTGACGCGGAGTGCGCGCCCCGGCCCGGCCGGGGCGCTCACCACGCCCGCACGACGCGGGAGCCATACCGGCCACGTGAGCGCCGGAGGGCGCCCGTCACGGGCCGCCGGAGGCGTCCAGGTCGGCGAGGCGGTCGTGCAGGGGCTTGAACAGGGCCGACGGGGCGGCGATCACCAGGTCCGGGCCGGCCGGCAGCCCGCCCAGCCCGGCCACCAGCAGCCCCGCCTCGGTGGCCACGAGGGCCCCGGCGGCCTGGTCCCAGGCGGCCAGCCCCTTCTCGTAGTAGGCGTCCACCCGCCCCTCCGCCGCCAGGCAGAGGTCCAGCGCGGCGGCGCCGAGCCGGCGGATGTCGCGGACGTGCGGGATCAGCTCGGCGAGCACCCGGGCCTGGTGCGCCCGGCGCGCCGGGTCGTAGCCGAACCCCGTGGCGACCAGCGCCTGGCCGAGGTCGGTCTCGGTGGAGCAGCGCAGCCGCTCGCCGTCGCGCCAGGCGCCCCCGCCGACGGTGGCGGTCCACTCCTCGCCGGTGTTGACGTTGCGCACCACCCCGGCCACCACCTCGCCGTCGACCTCGGCGGCGAGCGAGACCGCGCAGTGCGGGATCCCGTACAGGTAGTTGACCGTGCCGTCGATCGGGTCGATGATCCAGCGCACCCCGCCGGGGCCGGTCGGGCCGGTCTCCCCCGCCCCGTACTCCTCGCCGAGCACGGCGTCACCTGGGCGCAGCCGGCGCAGCGCGTCGACCACCTGCCGCTCGACCGCCCGGTCGGCGGCGGTCACCACGTCGGTGACCGTGCTCTTGGTCGCGGCCACCGAGACGCCCTCCACCCGCATCCGGTACGCGGTCGCCGCCGCCTCGCGGGCCACCTCGATCGCGATCTCCAGCAGCTCCGCAGGCGCCGAGCGGTCCATCGTTCGTCCCCTTCCCGCACGGCCGGGGTGTTCCGGGTCACGCGCGGTACCATCCTTACAAAGTCCACATCTACGTCGAATCGGCGGTCCCCGCCGCCGGTCCACCGTGCGGCGACGGATGATCGCCGCAGACGGCGTTACAATTCACCCCTGCCCACGCTGCGACGGACCGCCAACGACCGGCCGGCCCGGGACACGGGGGTCCTTCAACCACATCGCCCGGCAAGGTGCACCGCTCTGCGTCGGACGACCCGGCCGTGCTCGCTCTTCGCCTCCGGAAGGTCATTCGTGACAGAACCCCGCCAGACCGGCGCCGACGTTCGCTCGCTCACCGACACCCTGATCGCCCACGCGCAGAGCGCCGGCGGCCAGCTCACGTCGGCCCAGCTCGCGCGCACCGTCGAGGCCGCCGAGGTGACTCCGGCCCAGGCCAAGAAGATCCTGCGGGCGCTCTCCGAGGCGGGAGTGACCGTGGTGGTGGACGGCTCGGCGAGCACCCGCCGTCGCGTCGCCGCCGCCCGCTCGGCCACCCCGGCGTCCCGGGCCACCACCGCCAAGACGACCAAGAAGGCCGCCGCGCCCGCCCCCAAGCAGGCGCCCGCCGCCGACGAGTCCCCCGCGCCCGCCCCACGCAAGGTCGCCGCCGCCCGCAAGGCCGGCACCACCGCCGAGGTGGCCGCCAAGGCCGCGGCGCCCGCGAAGGCGACCAGGTCCACCCGGGCCACCAAGGCCACCGTCGCCGCGGCGGCCGGCGCCAAGCCGGCCAAGGCCGGCGGCAAGGCCAAGGGCGAGGGCGCCGAGGGCGACATCGACCCGGAGGAACTGGCCGCCGAGATCGAGGACGTGGTGGTCGAGGAGCCGGCCGAGCTGACCCAGGCCGCCGAGACCGACGCCGCCAACTCGGCCAGCGACAACGACTTCGAGTGGGACGACGAGGAGTCCGAGGCGCTCAAGCAGGCGCGCCGCGACGCCGAGCTGACCGCCTCGGCCGACTCGGTCCGGGCCTACCTGAAGCAGATCGGCAAGGTCCCGCTGCTCAACGCCGAGCAGGAGGTGGAGCTGGCCAAGCGGATCGAGGCCGGGCTATACGCCGCCGAGCGGCTGCGCGCGGCCGAGGAGGGCGAGGAGAAGTTCACCCGCGACATGCAGCGGGACCTGCTCTGGATCTCCCGCGACGGCGAGCGCGCCAAGAACCACCTGCTGGAGGCCAACCTCCGGCTGGTCGTCTCGCTGGCCAAGCGCTACACCGGTCGCGGCATGGCGTTCCTCGACCTCATCCAGGAGGGCAACCTCGGCCTGATCCGCGCGGTCGAGAAGTTCGACTACACCAAGGGCTACAAGTTCTCCACCTACGCCACCTGGTGGATCCGGCAGGCGATCACCCGCGCGATGGCCGACCAGGCCCGCACCATCCGCATCCCGGTGCACATGGTCGAGGTGATCAACAAGCTCGGCCGCATCCAGCGCGAGCTGCTCCAGGACCTGGGCCGCGAGCCCACCCCGGAGGAGCTGGCCAAGGAGATGGACATCACACCGGAGAAGGTGCTGGAGATCCAGCAGTACGCCCGGGAGCCCATCTCGCTGGACCAGACGATCGGCGACGAGGGCGACAGCCAGCTCGGCGACTTCATCGAGGACTCCGAGGCCGTGGTCGCGGTCGACGCGGTGTCGTTCTCGCTGCTGCAGGATCAGCTCCAGCAGGTGCTGCAGACGTTGTCCGAGCGTGAGGCGGGTGTGGTACGCCTGCGCTTCGGCCTGACCGACGGCCAGCCGCGCACGCTCGACGAGATCGGCCAGGTCTACGGCGTGACCCGGGAGCGCATCCGGCAGATCGAGTCCAAGACCATGTCCAAGCTGCGTCACCCGTCGCGTTCGCAGGTGCTGCGGGATTACCTGGACTGATCGCGATCGTCAACCGAACGTGTCGTTTTGATCACCTGACGTGCAACGTCGGAAGGTGATCGTTCGGTTGCACGATTGTGATCGTTGACGTGGCACCCTTGGTGCACGGCACACTGTCCCTGCCATGTGTGACCTCGGTCCCCCGCGGGCACACAGGGAAGGCAGCGCCGGGACAGGGTGTTGCACGATAGGTGAGCAACGACCGAAGAGATTGTTCATCGGTGACGACCAGAGGAGGAAGGCGATGACCCCGACCCTCACGCCGCCGCCCGAGACGGTGGCTCCCCCAGCCGCCGATGAACGGTGCGACCGCTGCAATGCTGCCGGCAAGCTCCGGATCACTCTGGCTGGTGGGAGCGAGTTGGTGTTCTGTGGGCACCACGCGAACAAGTACGCGGAGGATCTCGTGAAGATCACCGTGCGGTACGCGACGGACCCGGAGTTCAGCTGGCGTGGCGCCGATCTGATGGCGAACTGAGTCCGCAAACCCACGACATAGCCGGCCGGAGGCCCCCAACGGGGAGCCTCCGGCCGGCTTTTGCGTACCCCCGCCCTGTCTGACCCACGGCCGCAACGGGCCGCAGCGGTAGGAGCGCACGGCCGGGCCACGGGATACCTGACGGGTGCAGCCGGGCGCGGAGCGCACGGCCGGGCCACGGGCGCCCCGACGGGGCCCAGGGGTCACGGGCGGGCGGATCCCGCAGCCGGCCCACGGGCGGCCTGACGGGCACAGCGGGCGCGGGCGGAGCCGACCGCACACCGCCGTCCACGGGCGGCCTGACGGGCGCCGGGGGCGCGGACCGCGCGCCGGGTCCACGGGCCACCGCACGGGCCGTGCGGGGGCCGTCCGCCGTCAGAGGGTCTGGACGGTGGCGATGCGCTCCTCGAGCTGCTCGATCGTGGCCTGGGCACTCGGCGGGCCGCCGCAGAGGCGGCGCAGCTCGGCGTGGATCTTGCCGTGCGGCTGCCCCGTCCGGTGGTGCCGGGCGGCCACCAGAGCGTTGAGCTGCCGACGCAGGGCGACCCGGCGCTGGGCGGCACTCATCGGTGCCGGCGGCGCCGCGGACGGCTCAGCGGCCGGCTCACCGGGCCGCGCGGCCCTCCGGCGCTGAGCGGCGAGCTGCTCCTGCTGCCGCTTGGTCAGCAGCATGGCGACCTGCTCGGCGGTCAGCAGCCCGGGCAGGCCCAGGTACTCCTCCTCCTCGGGTGTGCCGGCCTGGGCGGCGGTGCCGAACGAGGCGCCGTCGAAGATCACCTGGTCCAGTTCGGCGGTCGCGGAGAGTGCGGCGAAGCGCTTCTCCAGCTCGCCGCTGGCCTGGTCGTCACGCTGGGCGCGTTCCAGCAGGTCGTCGTCGAAACCCTCGCGGTCCTTCGGCTTGCCGAGCACGTGGTCCCGCTCGGCCTCCATCTCGCTGGCCAGCCCGAGCAGGTGCGGCACGCTGGGCAGGAAGACCGAGGCGGTCTCCCCCTCGCGGCGGGCACGGACGAACCGGCCGATCGCCTGCGCGAAGTAGAGCGGGGTGCTGGCGCTGGTCGCGTACACCCCGACCGCCAGGCGGGGGATGTCGACGCCCTCGGAAACCATCCGGACCGCCACCAGCCACCGCTGCTCGGACGCCGCGAACGTCGCGATCCGCGCGGAGGCGCCCACGTCGTCGGAGAGCACCACCGCCGCCCGTTCGCCGGTCAGCTGCTCGATGAGCTTGGCGTACGAGCGGGCGGTCTGCTGGTCGCTCGCGATCACCAGCCCGCCGGCGTCGGGCATCCCCGCGTTGCGCAGCACGGTCAGCCGGGCGTCGGCGGCCCGCAGCACCTGCGGCATCCAGTCGCCCGCCGGATCCAGGGCGGTACGCCACGCCTGCGCGACGAGGTCCTGGGTCATCGGCTCGCCGAGCCGCGCCGCCAACTCCTCCCCGGCGTTTGTGCGCCACCGGGTCTCCCCCGAGTACGCCAGGAAGAGCACCGGGCGGACCACGCCGTCGCGCAGCGCGTCGGAGTAGCCGTACACCGAGTCGGCGCGGGAGCGGAGCAGGCCGTCCCCGCCCCGCTCGTACGTGACGAACGGGATCGGGTTGTCGTCGGAGCGGAACGGGGTGCCGGTGAGCATCAGCCGGCGCTCGGCGCCCTCGAAGGCCGCCTTCACCCCGTCGCCCCAGGAACGGCTGTCCCCCGCGTGGTGGATCTCGTCGAGGATGACCAGCGTGCGCCGGGTCAGGGTGCGCCGCTTGTGCACCTGGGGTGCCATCCCCACCTGCGCGTACGTCACGACGGCGCCGTGGAAGTCGGCGGCGGAGTGCAGGTCGGCGTTGCGGAAGGCGGCGTCGAGCTGGATGCCGACCCGGGCCGCCGACTGCGCCCACTGGGTCTTCAGGTGCTCGGTCGGGGCCACCACGGTGACCGCCTCGACGGTGCCGTCGGCGAGCAGCTCGGCCGCGATCCGCAGGGCGAAGGTGGTCTTGCCGGCGCCCGGGGTGGCGACGGCGGTGAAGTCGGGGTCGCGCCGGCGCAGGTACTCCACCAGTGCCTTGCGCTGCCACGCGCGCAGTGCCGGAAACGTCTCGATCGCCGGCAACCGGGCCGCCACGCGAAGCTCCTCTCCGACCGCCTGAAATGGGCGGACCCCGGCCGAGGGCCACGGGTGCCGCCGCCCATGAAAACGCCTCCGCGCCGATGGTGCCGCGAAGGCCGACTCAGCATAACCAGCGGGGCCCGCCCGACCCAGCCGACACCACGCGACTCACACCCACCCCACCCGCGACCCGACGTCATCGCCTCGGTGAACGATCCCCGCGATCTTGCACCTTCGGCCTCCGCTTCGCACCTTGAGCGGCATTTGACCGGGCAGAAAGTGCAAGATCGCGGGCGGAAGGCCTGGGGGCGGGGGCGCGGGGGTGAGCGGCATTGGGGTTAGGGGTGGGGGCCGGGGGTTTGGGTACGTGGGGGGCGGAGGGGGGCGATCGGGGCCGACCAGCGCCGGCGCAGGGCGACCAGGCGGAACAGGAAGACGAACGCCGCCGCCGCGGTCAGCCAGGCGGCGTTGGCGTGCCCGAGCGCGTCCAGCAGCGCCACGGCGATCGAGCCGGCGAGCGCGGCGACCGCGTAGATCTCGCGCCGCAGCACCACCGGGATCTCGGCGGTGAGCAGGTCCCGCCCGAGGCCGCCGCCGATCGCGGTGAGCATGCCGATCACGCACGCCCCCACCGCCGGCACCTGGGCGTCGAGGGCCTTGACCGTGCCGGTGACGGTGAACAGCCCCAGCCCGGCCGCGTCCAGCACGAGCACGGTGGTGCGCAGCCTGGCGAACTGGGGGTGCAGCCAGAAGACGGCGGCGGCGGTGACGGCGGCCGTGGCGGCGTACCGCCAGTCGGCGAAGGCCAGCGGCGGCACCTCGTCGATCGCCAGGTCCCGGAAGATCCCGCCGCCGAGTGCGGCGACGAAGCCGACGAAGACGACGCCGAAGAGGTCGAGCCGTTTGGCCACCGCCGCGGAGGCCCCGGAGGCGGCGAAGACCGCCACCCCGGTGAGGTCGGCGAGGAGCAGGGCGGTGGAGGTGGTCACCGCCGCAGGTTACGTGGGCGGCCGGGACGGCCGCCCCGGTTCACTCGGCGTACGAGTCGTAGATCTCCTTGCACTTCGGGCAGACCGGCGAGCCGGGCTTGGCGGCCTTGGTCACCGGGAAGGTCTCCCCGCAGAGCGCGACGACGAAGGTGCCCATGACGGCACTCTCGGCGATCTTCTCCTTGCGCACGTAATGGAACATCTCGGGACCGGTGTCGGCGTCCTTCAGCTCCGGACGCTCGAGAACCTGTGTGCTCACTTCTACACCTCCAACCGTCAAGTCTGGCAGGTCACTGCGGCCCGGTCCACTTCAGGCCAACCCGGCGGAGGCCGTACGGTGGTGACGTGACCGACTTTCACATCCACTACGGCGCGGAGGTGGCCGAGGCGCTGCGCGCCGGACGCCCCGTCGTCGCCCTGGAGAGCACCATCGTCTCGCACGGCCTGCCCCGGCCGGACAACCTCCGGGTGGCCCGGGAGATCGAGCAGGCGGTCCGGGACGCGGGCGCGGTCCCGGCGACCATCGGCATGGTCGGCGGCCGGCTCGTGGCGGGCCTGGACGACGCGGAGCTGACCCGGCTCGCCACCGCCGACGGGGTCGCCAAGCTCTCCGTACGCGATCTCGCCGTGGCGGCGGCCACCGGCGCGGACGGCGCCACGACCGTGGCCGCGACCAGCGCGGTGGCCGCCGCCGCCGGCATCGGGGTGTTCGCCACCGGCGGCCTCGGCGGGGTGCACCGGGAGGCCGCGCAGACCTTCGACGAGTCCGCCGACCTGGTCACCCTGGCCCGGACCCCGATCGCGGTGGTCTGCGCCGGCGTCAAGTCGATCCTCGACGTGGGCGCCACCCTGGAGCGGCTGGAGACCCTCGGCGTCGGCGTGGTGGGCTACCGGACCCGGCGGTTCCCCGGCTTCTTCATCACCGACGGCGGCTTCGACCTGGACTGGTCGCTGGACTCCGCGGAGCAGGTCGCCGACGCGCTGGCCGCCCGGGAGCAGCACGGCGTGCACCACGGCGGCCTGATCGTGGCCAACCCGCTGCCGACCGACGAGCAGCTCGACCCGGAGCTGCACGACCGGACGCTCGCCGACGGGCTGGCACTGCTGGAGCGCGACGGGGTGACCGGCAAGGCGGTGACGCCCTACCTGCTCGCCCACTTCCACTCGGCGACCGAGGGGGCGAGCCTGGCGGTGAACGTCCGGATCATCCTGCGCAACGCCGACCTCGCCGCCCGGATCGCGGTCGCCGCGGCCGCCCGTCGCGCCGACGCATGACCGCAGGCCGCGTCCTCGTCGTCGGCGACCTGATCACCGACGTGGTGGCGGTGCTGGACGGGCCGCCGGCCACCGGGTCCGACACGCCGGCGGCCATCCGGTTCAGCGGCGGCGGGCAGGCCGCCAACACCGCGGCCTGGCTCGCCGCCCAGGGCGTGCCGGTGACGCTGGTGGGCGCGGTCGGCGACGACGGCCAGGGGCGGGAGCGGGTGGCCGAGCTGGAGCGGGCCGGGGTCGACTGCGCGGTGACGCGGCACCCGGAGCACGCCACCGGCACGGTGATCGTGCTGGCCACCGCCGGGGAACGGACGATGATCACCGAACGGGGCGCGAACCTGCTGCTGGCCCCGGCGGACGTCAACGCGGCGCTGGCCGCCGCGCCCGACGCGCGGCACCTGCACCTGTCCGCGTACACCCTGCTGGACGCCGGGTCCCGCCCGGCCGGGCTGCGCGCGCTGGCCGCCGCCCGCGAGCGCGGGCTCACCACCAGCGTCGACGCGGCCTCCGCGGCGCCGCTGCGGCGGGTCGGCGCGGCGGCCTTCCTGTCCTGGGTACGCGGGGTCGACCTGCTCCTGGTCAACGCCGACGAGGCGACGGTGCTGGCCGGCGGGCTCGACCCGGCGGCGCAGGGGCGGGCGCTGTCGGCCTCCGCCCGGCGGATCGTCGTCAAGCAGGGCGCGGCGGGGGCGGTCTGGGTGGACCGGGACGCCACGGTCGCCGTGGCGCCGGCCCGCCGGGTGGCGGTGGTGGACGTCACCGGTGCCGGGGACGCCTTCGCGGCCGGGCTGCTGGCCGCCTGGCTCGCCGGCGCGGGCCCGAAGGTGGCGCTGCGCCGTGCGGGCGACCTCGGCGCCCTGGCGGTCTCGCAGGTCGGCGCCCGCCCCACCCCCTGACCCGAACCCCGAACCCCACCCCACTCGCCCTCCCACGCCCCTCGCTCGCCCCTCACTCGCGACGATCTTGCAGTTGCTGCCCTGTATTTGCCCGTTCTAGCGGCTTTCGTCTGGGCAGGAACTGCAAGATCGCGGAGGGAGTGGGCGGGCCGGGGGGCGAGGCGGGGCAGGGCGGGGCGGTCAGGGCTCGGCGTCGATCACCTTGTGCGGCCGCTCCTCGGCGGTCAGGCTCATCGGCGGGGTCTCGTCGCGGTGCCGCGGCTGGAACCGGGACGCCAGCCGGTGCTGCTCCTTCGGCGGCCGGTCGTTCGCCAGCAGCACCGCCAGCCAGGGGATGAGCACCATGCCGAGGGCCACCAGCGGCAGCCAGAGCCAGAGCAGCGGGGCCTGCACGCCGACCAGGACGGCACCGACGATCACGCACGCCACCCGGATCCCCATCATCAGCACGTAGCGCCGCTGGCGGCTGGTGAGCTGGTCGTCCTGGCTGCGCGAGGCGTCGGTGATCAGGATCGGCTGGTACGCCTGACGCTTCACCACGGACCTCCTCGAGGGGGTTACGCCTCATCCTGTCACCTCGAACGCGTGATCAGCGAAAATCGGCACAGCCGGGTTCGTGTTACATCCGTGGTACGCTCGCGCCGTGGGCAGCAGGTTCAGCTTCACCGACGAGGCGTTGGCCAACCTGAGGGTCTACGACGTCACGCCCGGGGAAGTCTGGGAGGCGCTGCACAGCACCCGCCGGGTGATCCGTCACCTGGGCGACGACGTGATGGTCGTCTACGCCGCCGCCCGCCGGGGGCGCCGGCTGGCCGTGCTGCTCGCCGAGGCCGACGGCACCGACAACGACTGGGACATCCTCTCCGCCCGCGAGCTCAGCGACGCCGAGGCGAAGCGCTACGACGAGGCCGTGCGGAGATCTCGCCGATGAGGAGGCGGTGACGATGAACCGTAACGACGCGACCAAGCAGTTCCACAGCGGCGGTGACCGGCTCGCGGAGCTGATCGACGAGAGCCAGCCGGTGGAACTGCCGACCCCCGACACCGACACCCCCATGGTCAGCCGCTCGGTGCGCCTGCCCCTGGAGACGTACGAACGGGTCCGCGCGGCCGCCGACGCCCGCGGCATCGGGGTCACCACTCTGATGCGGCAGTGGATCGAGGCCGGCCTGGCCGACCTGGACGACTCGGCGACGGTCTCCCTCGCCGACGTCCGGCGGGCGCTGGCCGCCCTGTCCCGCCCGACCGCCGCCTGACGTCACGGCGCGCCGAGGCGCACCCCACGACTGCCGCCTGACGTCACGGCGCGCCGAGGCACACCCCACGACCGCCGCCTGACCTCGGCCCTCACGGGGCCGACCTGGAACTCCCCGTCCACCGGCCTCGCCGCGCAGCGGCGGCGGCGTCAGCCCTGGGCGGCCTTCGCCTTCGCCGCCGCCTTCATCTGCTGCTTGTAGTCGCGCACCCGGCGCAGCGACTCCGCGTCGACGACGTCCGCCACCGACCGGTGGGCGTCCGGGTCGCCGTACCCGCCGGCCGCCTCCCGCCAGCCCTCCGGCGTGACCCCGAACCGCTTGCCGAGCAGGGCGAGGAATATCTGCGCCTTCTGCCTGCCGAAGCCGGGCAGCTCGGCGATGCGGCGGAGCAGTTCCCGGCCGTCGGCGACGTCGGACCAGAGCCGGGCGGCGTCGCCGTCGTACCGGTCGACGAGGACCCGGCACACCTCCTGCACCCGGGCCGCCATCGCCTTCGGGAACCGGTGCAGCGCCGGCGGCTGGGCGAACAGGGCCACCAGGGCCTCGGGGTCGTGGTCGGCGATCTCCCGGGCGTCCAGGTCCCGTCCGAGGCGCTGGGTCAGCACGTACGGCGAGGAGAAGGCCTTCTCCATCGTCACCTGTTGGTCGAGGACCATCCCCAGCAGCAGGGCCAGCGGGCTGCGCTCCAGCAGCCGGTTGGCCTCGGGGTCGATGGGCAGCACGAGCGTCATGGGACCATCCTGCCCAATGGCGGAGGTCGGGCGGAGGGGCCGCGCCGATCCGTCCGCGCCTTCCCGGCCGGCAGCCACCGGCACCGGGCAGGGCGCCGCCGCCCGATTCCGGGGGTGTGCCCGGCCGGCACCCCTACGCGGATGACCGCCGGGTGCCGGGCCGGACGAGCCCGAGGTCGTAGGCACGGATCGTCGCCTGCACCCGGTCCCGCGCACCCAGCTTGCCCAGCAGGGTGTTGACGTGCGCCTTCACCGTGCCGGTCGCGACGCCCAACTGCGCGCCGATCTCCGCGTTGGTCAGCCCGGCCGCCAGCCGGACGAAGACCTCGCGCTCCCGTGCGGTGAGCGCGGCCAGCTCGGCGGGCTCCGCCGGCGGCGTGAGTGCCCCGGTGGCGAAGGCGTCGATCAGCCGGCGGGTGACGGTGGGTGCGAGCAGCCCGTCGCCGGCGGCCACCACCCGGATCGCGTGCAGCAGGTCGACGGGTTGGGCGTCCTTGAGCAGGAAGCCCGAGGCGCCCACCCGCAGCGCCTCGAACACGTGGGCGTCCAGGTCGAAGGTGGTCAGCACCAGCACCCGGGGGCCGTCCGGGTCGGCGGTCAGCCGGGCGGTGGCGGTGAGGCCGTCCATCCCCGGCATCCGGATGTCCATCAACACCACGTCCGGTCGGCTCCGGGCGGCCTGGTCGAGTGCGTCGGCGCCGTCGGCGGCCTCCCCGACCACCGTCAGGTCCGGTTCGGCGTCGACGATCGCCGCGAACCCGGCCCGGACCACCGGCTGGTCGTCCACCACCAGCACCCTGATCATCGTGCCCCCTCCGGCACCCGTTCCCCCCGCTGCCCGGGTCGGGCGGTGGCCACGGGGACCGGCGGCAGCGGCAGCCGCGCCCGCAGCTCGCCGCGGCGCAGCGCGAGCCGGCCGCCGAGCGCGTCGACCCGGGCCCGCAGCCCGGCGACGACCCGCGGGTCCGCCGCGGCGGGCAGGCCCGTGACCGACACCCGCAGCTCACCGCCGGCCAGCCGCAGCACCACCCGGGCCGGCCCGACGCCCGCGTCCAACGCGGCCTCCACCAGCCGGTACGCCGACACGTCCACGTCGGTCGGCAGGGCCGGCACGGTCGCCGGCGCGTCCAGCAGGACGTCGCGGCCGTGCGCCTGCCGCGACGCGCAGAGCCCGCCCACGTCGGCGAGGGTCGGTTGCGGGCCGTGCGGCGTCGGCCGCTCGTCGGCGCGCAGGTCGTCCAGCAGGCCGCGCATCGCGGCCAACGTGGCCCGTGCCTCGACCAGGATCTCGGCGAGCCGGCCCTGGTCGGCGACGACCACCAGGCGGCCGGCCCGGTCCAGCACCGCCGAACGGAGTCCGGCGCCGACCCGCTCCCGCTCGGCGCGAGCCGCCGCCACGGCCCGGGCGGTCGCCGCGGCCAGCGCGTCGCCCTCCCGGCTGAGCACCCGCCGCCGCCCGCGTCGGACCAGCGCGCCGCCGCCCCAGGTCAGCAGCATCGGCGCCAGCAGCAGCCCGGCGACGAACACGGTCATGAAGACGGTGACGGGAACGTGCACGGGCTCCCCGGCGACCGAGCCGTCCGCCGCCGCCGTACCGACCAGGCCCACGGCGAGCACCGTGGCCGCCACCGGCGCGGCCAGCCACGTCGGGCCGGCCCGTCGGGCGTACGCGGCCACGGCCCAGACGGCGGCCAGGTCGGCGAAGCCGGCGGTCAGCAGCACGAACTCCGCGCCTCGGGGCAGCCCGACCAGCAGCGCGGTGACCGGCCAGAGCAGCGCGGTCCCGGCGACGCCTGCGAACGCGGCCCACGGTCGGCGGCACCGCCACGCCAGCGGCGCGGCGTGCGCCACGGAGAGCAGCAGGAGCTGGAGCAGTACGGTCGGGTCGCGCAGCCCCGCCAGGTCGGCGTCGGTCTCCACCGAGACGAGGGCCGCGGCCACCGGAAGCACCAGCGCGTTGCCGACCAGCGCGGCGGTCACCAGGGACCGACCGTTCTCCGGCCGGACCGGCGACGGCAGGCTGCCGGGATCCGCCCCGACCGGCAGGCTGCCGGGATCCGCCCCGACGGGCAGCCGTGCCTCGACCCGCCAGCCGTCGCCGTCCGGGCCGGCTCGCAGGGTGCCGCCCAGGGCGGCGACGCGCTCCCGCAGGCCGCTGATCCCCCGCCCGGCGCCCAGCGTGAAGGCGGCCGTCGGCCCCGGTACGCCGGTGTCGGCGACCGTGACCGTGACGGTCCCGGCGTCGACCGCGACCCGGACCGAGACGTCGGCTCCGGCGGCGTGCCGCACCACGTTGGTCAGGGACTCCCGGACGACGGCGTGGACGACCTCGGCCAGGGCGGCCGGCGGTTCCGGACCGGCCCGGTCCAGGCGCACCGGCTGGCCGAGCCGGTGGAAGCCCGCGACCAGGTCGTCGAGCCGCCGCCGCAGCGGCCGGAGCGCCTCGGTGTCGTCGCTCATCACCGCGACCAGGCGGCGCAGCGCGACCAGGGTCTCCCGCCCCGTACGCGCCGCGAACTCCACCGCCTCCGCGGCCAGCTCCGGACGCCGGGCCGCGAGGCGCTCGGCCGCTCCCACCGTCACCACGATGGAGGTGAGGTGGTGGGCGCTGACGTCGTGCAACTCCCGGGCGAGCCGATGGCGTTCGGTCTCCGCCGCCTGACGGGCCTCCGCCTCGACGGCGACGAGCCGGCCGGCCACCGCCGCCCGCCCGGTCATCCAGTGCCGGCGGCTGCGCCCGAGACCCGCGGCCAGCAGGTAGCCGAGCACGGCGACGACGACCTCCCCCAGGTAGGCCGCGGCGGTGTCGAAGCGGGGCAGGTTGACCGACGCCACCCACAGGGCGCTGGCGGCCAGCGCCACCCGCACCACCCGGCCGGGCGCCCGGACGGCCACGGACCAGATGGCGACCAGCTCGGCGAGGCTGAGCACCAGCAGGTCGTCGGGAGAGGCGCCCAGCCGGCCGAGGGTCTGCGCGGCCAGGACCACGGCCAGCGCCGGGAGCGGCCGACGCTGCCGCCAGCCCAGCGCCACGAGGGTGACCACGGCGGCGACCAGACCCGCCGAGGTCACCGTGATGTCCGGTACGTCGCCCCGCAGGAGCGGCAGGCCGGGCCAGAACAGGAGCTGGGCGCCGACCAGCGCCGACGGCAGCAACCAGGTCCGCAGGAGAGTCATGATGAGGGCAACCCTACGGAGGCCCACCGACCGGTCACGTCGCCCGCGGGCACGAGGTGGCCTATACCCCAGGGTGGTGCCGAATTCGGTCCGCACGTCGACCCGCCGGCCCGCCGGCGGCGGCAGGCTTGCTCCCATGATCAGTAGTACTCCCCCGGGCACCCCGTACCACCGGCTGGCCCGGACCGGCCGGCAGCGATGGTGGCGGTCGCTCGTCGGCGTCCTCGCCCTGCTCGGCGGCGCGCTGCTCGTCGGCTGCGCGCTCTTCGGCGTCGCCGCCGTCGTGGCCGAGATCACCGGTACGCCGACGGACGCCGACGGGCTGCCCGTCTTCGGCCCCGTCGTGGACACCGCCCTGCTGGTGCTGTCGGTGGCGGTGGCCCTGCCGCTGACGATGGCCGTCACCCGCTGGGTGGAACGCCGGCCGGCCGGGGGCCTCTCCTCCGTGCTCGGCCGGGTCCGGTGGCGCTGGCTGGGCACCTGTTTGCTGACGGCCGCCCCGGCGATCACGGTCATGCTGCTCGGCACCCACTTGCTCCTGCGGGCCACCGGGGACGAGATGGTCCTCCTCGGCCCGCTCGACACCTGGGTCGGCTGGCCCGCTTTCGTCGCCGGCCTGCTGATGGTCGTCGCGCTGGTCCCGTTCCAGGCCGCCGCCGAGGAGTACCTGTTCCGCGGCTGGCTGCTCCAGGCCTTCGGGACGTGGCTGCGCTCGCCCTGGCCGGGGACGGTGGTGCAGGCGGTGCTCTTCGCCGCGGCGCACGGCTGGGGCACCGTCTGGGGCTTCGCCGACCTGGTCGTGATGGGTCTGCTCTGCGGTTGGCTCACGGTGCGCACCGGCGGCCTGGAGGCGGCCGTCGCGTTGCACGTGGTCAACAACGTGAGCGCGTTCGGTCTGGCCGCGGCGTTCGGCGGGCTGGCCGTGGACGAGACGATGGCCGACGCGCCGTGGCAGCTGGTGCTGGTCGACGTGCTCGTGCTGCTGGCGTACACCTGGCTGGTGGCACGGGCCGCCGACCGGCGCGCGCTGGCGACGGTGGCGCCGATCTCCCGGGTGGTCGAACGCCGGCACGCGGCGCCAGGCAGGATGACGGCGTGGACGGACACGACATGTTGCTCTCCCCCGCCGGCGTCGAGGCGCTGCGGACCGCGCTGACCAGGGCCGGGTTCACCTCGAACGGCATCGCCACCCGGCTCGGCCCGCAGGCCACCGGCGGCGTGGCCCGCAACGACTTCCGGGCCGCGCTGCGCGCCACCGAGGACCGCGACCCGCTCGGCACGCTGATCCGGGTGTTCGTCTGCGAGCAGACCGAGCCGGAGGCCGCCGTGGCCGCCGCGCTCACGCCGTTGTCGCTGGACGAGGCGCTCGCCGGGGGCCTGGTCGAGCGGCACGGCGACGGGCTGCGGATGGGCCTGGACCTGGAGCCGTACGGGGACGACTGGTGGGTGCTGGCCGACGTGCCCGCCAGCGCCCGCCCGGGCCGCCCGCTGCACGCCCACCACGTCCTCGGCATCGGCGGGGCGACCCAGACGCTGATCGGCGCGACCGTCCGCCGGCCGGTGGAGACCGCGCTGGACCTGGGCACCGGCTCCGGCGTGCAGGCGCTGCACCTGGCCACCCACGCCCGGCGGGTGACCGCCACCGACGTCTCCGAGCGGGCGCTGCGCTTCGCCGCCACCACCGCCGCGCTCAACGGCCAGGACTGGGAGCTGCTCCGCGGCGACCTGGTCGCCCCCGTCGCCGGGCGCCGCTTCGACCTGGTGGTGAGCAACCCGCCGTTCGTGGTCGGGCCGGGCACCACCACGCACGTCTACCGCGACTCCGGCCGGGTCGGCGACGCGATCGGCGCGGAACTGGCCGCCGCCGCGCCCGGTCTGCTCACCGAGGGCGGCACCATGCAGTACCTGGCCAACTGGGTGCACGTCGCGGGCGAGGACTGGGCCGAGCGGGTGACCGGCTGGTTCGCCGGCACCGGGCTGGACGCCTGGGTCGTCCAGCGCGAGGTGGCGGACCCGATGGCGTACGTCAACCTGTGGCTCACCGACGTCGGCGAGGCCGCCGACCCGCAGCGGATGGCGGACTGGCTGGACTGGTTCGACGCGCACAAGGTGGAGGCGGTCGGCTTCGGCATCGTCTCGCTGCGCCGCTCCGGCCACGACGACCCGGTGATCCGGGTGGAGGACCTGCGGCAGCGGGTGGAGGCGCCGCTGGGCGACCGGATCGGCGCCTGGTTCGACCGCCAGGACTGGCTGCGCGCCCACGACGCCGACGGGCTGCTCGCCGCGCGCTACCGGGCGGCTGACGGCCTCCAGCTCCGGCAGGAGGCCACGATGGGCGACGAGGGCTGGGCGGTGGACCGGCAGGTGCTGGCCATGCCGCACGGGCTGCGCTGGACGGAGGAGATCGACCCCCTGGTGCTCGCCCTGGTGGGCGGGGCCGACGGGCGGCTGCCGCTGCGCGACCAGCTCGCCCTGCTCGCGGCCGCGCACGACGTCGCCCCCGAGGAGCTGGCCGAGGCCGCCGGCCCGATCGTGGCGCACCTCGTCGAGCGCGGCTTCATCGAGCCGGTGACCGGCTGATGCGGGCCGTGGTGCAGACCGTCGGCCGGGCGGGCGTGACGGTCGACGGCGAGGTGGTCGGCGCGATCGACGACGGGCTGCTGGTGCTGCTCGGGGTGACCCACACCGACACCGTCGAGACCGCCCGCACGATGGCCCGCAAGGTGCACGAGCTGCGCATCCTCGACGACGAGCGGTCCGCCGCCGACACCGGCGCGCCGATCCTGGTGGTCAGCCAGTTCACCCTCTACGGCGACGCCCGCAAGGGGCGCCGTCCGAGCTGGACGGCGGCGGCCCCGGCCGAGGTGGCGGAGCCGCTGGTGACGGCGGTCGTGGAGGCACTGCGCGCCCGGGGCGCGAAGGTCGAGACCGGCCGATTCCGCGCCCACATGCTGGTCGAGAGCGTCAACGTCGGACCGCGTACGGTCCTCCTCGACCTCTAGCCACCCGCCCTCCCACCTCCCACCCCTCCCACCTCCCACCTCCCACCCAAACCCCGGATCCCACCCGGTTGATCATGAAGTTATTGCCATGACACGCCGCGGCGAATGACAATAACTTCATGATCAACTCGCGCCTGCGGGCGCGGGGTGGGCGGGTCAGGAGAAGAGGCCGCGGCGCTGGAGCGACTGGCGGATCCAGGCGTCGAGCTGGGCCGTCCAGTCGGTGCGCTCGGCGGTGGCGTGGTCGATGGTGAAGCGGCCGAAGGCGTCCCGGCCCTCGGTGAAGAGGCCGCCGCGCTTGTCGAGCTCCAGCACCACCTGGATCTGCTGCGGGTCGGTGACGAAGGTGACCTCGAGCTGGTTGATCGCGCCGGCGTACTGCGGGGCGGGGCGGAACTCGATCTCCTGGTAGAAGGGCAGGCTCTGCCGCACGCCGTAGATGTGGCCGCGCTCCACGTCGGCCCTGGCGAACCGGAAGCCCAGCCGCAGGAACGCCTCCAGGATCCGCTGCTGGGACGGCAGCGGGTGCACCGCCACCGCGTCCAGGTCGCCCTTGTCGACCGCGCGGGCCACCTCCAGCTCCGTACGCAGCCCCATCGTCATCCCGTGCAGGTGCTGCCCGTACAGCTCGGTGAGCGGCGTCTCCCACGGCACGGCGAAGCGGAACGGGATGTCGTGGCGCTGGCCGGGCTCCAGCCGGAACGCGCCGGTCGCCGCCTGCCGGTGGAACTCCTGCGTGGTCTCGTAGTCGTTGTCGCCGCTCTCCACCTCGACCCGGGTGACCAGGCCCAGGGACACGTAGGAGATGTCGACGGGGTGCTCGCCGCCGGCCACGTGGACGACGCCCTCCAACTGGCCGCCGGGGCGGCAGTTCGGGTTCGCCAGGACCGTTTCCACCGACGGGCCACCCACGCCCATCGCCTGCATGAGCCGCTTGAAGACCACGACACCCTCCAAAACCTGTTCCGGTGCGCCGACGTCGCCGGCGGCGCCGGCCCCACTGGCCGACCGCTGGCACGGTAACCGCACGCGACAAGGAACGCTCGGCGACGACACGCGCACGGTACGCAGGAGCCTGACCGGATTCGTGTCGGGTCCCCGATCGCCTCACTCCCGTTTCACGCCCCGCCCGCCAAGCTGTGTGTCACACCGGCACCACTGGGCCGGAACGAGCGGCACAGACGTGGACACGGGGAGAAGACGAGATGGCCCTGCAGATGATGGAGCACCGGATGCGCCCGGCCGGCACCACCGAGGCCGACCACGCCACCGACACCCTGACCGACCTCGACGCCACGGACGAGCGCGGCGTCTCCACGGACCTGGTCCGGGCATACCTGAACGGAATCGGGCGGACGAAGCTGCTGACCGCCGCGCAGGAGGTCGACCTGGCCAAGCGGATCGAGGCCGGGCTGTTCGCCGAGGAGAAGCTGGCGACCTGCACCCCGGTCTCCGGCGAGCTGCGGGCCGACCTGGAGCTGATCGTCGCGCAGGGCCGGGCGGCGAAGGACCACCTGCTGGAGGCGAACCTCCGCCTGGTGGTCAGCATCGCCAAGCGCTACACCGGTCGCGGCATGGCGTTCCTCGACCTCATCCAGGAGGGCAACCTCGGCCTGATCCGCGCGGTCGAGAAGTTCGACTACGCCAAGGGCTACAAGTTCTCCACCTACGCCACCTGGTGGATCCGGCAGGCGATCACCCGCGCGATGGCCGACCAGGCCCGCACCATCCGCATCCCGGTGCACATGGTCGAGCAGGTCAACCGCATGGTCCGGGCCCGCCGCGAGCTGTCCGTCTCGCTGGGCCGCGAGCCCACCGTCGCCGAGGTCGCCCGGGCCATGGACATCCCGGAGTTCCAGGTGATCGAGCTGATCTCGTACGACCGGGAGCCGGTGAGCCTGGACCAGGCGGTCGGCGAGGACGGCGAGAGCGCGCTCGGTGACTTCGTGGCCGCGGTGGACCCGAGCGCCGAGCCGGGCGACGTCGCCGCGCAGGGCGAGTTGCGCAACGAGGTGAGCATCGTGCTGGCCACCCTCTCCCAGCGGGAGCAGGCGGTGATCCGGCTGCGGTTCGGTCTCGACGACGGCCGGCAGCGCACGCTCGACGAGGTCGGCCGGGAGTTCGGCCTGTCCCGGGAGCGGATCCGGCAGATCGAGAAGGTGACCCTGCTGAAGCTGCGCGACCCGGAGCGGGCGCAGCGCCTGGAGGCGTACGCCTGCTGACGTTTCCTGAGCCATGCGAGGCCCCGGCGGTTCGCCGGGGCCTCGCCTGCGTCCGGGCCACGGTCCTTGACGCGGCCCGCCGGTCGGGCTACGAAAAAGGTGTGAACTGGACTCTGGAAGTGGTGGTCGTACCGGTCTCCGACGTGGACCGGGCCAAGGCGTTCTACGCCGACCAGCTCGGCTTCGTCGTGGACCACGACACGGTGGTCAGCGCCGACACCCGGATCGTGCAGCTCACCCCGCCCGGCTCGGGCTGCTCGATCGTCATCGGCACCGGGGTGCTGCCGGACATGCCGCCGGGCTCGCTGAAGGGCCTCCAACTGGTCGTGCCCGACCTGCGCCGGGCCCGGGCCCAGCTGGTCGAGCGCGGCGTGGCGGTGAGCGAGATCCAGGTGGTGGGCGAGAACCCCCGCCCCGTGCCGGACCCGCTGGACAACGTCGGCTTCGTCTTCTTCACCGACCCGGACGGCAACGCCTGGGCGGTGCAGCAGATCTCCTCCCGGGCCTGAGTGCTCGGCCTCCCGCTGGTTAGGAAGGGCCCCTTCCTCTACCGCAGGCGTTAGGAAGGTGCCCTTCCTTACAGGCGGCGGGGGCCGGTGTCGGGGCGGGCGACGGCGGAGCCGATGCGTACGGTGGCGTGCAGCACCGAGATGCCGTCGGGGCGGGCGAGCACCGGGTTGAGGGTGAGCGCGCGCACCCGGGGCTGCTCGTCGGCGAGCCGGCCGACACGCAGCAGCAGGTCGGCCAGGGCCGCCCGGTCCACCGGCGCCGCGCCCCGGTGCCCGCGCAGCAGCGGCGCCGCCCGTGGCTCGTCGACCAGCTCGGCCGCGTCCAGGTCGGTCAGCGGCACCGCGCGCCAGGCCCGGTCGCCGAGCAGCTCGGTGGCGACGCCGCCCAGCCCGAAGCCGACCACCGGGCCGAACGCCGGGTCCTCGACCAGCTCGACCACGCAGGCCACGCCGGGCGGCACCATCGGCTGCACCAGGACGTCCGCGCCGAAGACCGCCGACATCTCCGCGTACGCGCGGTGGACCGTGGCGGCGTCGGGCAGGTCGAGCCGGACCGCGCCGAGGTCGAGCCGGTGCCGCAGGCCCGGGGCGGCGGCCTTGAGGGCCACCGGGAACCCGAGCCGGGTCGCCGCGTCGACGGCCTCCCCGGCGGAACGCACCGGCGCCGACTCGACCACGTCGATCCCGTACGCGGCGAGCAGCCCCACCGGGTCGAGGGCCTCGGGTCGCAGGGCCGCGTGCGCCGCCGCCCGGTCGACCCGGGGCAGCTCCGGCAGCAGGCCGGCCGGGCGGCGCAGCCAGTCGGCGTACGTGGCGACCCGGGCGAGGGCGCGGACGGCCTCCTCCACGCTCGGGTACGCGGGCACCCCGGCCGGCGCCCGGCCGACCAGGAACGTCGCCACGGTCGGCTTGCCGGCGGCGAGCGCGGCCGGCAGGGCGGCGGTGAAGTCCGCCTCGGTGTCGGTGAGCTGGCCGGGCAGCGGCGGGGCGAAGACCACCACCAGCGCGTCCACGCCCTCGTCGGCGGCGGTGTCGGCGAGCGCGGCGGCGAACTCGGCCGCGCCGGCGCCGGGCCCGACGTCGCGGGGGTAGCCGCGGGCGACGGTGAGCCCCTGCGCGGCGCAGGCGGTGGCCGCGAGCCCGGTCAGCGCCGAGGAGTTGCCGACCACCCCGACCCGCGGCCCGGCGGGCAGCGGCTGGTTGGCCAGCAGCACCCCGACGTCGAGCAGCTCGGCGACGGTGTCCACCCGGATCACCCCGGAGTGCGCGAACAGCGCGCCGACGGCGACCTCGTCCGGCCCCGCGGAGTCGCCCACCCCCGGCGGGCGGGCCGGCGAGGCGAGGGCCACGACCGGCTTGTCCCGGCCGATCCGGCGGGCCAGCCGGGCGAACTTGCGCGGGTTGCCGAAGGTCTCCAGGTACAACATGATCACGTCGGTGCCGGGGTCGTCCTGCCAGTACTGGAGCAGGTCGTTGCCGGAGACGTCGGCCCGGTTGCCGGCCGAGACGAAGCTGGACAGGCCCAGCCCACGCCGGTCCGCCTCGGCCAGCAGCGCCACCCCGAACGCGCCGGACTGGCTGAAGATGCCCACCCGGCCGGGCACCGGCAGCCGCGGGGCGAGGGTGGCGTTGAGGCGTACGGTCGGGTCGGTGTTGGCCACCCCCAGGCAGTTCGGGCCGACGACGCGCATGCCCGCCGCGTGCGCCGCGCGGACCAGCGCGCGCTGCGCGGCCGCGCCGTCCGGGCCGGCCTCGGCGAAGCCCGCGGAGATCACCACCAGGGCGTGCGCGCCCGCGGCGGCGGCGTCGTCGACCGCCTCCCGCGCCGTCTCCGGCGGCACCGCCACCACGGCCAGGTCGACCGGCACACCCGCGTCGGCCGCCGACGGGTACGCGGGCAGCCCGGCGACCGTCGCCGCGCTCGGGTGCACCGGCACCACCGAGCCGGTGTAGCCGCCGTCGCGCAGGTGCCCGAGCACCGCCGCGCCGACGCCCTGCCCGGTGGCGCTGGCTCCGTAGACGGCGACGCCGCGCGGGGCGAGCAGCCGCGCGACGGAGCGGGCCTCGGTGCGGTGCTCGCGGCCGCGCTGCACCTCGAGCGTGGCGTCGGTGGGCGCGATCGGGAAGGTCAGGTGCACCACGCCGTCGGCGAACTGGCGCTGGAGCTGGTAGCCGAAGTCGGAGAAGACCCGCAGCATCGCGCCGTTGGCCGGAAGCACCTCGGCCACGAAGTTCGCGATGCCGGTCCGGCGGGCCGCGTCGGCCAGGTGCTCCAGCAGCACCGAGCCGATGCCCCGGCCCTGGTAGGCGTCCTCGACCACGAACGCCACCTCGGCCTCGGGCGCGTCGGGGCCGAGCCGCTCGTAGCGGCCGACGGCGACGATCCGGTCGCCGACCAGCACCACGAACGCCTCCCGGTCGCGGTGGTCGACGTTGACGAAGCGGCGCAGGTCCCGCTCGGGGATGCGCGGGTACGGCGAGAAGTACCGCAGGTAGCGGGTGCGCTCGGAGAAGCGCGAGTGCATCGCCACGATCCCCGGCCCGTCCGACGGGCGGATCGGTCGCAACTGGACGGTGGTGCCGTCGCTGAGCAGCACGTCCACCGGTTGTTCCACCGTGGTCACCTGTTCGGCCCTCCTCGGCCGGCTCAGTCGCGCGGGTCGTGCGGGTCGAGCCCGAACAGCGGGAAGGCCGTCTTGCGGGCCGCCGCGATCGCCCGGTCCACCGCGTTCGGCTCGCCGGTCGGCTGCCACGGCTCGTACGACGGGTCGACGTCGTCGGTCATCCGCAGCGGGATCTCCCGGCCCGGCCGGCGCGCGGCGGCCAGCTCCCGCCAGGCCGGCGGGGTCAGCGTGGCCGGCGCGATCGGCTCGCCCGTGGCCACGGCGAGCAGGTGCGTCCAGGCCCGCGGCACCACCTCGACCAGCGCGTACCCGCCGCCGCCGGTGGCCACCCAGCGGCCCTCGCACAGCTCGTCGGCGAGCGCCCGCAGGGCCAGGTAGGTGGCGCGCTGACCGTCGACGGAGAGGTGCAGGTCGGCGAGCGGGTCGAGCCGGTGCCCGTCGGCCCCGCACTGGGTCACCAGCACCTGCGGCCGGAACGCGCGCAGCACCGACGGCACGACCGCGTGGAAGGCGCGCTGCCAGCCAGTGTCGTCCACGCCGGGCGGCAGCGGAACGTTGACGGCGCTGCCCACGGCGCCCGGCCCGCCGGTCTCGTCGGGGAAGCCGGTGCCCGGGAAGAGCGCCAGCGGCGTCTCGTGCAGGCTGACCGTCAGCACCCGGGGATCGTTCCAGAAGATCTGCTGCACCCCGTCGCCGTGGTGCACGTCCACGTCCACGTACGCGACCCGCTCGGCGCCCAGGTCGAGCAGGCGGGCGATGGCCACCGCCGGGTCGTTGTAGACGCAGAAGCCGGCGGCCCGGGCGGGCATCGCGTGGTGCAGCCCGCCCGCCACGTTGACCGCCCGCCGGGCCTCGCCCCGCCAGACCGCTTCGGCCGCGGCCACACTCGCCCCGGCGACCAGCGCGCTCGACTCGTGCATTCCCGCGAAGACCGGGTTGTCCGAGGTGCCCAGCCCGAAGCCGGCGAAGAGCGGGTCGCGCGGGGCGACCCGCACCGCGTCGAGGTAGCGCGGGTCGTGCACCCGGGTCAGCAGCGCGTCGTCGGCCGGCTCGGGCTTGACCAGCCGCACCCCGGGACGCTCCAGCACGCCGAGCTCGCGGGCCAGCGCGACGGTCAGCTCCACCCGGACCGGGTCGAGGGGGTGATCCCCCATGTCGTAGGCGAGCAGGGACTCGTCCCACACCACCACCGTGTCCTCGGACATGGCCTCATCGTCGCACGCGCGCCCGCACGCCCCGAGCGCAGGCGCTGGGTACTTGCCCCGGTCTCGGCCTGCTCACGCGCCCTCGTGTCGCCCGGCGCACGTGCCGCTCCGCCGGCCGGCGTCGCCGGGGCGGGCGTGCCCTCAGCCCTCCCCGGTGGCGACCGGTCGGGACGGGTCGGCGACCCAGTTGCTCCACGAACCGACGTAGAGCGCCGCGTCGGGCCGACCCGCCAGGTGCAGGGCGAGTACGGCCTGCGCGGCGGTCACCCCCGACCCGCAGTACGCCCCGACGGGGGCGCCCCCGGCCACCCCGGCGGCGGCGAACCGCGCGTGCAGCGCGTCGGCGGCCGGGAACCGGCCCTCGGCGACGTACTCACCGGCGGGCAGGTTCACCGCGCCCGGGACGTGCCCGGCGACCGGGTCGATCGGCTCGGTCTCGCCCCGGTAGCGGGGTGCGGCGCGCACGTCCAGCAGGACGCCCTCGTCGGCGGCGGCCAGCCGGGCGGCCTCCCCCGCGTCGAGCACCGGCAGCGCGCCGGGGCGCACCTCGACGTCGCCCGGCGCCGGGGTCGGCTCCGCCGTGCTGGTGGGCAGTCCGGCGGCCCGCCACGCCGGGAAGCCGCCGTGCAGCAGCCGTACCGGCCGGTGGCCCGCCCAGCGCAGGGTCCACCAGGCGCGGGCGGCGGCCATGCCGTCGCCGCCGTCGTACACCACCACGGGGTGGCCGGCGCGGACGCCGGCGGCCCGCAGCGCGGCCTGGAGCGCGGCCGGGTCGGGCAGCGGGTGGCGGCCGGCCGGGCCGGGCGGGCCGCAGAGCGCGGTGTCGAGGTCGACGAAGACCGCGCCGGGCAGGTGACCGGCGGCGTAGTCGTCCCGGCCGGGCGGGCCCGTCAGGCGCCAGCGGACGTCGAGCAGGGTGGGCGGGTCGGCGTGGTCGAGCTCGGTCGCGAGCCGGTCGGCCTCGACCAGCAGCTCCTCGGTTCCGGACATGAGGTCAAGTCAACACCATCCGGGCCCGTGCCTCGCGGTTCGTCAAGGGTCGTTCGGCCTGCGTCGAGGTACCATCGTGGGCCGGAGGGCCGCTGACGTGAGGCATGATCTGGTCGGCACGACCGAGCCTGAAGTTACCTCCGGCAGGGAGGGATGAAGGTGTCTAAAACGGATCTGGTCGACACGACTGAGATGTACCTCAAGACCATCCTCGAACTGGAGGAGGAGGGCGTGCCGCCCCTGCGTGCCCGGATCGCCGAGCGGCTGGGGCAGAGCGGGCCCACCGTCAGTCAGACCGTCGCCCGGATGGAGCGCGACGGCCTGCTCACCGTGGAGGGCGACCGGCACCTGGCGCTCACCCCGCACGGTCGCAGCACGGCCGTGTCGGTGATGCGCAAGCACCGGCTCGCCGAACTGCTGCTGGTCAACGTGATCGGGATGCCCTACGAGGAGGCCCACGAGGAGGCCTGCCGGTGGGAGCACGTGATGAGCGACGCCGTCGAGAAGCGGGTCTACGACCTGCTCAACCGGCCGACCCGCTCGCCCTACGGCAACCCGATCCCGGGGCTGGAGGAGCTGGGCACCCCGGGGCCGGAGACCACCGACGCCGTCGACGGTGAGCGCAACCTGGCGTTCCCCGGCCTCTCCGGGCCGGTCGTGGTCCGGCGGATCTGCGAGAGCGTGCAGACCGACGCGGACGTGCTGCGGCAGTTGCACGCGGCCGGCGTCGACCCGGGCGCGACGGTGATGGTGGCGCAGGAGCGCGACGGGGTGTCGATCGACCGCTCGGGCGACCGCGTCCGCCTCCCCCGCGAGATCGCCTCCCGCGTCTTCGTCGCCGCCCACTGACCCCTCCCGCCTCCCGCCCCCGCGCTCCCCGGCTCGGCTCGGCTCGGCTCGGCGATCTTGCACTTTGTGCCCGGGTATATCCGACGCAAGGGGCAGATCGGGGGCCGAAAGTGCAAGATCGCGGAGTGGGGGGGAAGCGGCGGCGCGGGTCAGATGGCTCGGGTGTCGAGCTGCTTGGCCAGGGCGATCAGGGCGTCGGTGAGCTTGTCGGCGTCGGCCTTGGCCGTGTCGGGTGGGGTGGTGTAGCGGAGGGTGGCGAGGCGGCCCTCGGTGGCCAGCCAGCCCACCTCCGCGACCGGGCCGAAGGCGCCCTTGGCCGAAACGGTCCGCCGGTACGCCTTCTGGCCCAGCCCGGTGACCTTGGCCGCCTTCTCCGGCACCATGTCCGTGGTGAAGGTGGCCGCGTCGATCGAGGCCTCGGTGACGATCAGCGTCAACTCCGGCAGGGTGGCCTGCTCGGCGCGAACCACGCAGGTGTGGCTGTCGCCGGTCTCGCTGGCGGCGGCGATGTCGAAGCGGACCCCCGCGTGCTGCTCGATCACGCCGAAGTCGAGCAGCCGGCACGCCCCGCCCGACGAGGCGGCCGCCACGTCGACCGCGATCGGCGCGGGAGGCGGCACCGCCACCGGTTCGGCAGCCTCCGCACCGCAGCCCGTCGCCAGCAGTACGGCCACCCCGGCGCCCACGATCCGCCCGCGCACCATCACTCCTCCACTGTCCACCCCGACGTGTCCGCCGGACACCGTACGGCCTGCCCCGCCCTCGCGGTAGCCCTCGATCAGCCGTTCGCCGTCAGTCGTCGACGTACGGGCAGTGCCGACAGCCGCGACCGCAGCAGGTGCCACGCCGGGCCAGGAACCCCGCGCTCAGCACGAACAGGCCGGTGGCGGGGTCGAGGTAGCCGGCCTCACCGGCGGCCAGGGCGGCGGCGTGTGCGGCCAGGATCCGCTCCCGGTCCGGATGCTCCGGCGACAGCCGGGACGGGTGTGGCTCGGTCAGCGGCCGGTCCGCCAGCGGTCGTCGCTCTCCGGTCACCGGCGCAGTCTAGAGAGCGGTCAGCCGTGCCGGGCCAGGGCGGCGGCGATCTCCTCGCGGCCCGCGCCGGCCGCGAGCAGCAGCCGCAGCAGCACCTTCGCCTTGTACGGGTCGAGCAGCCCACCGTCCAGCAGGCCCCGGCGGCGCAGGTCCGTCTCGGACCCGACCGCCCCGTAGGTGTGCCGCAGCACCGAGCCGGCGCCGGTGCGGGAGGTGAGTACCACCGGGATCCGCTCGGCCAGCGCGCCGAGCACCGGGGCCAGGACGGCCGGGACGTGCCCGACCCCGAAGGCGGCGACGACGAGCCCGTGGTGGGTGTCGGCGACCCGGTCGAGCAGCCCGCCGTCGTCGTCGAGCGTCACGGTGTGCAGCGCGACCCGGGTGGCGTCGAGCCGCGCCGGGTCGACCGGCGGCAGCGGCTCCCGCCGCGGCGGGCGGGCCAGCACGCGTACCCGCCCCTCGATCACGTGCCCGACCGGGCCGGCGTTCGGCGAGGCGAACGTGCCGGTGCTGGTGCTGTGCGTCTTGCGTACCCAGCGGGCGGCGTGGATCTCGTCGGCGAACGCGACCAGCACGCCCAGGTCGCGGGCGGCGGGGGCAGCCGCCACCCGGGCCGCGGCGAGCAGGTTCGCCGGGCCGTCCGGGCCGGCCAGGGTCGGGTTGCGCATCGCGCCGGTGAAGACCAGCGGCGCGGCGTGCGGCCAGACCAGGTCGGCCAGGAACGCCGACTCCTCCAGCGTGTCCGTGCCCTGGGTGACCACCACGCCGGTCGCCCCGTCGGTCACCGCCCGCGAGGCGGCGTCGACCACGTCGAGCAGTTGGCGGTACGTCAGGTGCGCGCTCGGCACCGCGTGGGTGTCGCGGACCTCCAGCGGCAGGCCCAGCTCGTCGAGGCCCGGCACGGCGGCGGTGAGGTCGGCGCCGGTCAGCCGGGTGACCCCCCCGGCCCGGCCGGGGTCCACCCCGCCCATCGCGATCGTGCCGCCGAGGGTGAACAGGGCGATGGACACGCCGGGACCTCCCGTCCGCCGCCCTGGCAGGCGGCCCGCAAGAACGTACCCTCCGGGTTGGATAGCCGGTGGCGCCGGTCTGCGGGCGGCCGCCCCCGGCCCGCTCTACCTGCTCATGCCCCTGGCGCAGCCGGGCTGGGGCGTGCTGCTCTACGGCGTCGGCCTGGCCGCGTTCTCCGCCAACGCGGTGCTCTACAACGTCGCCACCGTGACGTACCGGCAGCGGATCACCCCGCCGGCCCTGCTGGGCCGGGTGAACGCGGCGTTCCTGTGGGTCTGCCTCGGCGTGATCCCGCTCGGCGCGCTCGCCGGCGGCACGCTCGCCAGCCAGCTCGGGCTGCGGCCGGCGCTGTGGATCTGCGTGCTGGGCACATGGAGCGCGGCACTCTTCGTCGTGTGCTCCCCGCTGCGGCGGATGCGGGACATGCCGGCGACCTGACCGGTCGTGGCGCAGGTCTCCGAAAAAGCCGGACGGCGGCCGGCTCCGACGGCGACGGGGTCGTCCTGCTCCGCCACCAGCACGTCCACGATTGACGAGCCGCCCGGTCGGGTGAGGCCGGTTTCCGGGCGGACGGAAGCACGTTGGTTTTCCGTTCCGCCCGGCCTATGGTGGCTCCATGTGTTCGTTCGGTCAGCAGAGGAGCACCGCCGTCGTGGTGACGGCGGCGTCCGCTGCTGCCCGTCGGCGTGCCCTGTCGGTGACCGTCGAGACCCGGGTGGTGCGATCCGCGGTCGCGCCGTCGCCTGCCGGCTCGGTGGCCTCCGGACTGCCGAGCCCCGTCCCCGCCGGACGTAGCCCTCCGTGAACCGCTTGCAACTGTGCGAACGGCCACCAGGGCGAAGCTTCTCAAGCTTCGGCCCTTTTCTTTTTTCTAGAGGGAGCTACGCCATGACCACGCACACCCAGCCGGACCAGCAGTGGCTCGATGAGCTGCGGGCGACACTGACGACCGACTTCGAGGCGCAGACCGTCCGACTCACGCAGTTGACGGCCGACACCGGCGACCCGGGCGAGGCGCACACCCAGAGCGCAATGATCGCCGCGACCCGGCAGAGCCTCGACCAGATCACCGGGGCGCTGCGGCGCATCGCCGACGGTCGCTACGGAATCTGCGAGAAGTGCGAGGCGCCGATCCCCCGGGAACGCCTGGAGGTGCTGCCGCACGCCCGCTTCTGCGTGCCCTGCCAGCAGAAGCAGTACTGACGGACGGGAGCGAGGGCTGCCTCGTCGGCGGAGGCAGCCCCGACCCCACCCCACCAGGTCATCGCCTGGCCGTGCGAGCGGGTCCAGGTGTGGGGCACACCGTCGAGGGACAGCACGTTGCGCAGCGCCTCGCCCGGCGGCTGCGGCAGCGCGTCGTGGGGCAGCACGTCCGGCGTCTCGTTCGCGATCCAGTGGCCGGGCAGTCCGCGTACCACCTCGGCGAACGCCGCCCGGCGCGGAGCCGGCGCCTGGTAGAGCACGGAGGTGTGGAACACCACCAGCGTCGCGCCGGGCGGCGCCTGCGCGGCCAGTGCGGGCAGGTCGTCGTCACGCGAGACCGCGAGGGAGAGGCGCTCGTACGTCGGCGACACGCCGCGCCTCCCGGGTGCCGAACTCGGCGTAGGTCTCGGCAATCGTCATGTCCCGATGATCGCCAACTAGGTCACCGGCTCCCGCTTGACCCACTGGTCCAGGGCCCGCGTGAATTCGATCACCGCAGCCTTGGCGGAGGGCGGCATCGACGTCCGGGACGCTTGGCGGTACTTCAGGCACACCGCGAGGTTGTTGACGCGAAAGTAGACACGCACGTCGCGGTCGTGCCAGCCGTGCTCGTCGAGGTCCCCCTCTTCGGAGATGTACGCCTCCTCGCCGATGCCGGGAAGCCGCTCGCCCTCGGTAGGACAGCCACCCAGGTTGGCGGGGAGTAGGGGGGCCTCCACGTCGAGCTGGGTGAGTTCCCCGTCGTCGGGATCCTGGCCGGGCTCCCATTTGCAGCTGTTCGTGGCCTGGTGTGCGGACCAGAGCTTGGCCTTGGGAATCAACGGCGCAATGACCTCGGGGTGGTCGGCCAGATACAGGCACACGCTCGGTGGAGTCGTGAACCGTCTCGCCGACGGCGATGCGGACGAGGCTGCGGGCGTGGTGGCCGACGGGCTGCCGGACTGTTGGTCCCCACCCCGGCCGGTCTCCCGATTCGGCGTCCCGTCCGGCGCGAGCGCGTAGCCGGTCGCCAGTGCGCCGGCCGTCAGGGCCATGGCGAAGATGATCGCGGCAATGCGCGTGGGCGCGACACGCCGGGCACGCGGGCCGTTCCCCTCGGACAGCAGCGGCTCGGTCAGCTTCTTGGTCGCCCCTGCGGCCTGCTCATTGCCTGGCATGGTGACGCGAACCGTCGGGCGGTCGCCGGCCGTGACGCCGACGGCGACCTCCCGCAGACGCTCCGCGGCCACATCGGCAGACAGCCGTTCGTCCGGGCGACGCGCCATCAGGCCGAGCAGCGTCGGACTCAGCAGACCAGCACGTTCAGCCGGCCCGGGGTCGCGGCTCAACACGGCAGCGACCAGTTCTGCCGGATCGTCCGAATCGTACGCGGGCCGACCTTCGACGGCGAAGTACAGCGTCGCACCGAGCGACCACAGATCGGATGCCGGATCGGCACCCTGCCCGGTCAGCCGCTCGGGCGCCACATAGCCCAGCGTGCCCATGACCGAGCCAGTCCCGGTGAGACCCCGGGTGGCGCCGATGACCGCGGCGATCCCGAAGTCCGTGAGTACGGCGCGCCCGTCCCGGCCCAACAGGACGTTCTGCGGCTTTACGTCGCGATGCAGGATGCCGGCAGCGTGAGCGACCCGCAGTGCCGCAAGCAGTTCCTCGCCGATCTCCGCGGTCCGCCGCGGACTCAGCGGTCCGTCCTCGCGCACCACGGAGTAGAGAGACGACCCCTCGACCACGCCCATCACGATCCACGGGTGGCCATCCTCGATCAGAACATCGTGAATGGTCACGATGCCGGGGTGGTTCAACCGCCCGGCCGCCCGTGCCTCGGTTATCGCGCGCTCTCGGAGCGCCTCATGTTCGGATTCGCTCAGGCCCTCGGGCAGTCGTAACTCCTTCACTGCCACGTCGCGGTCCAGCAGGGTGTCTACAGCTCGCCAGACCACCCCCATGCCCCCGCTGCCGATCGGCTTGGCCTGCAAGACATACCGGCCCCCGGCCAGGGTGCGCCGCTCCTCCGCCATGTTCGGAAGGATAGCCAGCGTCAGCCGGCGAGGAAGCCATCGAAGGTTGTTGCCCCAACTCGACACCTACCTGCTGCCCGGTGCGGTCGGAAATGCCCGGCGGCGACGCCTCACGTTGTCCGCTTCTGGTGACGCGGCTCCCTGCGCCGCGAGATCTCCGCCAGGTGCTGGCGCTGATGCTGCCGCACCATCTCGTCCCAGACCTCCTGGTCGTAGTCCGGGTCGGGCGGGATCCACTTGTGGGAGCCGTCGCTGTAGTGGAAGCGCTCGTCGCCCCGCCGGATCACGCTCACCGCACCCACCCGAGGAAGCGCCGGTGCAGCAGCCCGGCGGGCACCCAGGTCAGGTCCTCGGCCGCCCAGACCAGGTAGGACCCCATGTAGAGGGCGAGCGACACCGGCGCGCCCTCGAACTCGGCGTGCAGTTCCCTGCGCCGGGTCTGACACGGCCAGGGCGCGTCGCAGCCGCCGCAGATCCACAACGGAAGGACCGGGCCGTGGGTGGTCACGACAAGCCGTTCAGGAACAGCCGGGTGGCGACGCGGGCACGCCAGCGGGCGGCCCATTCCGCCTGATAGCAGGGGTACGGCGCCAGCCGCGCCCACCACCACCGGCAGCCGGCACACAGACCGTCAACGCCGGGCAGATGCACCGACAGGATCCGCCCGACCTGATCCTCCGTCACTGCTGCTCCTCCCCCGGCCAGTGACCTCGACATATCGGCGTGCGGTGGCGGGCCCGGCAGGGCAACTCCGACCCACACCGGCAGATCCGACGCCACCGCCGCCAGGACCAGACCGGGCGGTGCCGACGGGCCAGAGTGAGCGCCACCGCCAGCAGGTAGTCGTCGTACGACACACGCTTGGGCATCTGACCTCCCGGCGATCCACCCGCCAGTCCCCCGGGCAGGCCCTCCTCCACCACACACCACTCACCGTCGGGTTGTCAATCTGTAAGTGGCAATCGTAAAGCATGAGTCACGCCTACCTTCAGGCCGTGAAGCGACCGCGCTTGTACGGGCCTGGCGAGTTGGCCGCCCTGTTCGGCGTGTCACGGCAACGGGTTCTACAGATCACCCGCAGGCCCGGCTTTCCTGAGCCTGTCGCCCGCCTGATCGGGACGACGATCTGGGACGCGGACGAGGTGGACGAGTGGGCCAGGCACAATCGCCCGCCCCGCCCGACCGAGGGCGACGAGGATCGTTGATGAGCGTCGCACCGACCGCTGAGTCTGGCTCGGCGGCGGCGGCCTTCAATTCGCCGGACGGTACAGACCGAATCGAGTTATCGGCTCGTCCGTGCTGGTGATACGTCCCTGCACAGGCATGCCGGCTATCTGAGATCGACTTCGATGCCACTCCCGCTGAGCCAATGGAGAAGCTGGTCAGAGGTGGTAGCAGATGCTGCTCTCTGGCCGGGGTCAGGGACCAGGTGGGTTCGCGCCACTGCCGCGTCATGCCAGATCAGGCGGAACGGGCGCTCGGCGCCCCATCCCCCGGTCGTGCAGTCATTCAGGGCGTCGGCGTTCCAGCCGAAGTAGCCACCCGGGCCGTTGATCGCCTCACCGACAGCGCAGTAGAAGCCTTCCAGGTCGGTGATGTTGCGTCCGTCCAGGTGGTATGTCGCTCCAGCCGGCTTGTCGGCCAGTTCTGGCCGGTGATGGGCCAGCGCCGCGCCCGCCCACTGGTGCCGCAGTACGGAGTCGTAGCGCGCCCACAGGCCGCTCTCTGCCGGGCGACCGGCATGCCAGAGATCCCAGATCTGCCGGGCCCCGGTGGGCATGGGGTCGGCGATAGCGCTGTCGAACGTGACGTCGAGTAGTCCGTTCCCAAGAATCGAGGGCCGGACGCCGGTCACTGAGGCGTCGATATGGGCCCCGAGCACGCGAGTCGCCGCGCCGTCTGCGGCGACGCTGTAGAACGAGGCGCTGATCCGGCGGCGGCGTAGAGCACCACCTGGGTTGCCGACGCCTCGGGACAGCGCGTCCAGAGCGGTACGCAATGTCGGCTGGGGCTGGCATCCGACCAGCGTCGCTGCCGGCCAGCCCGATGGCATGTCCACGAAGAGTCCGTCGATGTCGGCACAGACCGCGAGTGCCGGCTCCCCCACGGCGGATTCGTCCACCAACAGCCAACGAAGCGGAACTGCCCTGTCTCAGCGCCATCGCAGGACCAACGGGTCCACCTGCTCATCGGTCACGCCGCGACCGTACCCTCCAGGCGCTGACCTTGATGACGCGCCGCCACGTTGCTTCTCGGCCGTCCATTGACAACTCCAGGTCGAAGCGCCACCGGCTGCCCGTCTACCCATGCGACGCACGCCGCCCGACGAAGCGGATGCCTCCCACCCAGGTCGGGTGGGAGGCATCCGTTCGAGTTGCTCACTCGTGATCCGTCGACTGCGTGAGGCTCACGGAACCGAGGGAGACCCGCGTCAACTCATCGACGTCAGCTGCAGCCGCTGGTGGAGCCGCAGCCCTCGCAGACGTAGCAGCTACCGGCCGGGCGCATCTTCGTACCGCAGGTGAAGCAGAGCGGCGCGTCGGCGGCCTTGCCGATCACGGCCTCCAGCAGCTCCGTGCTGGAACCCACGGACGGCGCCGGCTTGGCAGCGGCGACGTCCGCGACCTCCTGCGCCGGCTGGGCGACCGGCCCGGTCTTCGGCTCGGTCGGCGCCTCGACCGGGGCGGAGGCGGCCATCGCGGTGAGGTCCGCACCGTTCGCCTCCGCCTCCGCCTCGGCCCGGAGCTGGGCGGCCCGCTCCTTGGCGGTGAAGATGCCCAACTCCGCGCGGCGCTCGTACGGCAGGAAGTCCAGCGCCAGGCGACGGAAGATGTAGTCCATCACCGAGGCGGCCATCCGCACATCCGGGTCGTCGGTCATGCCGGCCGGCTCGAAGCGCATGTTGGTGAACTTGCTGACGTACGTCTCCAGCGGGACGCCGTACTGGAGACCGATGGAGATGGCCACCGAGAAGGCGTCCATCACGCCGGCCAGGGTCGAGCCCTGCTTCGACATCTTGAGGAAGACCTCGCCGAGGCCGTCGTCCGGGTACGACGACGCGGTGAGGTAGCCCTCGGCGCCGCCGACGGAGAAGCTGACCGTCTGGGACGGACGCTTCTTCGGCAGCCGCTTGCGCACCGGGCGGTACTCGACGACCTTCTCCACCACCGGCGCGGCCGGCGCGGCCTCGACGGCGGTCGGCTCGGTGGCCTTGTTGGACTTCGCCACCGAGAGCGGCTGACCGACCTTGCAGTTGTCCCGGTAGATCGCCAGCGCCTTGAGGCCGAGCTTCCAGCCCTCGAAGTAGATCTTCTCGACGTCCTCGACGGTGGCCGCCTCCGGCATGTTGACCGTCTTGGAGATGGCGCCGGAGACGAACGGCTGGATCGCCGCCATCATCCGCACGTGGCCCATCGGGGCGATGGAGCGCTCGCCCATCGCGCAGTCGAAGACCGGGTAGTGCTCCGGCTTCAGGCCCGGGGCGTCCACCACGTGACCGTGGTCGGCGATGTGCTCGACGATCGCCTCGACCTGCTCCTCGGGGTAGCCGAGGCTGCGCAGGGCGCGCGGCACGGTCTGGTTGACGATCTGCATCGAGCCGCCGCCGACCAGCTTCTTGAACTTGACCAGCGCCAGGTCCGGCTCCACGCCGGTCGTGTCGCAGTCCATCATGAAGCCGATGGTGCCGGTCGGGGCGAGCACGCTGGCCTGCGAGTTGCGCCAGCCGAACTTGTCACCGATCTTGTTGCCCTGGGTCCACTGCTTCGTCGCCTCGCGGACGATCGCGGTGGCCACGGTGCCGGTCGGCTTGATCTCGTCGTTGGCGGCGGCGTGCTTGCGCATGACCCGCTTGTGCGGCTCGGCGTTGCGGGCGTAGCCGTCGTACGGGCCGACGACGCCGGCCAGCTCGGCCGAGCGGCGGTAGGCCGTGCCGGTCATCAGCGAGGTGATCGCCGCGGCGACCGAGCGGCCCTGCTCCGAGTCGTACGGCAGGCCCGACGCCATCAGCAGCGCGCCGAGGTTGGCGTAGCCGATGCCGAGCTGCCGGTAGGCCCGGCTGGTCTCGCCGATCTTCTCGGTGGGGAAGTCGGCGAAGCAGATCGAGATGTCCATCGCGGTGATGACGAACTCGACCGACTTGACGAACTTCTCCACCTCGAAGCCGCCGTCGGCGCGGAGGAACTTCATCAGGTTCAGCGAGGCCAGGTTGCACGAGGAGTTGTCCAGGTGCAGGTACTCCGAGCACGGGTTCGACGCGGTGATCCGCCCGGTCTCCGGGCAGGTGTGCCAGTCGTTGATCGTGTCGTCGTACTGGAGGCCGGGGTCGGCGCACTCCCAGGCGGCCTGGGAGATGGAGCGGAACAGGTTCTTGGCGTCGATGGTCTCGATCACCGCACCGTCGAGCCGGCCGCGCAGGTCGAAGCCGCCGCCGTTCTCGACGGCGGTCATGAACTCGTCGGAGACGCGGACCGAGTTGTTGGCGTTCTGGTACTGCACGCTGACGATGTCGGCGCCGCCCAGGTCCATGTCGAACCCGGCGTCGCGCAGCGCACGGATCTTGTCCTCCTCGCGCGCCTTGGTGACCACGAACTCCTGGATGTCCGGGTGGTCCACGTCGAGGATGACCATCTTCGCCGCGCGCCGGGTGGCGCCGCCGGACTTGATGGTGCCGGCGGAGGCGTCCGCGCCGCGCATGAAGCTGACCGGGCCGGAGGCGTTGCCGCCGGAGGAGAGCAGCTCGCGGGAGGAGCGGATCCGGGACAGGTTGACGCCGGAGCCGGAGCCGCCCTTGAAGATCAGCCCCTCCTCCTTGTACCAGTCGAGGATGGAGTCCATCGAGTCGTCGACGGCCAGGATGAAGCAGGCGCTGACCTGCTGCGGCGAGGGCGTGCCGACGTTGAACCAGACCGGCGAGTTGAAGCTGAACACCTGGTGCAGCAGCATCCAGGTCAGCTCGTGGGCGAAGACCTCGGCGTCGGCGGGGCTGGCGAAGTAGCCGTACTCCTCACCGGCGGTGCGGTAGGTGGTGACCACCCGGTCGATCAGCTGCTTGAGCGACCACTCCCGCTCCGGGGTGCCCACCGCGCCCCGGAAGTACTTGGTGGTCACGATGTTCGCCGCGTTGACGCTCCACGACTCCGGGAACTCGACCCCGCGCTGCTCGAAGTTGACCGAGCCGTCGCGCCAGTTCGTCATCACGACGTCGCGGCGCTCCCAGGCGACCTCGTCGTAGGGGTGCACCCCCTCGGTGGTCCAGACCCGCTCGACCTTGAGACCCGCGCCGGCCTTGCTCCGTGCCCTGCTCGTCGTCACACCATCCCCCGACATCTCATCCGCCCCCTCGTCCGCGCGGCCACCTCGCCGCGCGATCCGACTGTCATCAACTGCGAAAACTTCAACTGGTACGGCCGGCGGCCTCGGCCGCGTCGGCCCCGGCGCCCTCCCGGGCGCGTGCGGCGGCCCGCAGCGTCTCGATCTCCCGCTCGAAGTCGGCGAGCGAGTCGAACGACCGGTAGACGCTGGCGAACCGCATGTAGGCGACCTCGTCCAGGTCCTGTAGCGGACCCAGGATGGCCAGCCCCACCTCGTGGCTGGGGATCTCGGCGGCCCCCTTGGCCCGGACGGTCTCCTCGACCTTCTGCGCGAGCAGCGCGATCGAGTCGTCGTCCACCGGCCGGCCCTGGCACGCCTTGCGCACCCCGCCGATGATCTTCGTGCGGCTGAACGGCTCGGTGACCCCGCTGCGCTTGACGACCGCGAGGACCGCCTCCTCCACCGTGGTGAACCGCTTCCCGCACTCCGGGCAGGACCGCCGCCGGCGGATCAACTGGCCGTCGTCGGCCTCCCGCGAGTCGACCACCCGGGAGTCCGCGTGCCGGCAGTACGGACACCGCATCGGCCCGACCTCCTTCATCGACTGCGGGCACGCCGACCGCTTCCCGGGCACGCGTCAGCGCGGCGGAGCCATCTGTCGATGGTCTTTCGCCGTGTCGACGGTACGGGAGTGCGGTCGGTAGTCGAACCCAACCTGTAGGCGACTTACGCCCGTGTGACTACTACATCTAGGGGTCGACCGTATGCCGCCGACGATCCGCGGTCAAGTTGAGCGGCGTGTCCGGCGCGTCACCGCCATCCGGAGTCGGCCCCGGCCGGCGCCACCTGCCTCAGAACCAACTGTCCGGCGCCTGCCGGGGTTATTCGTCCGGTCGCGGCGAAACCGCCGCCGATCGGGCAGGCGTCGAACACCCGTTCGACCCGACGTACCATTTATCAGAACGTGAGTACGAGCAGGCCGGTTTTTACCCCGACACGCCGAGGTGATGTCGTACAGACGTTTGAAAATGACCGATCTCACCTATACGGTCATGAACAACCGGGCGCGGATCGTTCCGTCACCGGTCACCACGCAACGCCGCACGCACCACGAGCCGCCAAGGCACCCAGCGCCGACCAGGGAGGACGGACGTGACCGAGGACCGGGCCAGCCGGCCGAAGAGCCCGCAGCAGATCACCGAGGCGGGCCCGCCGGCCACCCGACGCCGGGGCGCCGCGCGCAGCCGGGCCGGGCAGCCCGCCGTGCGCCCGGTCACACCGGTGGTGAGCGCCTTCCCCGACCCGGCGACGGTGGATCTCACCGCCCGGCAGCGGCGGATCCTGGAGTTCATCCGCACGTGGGTGGACCGGCACGGCTATCCGCCGAGCGTGCGCGAGATCGGCGAGGCGGTCGGCCTGGTGTCGCCGTCCAGCGTCGCCTACCAGCTCAAGGAGCTGGAGAAGAAGGGCTTCCTGCGCCGCGACCCCAACCGGCCGCGCGCCGTGGACGTCCGGGCCCCCAGCGACGTCGACGACGAGCTGACCCGCTCGCAGCGCCCCGCCCCGGCGTACGTGCCGATGCTGGGCCGGATCGCGGCCGGTGGTCCGATCCTGGCCGAGCAGGCCGTGGAGGACATCTTCCCCCTCCCCCGCGAGCTGGTGGGTGAGGGCGAGGTCTTCATGCTCCAGGTCAAGGGCGACTCGATGCTCGACGCGGCGATCTGTGACGGCGACTGGGTCGTGGTCCGGCAACAGCCGACCGCCGAGGCCGGCGACATCGTCGCCGCCATGCTCGACGGCGAGGCGACGGTCAAGACCTACCGGCGCCGCGACGGGCACGTCTGGCTGATGCCGCAGAACCCGGCCTTCGACCCGATCCCCGGCGACGACGCGACCATCATGGGCCGGGTCGTCGCGGTGCTGCGCCGCATCTGACCCCGTGGCGCCTCCGGAGCCGTCGCCGACGGCGGCCCCGGAGGCTCAGGGACGTCAGTAGCGGTCGCCCCGGTAGCCTCGGCCGCCACCCGGCGCGTGGCCGTTGGGGCCGCCACGGCCGTCGTCGTAGCCCTCGTCGCGCCGGCGGGCCGGCCGCTGACCGCGAGGATCCTGCTCGCCGCCGCGACGGGGCGGCTCCGCCCGGCCACCGCCGCCGTAGACACCGGGGCCCGGTTGGCCCCCGCCGCCGTAGACGCCACCACCGGGACGGCCGCCGCCACCCTGCCGACCACCGCCGCCACCGCCTGCGGGGCCACCGGGGCCCGGCGGCCGGCCGCCACCGTAGGCACCGCCACCGCCACCCGCTGGGCGACCGCCACCGCCGGCCGGGCGACCGGCACCGCCACCACCGCCGGCCGGGCGACCGCCACCGTAGACGCCGCCGCCGGCCGGGCGGCCACCGCCGTAGACCCCGCCGCCGGCCGGCGCGGCCCCGCCGCGACCACCGCCCGCCGGGACCGCCCCGCCCCGCCCGCCACCGGGCGTACCGCCGTAGACGCCACCGGAGGGCGCGCCACCGTAGACGCCGCCCCGCGCCCGGTCGCCCGGCGGCAGGAAGTCGTCCTCCGCCGGGCCCCGCGGATCGTCGGCGAGGTCGTCGCGGTCCGGCCCGTCGGCGTCCCGGAGCGGGGCGGCCGGCCTGCGCCGGGCCCGCAGGATGCCGAAGACGCCGGCGGCCACCATCAGCGCGCCGATCACGCCGACCGCGGCGATGATGTACGTGATGTCGCTCAGGCTCAGGCCGTCGAGCCACGACTGCCCGGCCGCCTTCTTCGGCGCGTCGCCCTCGCCGGCGATCGGCTTCGCGCCCTCGGCGGAGGGGGTGTAGCTGAGGATCTCCACCGGCTCGGCCTCGTCGAGCTGGCCGCCGTCGGAGACGGTGAGGAACGTCTTGCCGTCCGGGGTGTAGGCGATCGCCTCACCGAACGGATCGGTCAGCGCCGTCACCCGGGGCGTGCCGGAGGTCAGGGCCGCCACGATGTCGCCGCCGGTCACGTCGTACTCGAAGGCGTCGGCGTAGGTGCGCACCACCACCCGCGAGCCGTCGGGGGAACGGGCGGCTCCGGTGATCGCCACGCGGCCCGGAGCGCCGAGCCGGTTGTCCGTGTCCGTCCTCGGCAGGGCGATCTCGCCGACCTTCTTCATCGGCACCGCATCGGTGTCCCCGCTCTTCATCTTCGCGGCGGGGGTGAAGATCTGCGCCTTGCCCGACATCACCTTGGTGATGATCAGCGGGTTGCCGTCGTCGCCGATGAGCAACGCCTCGGCGTCGTGCGGCTTGCCCTCGGGGTAGGCGAGCCGGTGCAGCACCGGCCGCTTGGACCCGTTGACCGGCATGCTCCACAGCGCCACCCGCTCGCGGCGCTCGCGGCTGGTGACGTTGTCACCGGTGTCGGCGATCCACAGGGTCTGGCCGTTCGGCGAGAGCGCCAGGTCCTCCGTGTCGAACGGCCCCTGCCCCGAATAGCGGACCGGCTCCTTCGCGATCTCGCACTTGGCGTCGAGGAAGAAGACCCGCTTGCGGCTCTCCACCTCGGTGCCGTCGTTGATCACGATGTAGCCGCTCTTGGTGGCCACCAGGCCGGACAGCTCGCGCAGCCGTTCATCGGTCACCGTGCACCGCTTCTTGCCCGCGGCGGCCGTGAGCGGGGACGAAGCCGAGGCGGGCGCCGCCAGGGCGACCCCCGCACACGCCACGGTCGCCCCCAGCAAGCCGAGGGCGACCGTGACCGAAGCAACAGCGCGGCGCATTGAATCAGTGTCGCATGCCGCAGGTTTCCGCCGGGTGACGCCGGGACGCCGTCATCGGGCGGACGCGACCGCCTGGCTCTCCGCCGCCGCTCGGAACGGGGCCAGTTCGGCGGCGAGCGCATCGCCCACCCGGACGTGCACCAGCGTCCCCTCCGGCAGGTGGGAGGTGCTCAGCACCTCACCCTGCCGGTGCACCCGCGCCACCAGGTCGCCCCGGTCGTACGGGAGCACCGCGCGGACCTCCACCGCTGGGCGGGGCAGCCGCTCCTCGACGGCCTCGCGCAGCCCGTCGAGCCCGCGCCCGGTGTGCGCGGAGACGAAGACCGCCTCCGGCCAGAGCCGCTTGAGCCGCAGCAGCGTCTCCTCGTCGGCCGCGTCGGTCTTGTTGACCACCAGCAGCTCGGGCAGCCGGTCGGCGCCCACCTCGGCGAGCACCTCACGGACCGCGCGGACCTGCTCCTCCGGATCCGGGTGGGTGCCGTCGACGACGTGCACCACCAGGTCGGCCTCGGCCACCTCCTCGAGCGTCGAGCGGAACGCCTCGACGATCTGGTGCGGCAGGTGCCGGACGAAGCCGACGGTGTCGGAGAGGGTGTAGAGCCGCCCGTCGGAGGTGGTGGCCTTGCGGGTGGTCGGGTCGAGGGTGGCGAAGAGCGCGTTCTCGACCAGCACACCCGCGCCGGTCAACCGGTTGAGCAGGCTGGACTTGCCGGCGTTGGTGTAGCCGGCGATGGCGACGGCGGGAACGGCGTTGCGGGACCGCCGGGCGCGCTTGGTCTGGCGTACCGTCCGCATGGCCTTGATCTCCCGGCGCAGTCGGGCGATGCGGTGGCGGATCCGACGCCGGTCGGTCTCCAGCTTGGTCTCACCGGGACCACGCAGGCCCACGCCGCCGCCGGCGCCCCCGCCGCGACCGCTACCACCGGTCTGCCGGGAGAGCGTCTCACCCCAACCGCGCAGGCGGGGCAGCAGGTATTCGAGCTGGGCCAGCTCGACCTGCGCCTTGCCCTCCTTGCTCTTGGCGTGCTGGGCGAAGATGTCGAGGATCAGCGCGGTGCGGTCCACCACCTTGACCTTGATGCGCTGCTCCAGGTTGCGCAGCTGGGACGGCGACAGCTCGCCGTCGCAGATCACCGTGTCGGCACCGCTGGAGAGCACGACCGAGCCGAGGTCGTCGACCTTTCCCCGGCCGATGTAGGTGGCCGGGTCGGGGCGGTTGCGCCGCTGGATCAGCCCTTCGAGCACCTGCGAGCCGGCGGTCTCCGCCAGCGCGGCCAGCTCGGTGAGGCTGTTCTCGGCGTCGCTCTGGGTGCCCTCGGTCCAGACGCCCACCAGGACCACGCGCTCCAGGCGCAGCTGGCGGTATTCGACCTCGGTGATGTCGGCGAGCTCGGTGGAGAGGCCAGGGACCCGCCGCAGCGCCTGCCGCTCGGACAGCTCGAACTCGCCGGTGGTGGCGAGCTCGTCGTCGTCGGTGTAGGGGAGGTAGGTCTCCTGGTTGGTCAAGCTGGTCTCCTGTCCGTTCTGTCACGTACCGAGCAATCCTGACATGTGTCAACGCCGGACGCACCCGCTATATGCCCGCGTGAAATGCCACAAAAGCGGGGGCGGCCGGTGGGCCGGCCCGGGTGGGCGAGTAGAAATGCGGTGCGAGCCGCTCAGCGTCGACGGAGGGATCCCGTGTCAATCACCCGACTTCCGAGTGCCGGATTCTCGATCACCATCCGGATCGCCGTGCCCGCGGACGCGTCCTCCATCGGCCGGCTGACCACCTCCGTCGGCGAGGCCGGCGCGATCGTCACCGCGCTCGACGTGGTCGACTCCGACCCGACCCACGTGATCGTCGACCTGACCTGCGACACCGCCGACGCCGCCCACGCCGACCAGGTGGTCGACGCGCTGACCGCGCTGGACGGCGTGGACGTGCGCAAGGTCTCCGACCGGACGTTCCTGCTGCATCTCGGCGGCAAGATCGAGGTCAGCTCGAAGGTGGCGCTGCGCACGCGCGACGAGCTGTCCCGCGCGTACACCCCGGGGGTGGCGCGGGTCTGCCAGGCGATCGCGGAGAACCCGGCCGACGCCCGGCGGCTCACCATCAAGCGCAACACCGTGGCCGTGGTCAGCGACGGCTCGGCCGTGCTGGGCCTGGGCAACCTCGGGCCGGCGGCGTCGCTGCCGGTGATGGAGGGCAAGGCGGCGCTGTTCAAGCGCTTCGGCGGGGTGGACGCCTGGCCGGTGGTCCTGGACACCCAGGACACCGACGAGATCGTGCAGATCGTCAAGGCGATCGCCCCGGCGTACGGCGGGATCAACCTGGAGGACATCGCCGCGCCGCGCTGCTTCGAGATCGAGGCCCGGCTGCGCGAGGCGCTGGACATCCCGGTCTTCCATGACGACCAGCACGGCACCGCGATCTGCGTGCTGGCCGCGCTGACCAACGCGCTGCGCGTCGTGGGCAAGCAGCTCGCGGACGTCCGGGTCGTGGTCTCCGGGGCCGGCGCGGCCGGCACCGCGATCATGAAGCTGCTGCTGCGCCAGGGCGTGGGCGACATCATCGCGTACGACCGGCAGGGCGCCCTGCACCGCGGCCTGACCGGGCTCAACCCGGCCTGGCAGTGGCTGGCCGACCACACCAACAAGGACAACTACGCCGGTGACCTGCCCGGGGCGGTACGCGACGCGGACGTCTTCATCGGCGTCAGCGCGCCGAACCTGCTCACCGGCGACGACATCGCCATGATGGCCAAGGACGCCATCGTCTTCGCGCTGGCGAACCCGGACCCGGAGGTCGACCCGCGCGAGGCGCGCAAGCACGCCGCCGTGGTCGCCACCGGCCGTTCCGACCAGCCGAACCAGATCAACAACGTGCTCGCCTTCCCCGGTGTCTTCCGCGGCATGCTGGACGCGCACGCCGAGGAGTTCACCGAGGAGATGGCGATCGCCGCCGCCCGGGCCATCGCGGACGTGGTCGGCGAGGACAAGATCAACCCGACGGTGATCGTCCCCAGCGTCTTCGACTCCCGGGTGGCCCCGGCGGTCGCCGCGGCGGTGCGCGCCGCCGCCCAGAACCCGGCCCCGGCCCCGGCCGCGGACCCCGGCCCGGCCGACCTCCCCGAGATCGCCGCCGAAGCCAGCGCCACCCCCTGACGCCCCGCCCCGCCCCGCCCCGGCGATCTTGCACCGGCGTGGGGCGGAAGGGCAGGGGGAGGCTGGGGTCAGGCGGGGGTGGTCAGGGCGGCGGGGTCGACCTCGCCGACCGCGACCAGGACGGCGGGGCCGGCCAGCCAGCAGGAGTCCTCGGTGACCGTGACCGTGAGGCGGCCGCCGGGGACGTCCACGGCGATCACCCCGGTGCCCCGGCCGGCGTCGCGCAGGGCCACGGCGGCCACCGCGCACGCGCCCGTGCCGCATGAGAGAGTCTCGGCGGAGCCGCGCTCGTACACCCGCATCAGCACGTGCCCGTCGGCGCCGTCGACCGGCTCGCCCGGCGCGGTGAACTCGACGTTCACTCCGGCCGGGAAGGCAGCCGGGTCGAACTCCGGCGCGCGGGTGAGGTCGAGGCCGGCCAGGTCCAGCCCGGTCGGGAGCGCGCAGACCAGATGCGGGTTGCCGACGTCCACCGCCGCACCCGGCAGGGTCAAGCCGCCCAGGGTGGCGGTCGAGGCGTCGTACACCCGGGGGCGGCGCATCTCGACGGCGACGGCGTCCCCCTCGACGCGCGCGTGCACGAGGCCGGCCCGGGTGGCCACCGGCAGCGCCGCGCCGACCGGCGTGGCCAGCCCGGACGCCAGCAGGTAGCGGACGAAGACGCGAGCGCCGTTGCCGCACATCTCGGCGAACGAGCCGTCGGAGTTCCAGTAGTCCATGAACCACTCGGCCTCGCCGGCCAGGGCAGCGCCCTCGGGGTGTTTCGCCGCCCGCACCACCCGCAGCACGCCGTCGCCGCCGAGGCCGCGCCGCCGGTCGCAGATCGCGGCGACCAGCCCGGGCGTCAGGTCGAGCGCCCCGTCCGGGTCGGGCAGGATGACGAAGTCGTTGCCGGTGCCGTGGCCTTTGGTGAACTCCACGCCCCCATCATCGCGCAGCGGCCGGCAGCAGGCGCAGGGCGGCCGGGATCAGGTCCGCCGCGGCCGAGTCCAGCCAGTGGATCCGCTGGTCACGGCGGAACCAGGAGCGCTGCCGGCGGACGAACCGCCGGGTGGCCCGAACCGTCTCGTCGTGCGCCTCGCCCTCGGTGATCTCCCCGGCCAGGAAGCGCAGCACCTGCTGGTACCCGAGCGCCCGGCTGGCCGTCCGCCCCTGCGGCAGGCCGCGGCCGACCAGCTCGCGGGTCTCGGCGACCAGGCCGTCGGCCCACATCCGGTCCACCCGCAGCGCGATCCGCTCGTCCAGCAGCGCCGTGTCCAGGTCAACCCCGAGCTGCACGGACGGGTAGTACGGTGTCGGGTCGGGCAGCGACGCGGTGAACGGCGCCCCGGTCAGCTCGATGACCTCCAGCGCCCGGACGATCCGCCGGCCGTTGGTGGGCAGGATCCCCGCCGCGGCGGCCGGGTCGGCCTCCCGCAGCCGGGCGTACAGCGGGGCCGGGCCGGTCTCGGCCAGCTCCCGTTCGAGCCGCTCGCGGGCTGCCGGGTCGGTGCCGGGGAACTCGAACCGCTCCAGCACCGCCCGCACGTAGAGGCCGGAGCCGCCGACCAGCAGCGGCACCCGGCCCCGGGCCAGGATGTCGTCGACCGCCGCACGGGCCAGCCGCTGGTATTCCGCCACGCTCGCCGGCTCGGTGACGTCCCAGATGTCCAGCAGGTGGTGCGGCACCCCCTCGCGCTCGGCCGGGGTGAGCTTGGCGGTGCCGATGTCCATGCCCCGGTAGAGCTGCATCGAGTCGGCGTTGACCACCTCGCCGTCGAGGGCGTGCGCGAGCGCGATGCTCAGTGCGGACTTCCCGGCCGCCGTCGGCCCGACCACCGCGACCACCGTCCCGGCCGGCGGGTGGCCGCCGCCTGCGTCGGCCGGCCCGGTCACGCCGGCTCCCAGGTCGCCACGAAGTAGGCCACGCCGTAGGGCGCCGCGTCGTAGGTCAGTTCACCGTGCCAGCGTCCGCCCGCCGCGCCCGCCGCGCCGGCGAGCACCTGCCAGGCCGCTCGACCGGCGACCTTCAGCTCCGCCGACAGCACCGGGTCCAGGCCGTGCAGGGCGTCGGCGTCCGCGTCGGCCAGGGCCCGGGCGACCCCCTCGTCGTACGCCTGCGCGCGCGGGTCGTCGTAGCCGGGCGCCTTCTCGCCCCGGCAGGCGGACCCGTCCCCCGTCACCAGCAGCGCGACCCGGCCCTCGGCGCGGCGCACCAGCTCCGCCCCGAGCGCGGCGCACTCGGCCGGGGCGGTGTCGGCGGCGACGGACTCGGCGAACCGGGGCAGGTCGGTCCCCGCCCTGCCGAGCAGCCACGCGCCGACGGTCAGGCTCAGCGGCAGCCGCTCCCCGCCGGCGCAGTTGGTCTTCCACAGCCGGACGTGGCGGTCGACACCGTAGGCGCGCAGGGAGCCGTAGTCGGCGGCCCGGAAGCGGACGGTCTCCGGCCCGGCGCCGACCAGCACGATCTGGTCGGGCGAGGCGGCGAGCAGCCGGCCGACGGCCGCGTCGCAGGCCGTACGGAGTTCGTCCAGCTCAGCGGCGGCGGCGCCGGCCACCTCGGGCACGAGCAGGGGCGGATGCGGGCAGACGGCGGCGGCGACCAGGGGCACCCGTTCACCGTAGCGGGACCCCCCGGTGCGTCCCCGCGCCGATCCGGTCATTCGGGGGCTAGGACACCGTATGGTCACGGTCGGCGATAGGCGCTCGACGCGGACGGGGTCGGACCTGTGACAATGCCGGGAGTAACTTTGCTGCGCCGTGGCGGCGATCGTGGGACCGGTCCCCGACGCCGGGAGAACGAGGATGGGCACATGAGCGACTGGACGGCCTTCGGACGGGTGGACGCGGACGGCACCGTGTACGTCAAGACCGCCGACGGCGAGCGGGTGGTCGGATCCTGGCAGGCGGGAGCGCCCGAGGAGGGGCTTGCCCACTTCGCCCGCCGCTTCGACGACCTGGTGACCGAGGTCAACCTGACGGAGGCGCGGCTCAACTCGGGTGCGGCGGACGCCGGCCACTCGCTGACGACGATCCGCCGGATCCGCGCCTCGCTCGCCGAGGCGCACGTCGTCGGCGACATCGACGCGTTGGCCGCGCGGCTGGACCGACTCGCCGCCGTCGCCGAGGAGAAGGCCGGCGAGGCCAAGGCCGCCCGGGACGCCGCCCGGGGCGAGGCACTCGCCCGCAAGCAGGCGCTGGTGGAGGAGGCGGAGAAGCTGGCCGCCGAGTCGACCGGCTGGAAGACCGCCGGCGACCGGCTCAAGGAGATCCTCGAGGAGTGGAAGACCATCCGCGGGGTCGACAAGAAGACCGACGGCGAGCTGTGGAAGCGGTTCGCCTCGGCCCGGGACGGCTTCACCCGCCGCCGGGGTGCCCACTTCGCCTCCCTGGACTCGCAGCGCAAGCAGGCGCAGTCGGTCAAGGAGGAGCTGGTCGCCGAGGCCGAGAAGCTGAAGGACTCCACGGACTGGGCGGCGACCGCCAACCAGCTCAAGGACCTGATGAACCAGTGGAAGGCCGCCCCGCGCGCCTCCAAGGAGGCGGAGCAGAAGCTCTGGGAGAGGTTCCGGGCCGCGCAGGACGAGTTCTTCACCCGGCGCAGCGAGGTCTTCTCGGCCCGCGACAACGAGCAGCGGGCCAACCTGGAGCGCAAGCAGGCGCTGCTCGCCGAGGCCGAGGCGCTGGACGTCGACGGCGACCCGAAGGGCGCGCAGGCCAAGCTGCGGGAGATCCAGGCGCAGTGGCACGAGGCCGGCCGGGTGCCCCGCGAGGCGGCGGCCGGGCTGGAGCGCCGGCTGCGGACGGTCGACGACAAGGTCCGCGAGGTGATGGACTCCGCGTGGCGACGCACCACCAAGGAGGACAACCCGCTGCTGGCCCAGATGCGGACGCAGGTCGCCGAGGCCGAGGAGCGGCTGGCCCGGGCCCAGGCGGCCGGGGACGCCCGGCGGATCAAGGAGGCCGAGCAGGCGCTCGCCTCGAAGCGGCAGTTCCTCCAGCTCGCCGAGCAGGCCGGCTGAGCTGAGCCACGCGAAAGCCCCCGGTCCGCGCGGACCGGGGGCTTTCGCGTGTCCGGGCCGCCGGCGACGGTGGGATCGGCCGGCCCGTCGTGGGGTCAGTGGGCGGCGCAGCCCGTCGTCGGCGCGGGCGCCGCGGCCGGCGCACCGATCGTGGGCAGCCCGAGCAGCACCCCGGGCGTACGCGGCGAGCGCCCCGCCTCGGCCGCGTCGCCGGCCCGGGTGCGCCGGTGCGACAACGGCTCGCCGTCGGCGTTGAGGTGGTGCGGGGCCGCGTACGTGACGGTGGTGTGCACGATGTCGCCGGGGCGGATCTGCCCCGCGAGGGAACCCGCGTCGAAGTGGACGAGGCGGCCGTCACGGGCGCGGCCGGACATCCGGCCGGTGCGCTCGTCCTTGCGCCCCTCGCCCACGGCGACCAGCACCTCGACGGTCTCCCCCACGAGCCGCTTGTTCTCCGCCCAGGTGATCTCCTCCACGCAGGCGATCAGCCGCTCGTAGCGCTCCTGCACGACCTGCTTGGGGAGCTGGCCCCCCATCGTGGCGGCGGGGGTGCCGGGGCGCTTCGAGTACTGGAAGGTGAACGCGGAGGAGAACCGGGCCTCGCGGACCACGTCGAGGGTGCGCTCGAAGTCGGCGTCGGTCTCGCCGGGGAAGCCGACGATGATGTCCGTGGTGATCGCCGCGTCCGGCATCGCCGCCCGGACCTTCTCGATGATGCCGAGGTAGCGCTCGGCCCGGTACGAGCGGCGCATGGCGCGCAGCACGTCGTCGGAGCCGGACTGCAGCGGCATGTGCAGCGAGTGGCAGACGTTCGGCGTCTCGGCCATCGCGGCGATCACGTCGTCGGTGAAGTCCTTCGGGTGCGGGCTGGTGAACCGGACCCGCTCCAGCCCTTCGATGTCGCCGCAGGCGCGCAGCAGCTTGCCGAAGGCGAGCCGGTCGCCGAACTCCACGCCGTAGGAGTTGACGTTCTGCCCGAGCAGGGTCACCTCCAGCACGCCCTCGTCGACCAAGGCGCGCACCTCGGAGAGGATGTCGCCGGGGCGGCGGTCCTTCTCCTTGCCGCGCAGGGAGGGCACGATGCAGAACGTGCAGGTGTTGTTGCAGCCGACGGAGATCGACACCCAGCCGGCGTACGTGGACTCGCGCCGGGTGGGCAGCGTCGAGGGGAAGACGTCGAGGGACTCGAGGATCTCCACCTCGGCGGCGGCGTTGTGCCGGGCCCGCTCCAGCAGCACCGGCAGCGACCCGATGTTGTGCGTGCCGAAGACCACGTCCACCCAGGGCGCCTTGCGGACGATCTCGCCGCGGTCCTTCTGGGCGAGGCAGCCGCCGACGGCGATCTGCATCCCCGGGTGCCTGTCCTTGACGGGGCGCAGGTGACCGAGGTTGCCGTAGAGCCGGTTGTCGGCGTTCTCCCGGACCGCGCAGGTGTTGAACACCACCACGTCCGGGTTGTCGTCGGCCTCCGCGGCGCGCACGTAGCCCGCCTGCTCCAGCAGCCCGGAGATGCGCTCGGAGTCGTGCACGTTCATCTGGCAGCCGTACGTGCGCACCTGGTAGGTGCGCGGGCTGCTCGCCGCTGCGGTAGTCATGACCCGGACAGCGTATCCGGGCGAGAATCCCGAACCGAACGAGGAGGAGCCGTGTGCCGGAGCATCAAGACCCTTCGTGAGCCGTACGTCGCCGAGGTGAGCCCGGCCGACGTCGAGGCCGCCGCCCTGCAGTACGTCCGGAAGATCTCGGGCTTCCGCAAGCCCGCCGCGCACAACGCCGCGGCCTTCGACGCGGCGGTCGCCGCGGTCGCCGCGGCCACCGCGACCCTGCTGAGCGAGTTGGAGGTACGCGGCGGCCGCTCCGCCCGCCCGGCGAGCTGACCTCGCCGCCCGTCGGGCCGACGCGGGGAGCCGCCCCGCGGGCCGGCGCGGCTGGCCTCAGGCGGCGGCGAGCGCGGGCAGCACCGAGTCGGGGGCCCAGCGCGAGCGGTGGCACTGCGACCAGCCGCGGCAGCGGGGATCGGCCTCGGTGCAGAGCCGCTGGTTGCCGAGCACCTCGCCGTCGTCGGTCTCGCGGACGTCGAAGTGCACCGGCCGGATCGTGCCGTCGGGGGCCACGAGCAGGTGCCGGCCGGCGTCGAGGGTGTCGTCGCGCAGCAGGCAGTTGCGGTCCAGCAGCCGCGCCAGCGCGGCGATGCTGGCGTGCTCGGGGAGCCCGTCGGGCACGCCGTAGCAGTCCACGATCGTGGCGAACTCCCCCGGCGCCTGCCAGACGTCGCAGATCACCGCGTACGTCGGCAGCCGGGCCGGGTCGGCCGCCGCCAGGGGCATCACCACCCGGCCGAGTGCCTCGGCCAGTGCCGGGTAGACCTCCACCGGCCGCACCTGGTCGATTCTCCAGTTCCACAGCTCGGTCATGCCGCCTCCTCGCTGTGCTCGTCCCACCGGCCTCCGGATCGGGCCTTACTGACGATGGTGGGGGGCATATGACCTCAGCCGGGGGCAAGTTACCGGTCTGTGACCATTCCGGGCAAAATTTCCTCGGGCACCATTGCTCCGAGCGGCGGAAAGGTGACAGTTTATCGGGTACGGTGCCCCGTCCGGAACTTCGCCGCTCCGCATTGCGCCCGTTTCGACCGGGTCGGTCAGCGCACGACGACCCGGTGCTCACCGGGGGGCAGCAGCTCGCCGACGACGGTGGCGCCCGGCAGTTCGCCGGCGACCAGCAGGCCGCCCGACGTCTGCGCGTCGGCCAGCAGCAGCCGTTCGTCCTCGGCGATCCCGCCGAAGTCCGTCCACCCGGCGACCCACTCCAGGTTGCGGCGGCTACCGCCGCTGACGTACCCGTCGCGCACCGCCTCCCGGGCGCCGGCCAGGTAGGGCACCCGGGCCGCGTCGATCGCCACCGTCAGCCGGCTCGCCCGGGCCAGCTTGGATGCGTGCCCGAGCAGACCGAAGCCGGTCACGTCGGTGCCGCAGCGCACACCGGCCGCCACCGCGGCCCGCGCGGCGTCCCGGTTGAGGGTGGTCATGGCGGCGACCGCCTCGGGGAAGCTCTCGCCGGTGGCCTTGTGCCGGGTGTTGAGCACCCCGACGCCGAGCGGCTTGGTCAGCGACAGCGGCAGCCCCGCCCGGCCCGCGTCCAGGGTGATCAGCTCCTCGGGCCGGACCACCCCGGTGACGGCCAGCCCGTACTTGGGGCCCTCGTCGTCGACGCTGTGCCCGCCGGCGAGGTGGCATCCCGCGTCCCGGGCCACGTCCTGCCCGCCGCGCAGCACCTCCCGGGCCAGCTCCAGCGGCAGCACGTCGCGCGGCCAGCAGAGCAGGTTGAGCGCGACGAGCGGGGTGCCACCCATCGCGTACACGTCGGAGAGCGCGTTGGTCGCGGCGATCCGCCCCCAGTCGTACGCGTCGTCGACGACGGGGGTGAAGAAGTCGGCGGTGGTGACCAGGCCGGTCCGTTCGTCGAGCCGGACCACCGCGGCGTCGTCGCCGTGGTCCAGGCCGACGAGCAGGTCCGCGGCGCCGGTGGCCGGGCCGAGGCCGGCGACCATGGCCTCCAGCTCGCCCGGCGGGATCTTGCAGGCGCAACCGCCGCCGCGGGCGTACTCGGTCAGCCGCACCCGTTCCGTCATCCCCACATGATCTTCCGCATGTCCCGACGCCGCCACCGGGTGGACCGGTTTCGGAGCCAAAATCCGACTCCCGGGCCCGAGCGGAAATGGTGTTACCGCTCCGTGACCAACTGACTTGCGTTCCGCCACATCCCCCCGCCTACAGTTGCCCAACCGGGGGTCAACGGACCCCGCGTGCACGACGACAGGGACGGTGGACGACGTGGCGACGGGCGAACCGCTCATCGTGCTGGAATCGGTCAACAAGTGGTTCGGGCCGCTGCACGTGCTGGACGACGTCTCGCTGTCGGTCGGGCGCGGCGAGGTGGTCGTGGTCATCGGGCCGTCCGGCTCCGGCAAGTCCACGCTCTGCCGCACCATCAACCGACTCGAGCCGATCACCTCCGGCACGATCACCTTCGACGGGCAGCCACTGCCGGCCGAGGGCAAGGCGCTGGCGAAGCTGCGCAGCGAGGTCGGCATGGTGTTCCAGTCGTTCAACCTCTTCGCGCACAAGACGATCCTCGAGAACGTCACCCTCGGGCCGGTCAAGGTCCGCAAGGAGAAGCCGGCGGCGGCCCGCGAGCGCGGCCTGGCCCTGCTGGACCGGGTCGGCATCGCCAACCAGGCCGACAAGTTCCCCGCCCAGCTCTCCGGCGGCCAGCAGCAGCGCGTCGCGATCGCGCGGGCGCTGGCCATGCAGCCCAAGGCGATGCTCTTCGACGAGCCGACCAGCGCGCTCGACCCGGAGATGGTCGGCGAGGTGCTGGACGTGATGACGTCGCTGGCCCGCGAGGGCATGACGATGGTCGTGGTCACCCACGAGATGGGCTTCGCCCGGCACGCGGCGAACCGCGTCATCTTCATGGCCGACGGGCAGCTGGTCGAGGACGCCCCGCCCGCCGAGTTCTTCGCCAACCCGCGCAGCGAGCGGGCCAAGGACTTCCTCTCCAAGATCCTCACGCACTAGGCGTCCGTACCTGGAGCGCGCCGTCCCCCGGCGGTTCCGTCGAAGAAGGAGATGAGTATGCGTATCACGCGCGTAGCGGCGCTCGCCGCGGCCGCCACCCTGGCGCTCGGCATGACCGCCTGCGGTGGCGACGACGCCGAGGAGGGCACCGGCGCCGGCAGCAAGTCCTTCGCCGCCGGCAGCACGATGGAGCGCCTGAACAAGGCCCAGTCCATCAAGATCGGCACGAAGTTCGACCAGCCCGGCTTCGGCCAGAAGGGCCTGTCGGGCAAGCCGGAGGGCTTCGACGTCGAGGTCGCGAAGATCATCGTCAAGGAGCTCGGCATCCCCGAGGACAAGATCGAGTGGGTCGAGGCCCCCTCGAAGGTCCGCGAGGACGTCATCGTGAACGGCACGGTCGACCTGGTCGCCGCGACCTACACGATCAACCCCAAGCGCAAGGAGCGCATCGCGTTCGCCGGGCCGTACTACGAGGCCGGCCAGAACATCATGGTGAAGAAGGACGACGCCACGATCACCGGGCCGGACTCCTTCAAGGACGGCACCAAGAAGGTCTGCTCGGTCACCGGCTCCACCCCGGCCGAGGAGATCAAGAAGCACGTCAAGGATGTCGCCACCCAGCTGGTGCTGTTCGACACCTACGACAAGTGCCGCGACGCCCTGAAGGGCGGCCAGGTCGACGCCGTCACCACGGACAACGTGATCCTGCTCGGCTACATCGCCAAGGACGAGGCGTCCTTCAAGCTGGCCGGCGACAACTTCACCAAGGAGCCGTACGGCATCGGGGTGAAGAAGGAGGACACCGACTTCCGCAACTTCATCAACGACACGCTGGAGAAGGCGTTCGCCGACGGTAGCTGGCAGAAGGCCTGGGACGGCACCGCCGGCAAGTTCGGCGCCCAGCTGGGCTCCGCCCCGACCGTCGACCGCTACTGATCTAATTCCTTCGATCTGGAGGGTGGGGAGGAAGACCGACCCGTGAGTGTGCTCATCGACAAGTTCGACGTCTTCGCGGGTGGTTTCTGGCTCACCCTCCAGATCTGCGTACTCGCCGCGATCGGTGCCCTGGTCCTGGGCGCCGTGGTGGCGGTACTGCGGATCTCCCCGGTGCCGCCACTGCGGGCGGTCGGCACCGCGTACGTCAACATCTTCCGGAACATGCCGCTGACCGTGGTGATGTTCTTCGCCGCGTTCGGCCTGCCGGCGCTCGGCTCCAACGCGGACTTCCTGCGCATCCCCGGCCTGGACGCGGTGTTCAGCCGGCTGGACACGGACCTGCCCTACTTCCGCTTCGCGCTGATCGCGCTGGTGCTCTACACCGCCGCGTTCGTCTGCGAGGCGCTGCGGTCCGGCGTGAACGCCGTCCCCGCCGGCCAGGCGGAGGCCGCCCGGTCGCTCGGCCTCACCTTCGGCCAGAACCTGCGGTACGTGGTGCTGCCGCAGTCCTGGAAGGCCTCGGTGGTGCCCCTCGGTTCGGTGATCATCGCGATGATCAAGAACTCGGCCCTGATCGGCTTCTTCGGCGTGGTCGGCGACCTCTCGCAGACCGCCGACCAGCTCACCTCGGCCGAGGGCTACGCCTTCGTCCCCGTCGCCATCGGCATCTCGATCGGATACCTGATCATGACCGTCCCCCTCGGCGCGCTCCTCGACCGGATCGAGAAGCGGCAGGCGGTGGCCCGATGAGCCAGCAGACCGTCCTCTACGACGTTCCCGGCCCCCGGCAGCGCCGGATCACCCTCGTCAGCAGCCTGGTGGCGACCGTGCTGCTGCTCGCGGGCGCGTACTTCCTGATCTACAAGCCGCTGGACGCCAAGGGCCAGTTCTCGATGGAGCTCTGGGGACCGCTGATCGACCCCTCCAACGAGAACTTCTCGCAGGTGTGGGACCGGATCGGCCTCGGCTTCAAGAACACGCTGACCGCCGCCGCCCTGGCGATCGTCGCCTCGCTGGTGGTCGGCACCATGCTCGCGGTGCTGCGGATCCAGCTCAAGAGCCTGACCCGCCGCCGGTTCACCGGGCTCGCCACGCCGCTGGCCTACCTGCTGCGCGGGCTGAGCGTGCTGCTGTCGGCGGTCACCCGGGTCTGCGTCGAGGTGTTCCGGGGCCTGCCCGTGGTCATCACGATCTTCTTCGTGGCCCGCGGCTTCCCCGAGTTCGGCGTCTCGTTCGAGACGCTGTGGTACCTGGTCATCGGCCTGACCATCTACAACTCGGTGGTCATCGCCGAGATCCTCCGCTCCGGCATGGAGAACCTGCCCGGCGGGCAGGCCGAGGCGGCTGCCGCGATCGGCCTCTCCCCGCTGCAGACCACCCGGATGATCCTGCTGCCGCAGGCCTTCCGGATCATGCTGCCGGCGCTGATCAGCCAGCTCGTCGTGGTGCTCAAGGACACCTCGCTCGGCTTCATCATCAGCTACGAGGAGACCCTGAACATCGGCAAGCAGCTCATCGGCGTGCTGGACAACCCGATCCAGGTCTACGTCGTGATCGCGGTGATGTTCATCCTGGTGAACTACTCGCTGTCGAAGCTGGCCCAGTACGTCCAGCGGCGGCTCTCCCGGGGCCGCAAGACCGCCGGCACCCCGGCCCAGAACCCGCCCCCGGCGGCGCTCGCCGCGCAGGCGGAGAGCAGCGGCCAGGGTATCTGACCCTGATACGACGAAGGGCCGGCCCGATCATCGGGCCGGCCCTTCGCGTTGTGCCCGTCGCCGGACGGATCTCGGTGACGGCGCCCGCCGCGACGTCAGCGCGCGATCTCGGTGACCCGGGACTCGCGGACCACGGTCACCCGGATCTGCCCCGGGTAGGTCAGCTCCTCCTCGATCTGCTTCGCCACGTCCCGGGCCAGCACGGCGGCGCCGATGTCGTCCACGTCGTCCGGCTTGACCATCACCCGGATCTCGCGGCCGGCCTGCATGGCGAAGACCTTCTCCACGCCGAGCTTGCCGGCCGCGATCTCCTCGATCCGCTCCAGCCGCTTGACGTACGCCTCCAGGCTCTCCCGCCGCGCCCCGGGCCGCCCGCCGGAGCAGGCGTCGGACGCCTGGGTGAGGACGGCCTCGATGGTCTGCGGCGGCACCTCGTTGTGGTGCGCCTCGATGGCGTGGACGACGTCCTCGCTCTCGCCGTACTTGCGGGCGAGATCCGCGCCGATGATGGCGTGGCTGCCCTCCACCTCGTGGGTGAGCGCCTTGCCGATGTCGTGCAGGAACGCCGAGCGCTTGATGGTCGGCACGTCGAGCCGCAGCTCGGCCGCCATGATCCCGGCGATGTGCGCCGTCTCGATCAGGTGCTTGAGCACGTTCTGCCCGTACGACGTCCGGTAGCGCAGCCTTCCGAGCAGGGTGACCAGCTCCGGGTGGATCTCGGTGATGCCGACCTCGACCAGGGCGTCCTCGGCAGCCCGCTGACACAGCTCCTCCACCTCGTGCCGGGCCAGGTCGTAGACCTCCTCGATCCGGTGCGGGTGGATCCGCCCATCCAGGACCAGCTTCTCCAGGGTGAGCCGGCCGACCTCCCGGCGCACCGGGTCGAAGCAGGAGAGCAACACCGCCTCGGGGGTGTCGTCGATGATCAGGTTGACGCCGGTGACCGACTCGAAGGCGCGGATGTTGCGGCCCTCCCGGCCGATGATCCGTCCCTTCATCTCGTCGCCGGGCAGGTGCAGGACGCTGACCACGCTCTCCGCGGTCTGCTCGCTGGCGACCCGCTGGATCGCGTCGACGACGATGTGCCGGGCGCGCTGCTCGGCGGTGTTGCGCGCGTCGGATTCGATGTCCCGGACCAGCAGCGCGGCCTCCCGCTTGGCCTGGCCCTCGATCGCCTCGATCAGCTCCGCCCGGGCCGTGTCGGCGGTGAGCCCGGCGACCCGCTCCAACTCCCGGCGCCGCTGCTCCTCCGCCTCGGCCAGTTCCGCCTCCCGCTGGTCGAGCGCGGCGCCGCGGGCGGCCAGGGCCGCGCTGGCGGCCGTGAGCTGACGCTCCCGCTCGGCGAGCCGCTCCACCTCCTCGGTGTGCAGCCGCTCGCGCTCGTCCATCCGGGCCGCCCGCCGCTCCACCTCGGCGGCCTGCTCCCGGGTGGTGGCGGCGAGCACCGCGACCTCGCGTTCGCCGCTGCGCCGGGCTGTGGTCCGTAGCTGCTCCGCGTCCGCCTCGGCCTGCTTGTGGGCCCGCTCCAGGATGGTGTCGGCCTCCGCCCGGGCGTCGTCGAGCACCCGACGAGCCTCGGCGCGGGCCGCCTTCGCCTCGGCCTTCGCGGCAGCCGCCTCGGCCCGGGCCGCCGCAGCGGCGGACTTCGCCACGTCGATCGTGCTGTTGGCCTCGTCGGCGGCGCTGCGCAGCGCGGCCAGGGACTGTTCCTGCCGGTCCTTCTCGGCGATGAAGGCGGGATCCTCGGGCGCCGGCGCCGCGCCGAGCCGGCGCAGCGTCCGTACGCCCAGCAGCACCGCCCCGAGCACGACCACGGTCAGGACCAGCACCACCGCGAGGATCACGACGTCGAAGCCGCTCATGCCGGCACCCCGTTCCGCACTGGCGTCACGCGGTCGGCCACACCCTGGTCGGCCCGCGATCGGTGCGGGCCCGGCCCGACGTTCAGCCCGCTCATGTCGGCACCCCGGTGGACCTGCGCCGCCTCGCCATGGCCGCCTCCCCTGAACGTCGGGACCGCAGCGACGGTGCCGGTGGGCACGCACCCTGCGGCTGTGGACGCCCGACCGGAGCGACTGACCGTGGGTAGGTTCCGTCGGCGGTGCCCACGCGGGGCATCGCCGGCGGCCGGGTGCAGTTGTCGCGCCAGCCCCGGACCGGCCTGTCCGAAGCTGCCGCCAGTGGCCGACGAGTCGGCCAAAGTGATGCTGTTCCGTTACGAGATCTATGTTGTGCGCTTAGCCTGCGTTGGTCGGGCAATGTGAGCCTGTATGGCGAGGCTAGGTCTCCCGGGGCCGTCTGGTCAAGAAGTCATGATCAAACCCCCCTAACGGAGAGAAGTTGTCGCGTTACGCAACGCCCACGCCAGCCCGGACACCGGAGGACAAACGAGGCGAGTTGGCGGGATGTCCGCCGGCCGGTCCGCCCAGCCGTACGGCCCGCCACGCAGCCGCCTAACCTATCCGGGTGCTGCTCCCCCTGCCGCCCGGCGAGTTCCGGGCCTACCTCTTCGACTGCGACGGCACCATCGCCGACTCGATGCCCCTGCACCACCTCGCCTGGGTCGAGGCGCTCAAGGAGTGGGACTGCAACTTCTCGGAGGACCTCTTCTACGCCTGGGGCGGCCGCCCGGTAGCCGACATCATCGTCGAACTCAACGAGCGCCACGGCCTGGCCATGCCGATCGAGGCAGTCGCCGCCCGTCAGGAGACGCTCTATCAGGAGTCCCTGCCGAGGCTCACCGCCGTGCCCGGCGTCCTGCGGCACATCGAGGACGCCCACGGGCGGGTTCCCTTCGCCGTGGTCTCCGGCAGCACCCGGGAGTCGGTCACGGCCTCCCTGGACGCCCTTGGCCTCACCGGGAAGTTCGACGCGCTGGTTTGCGCGGGCGACTACGCCAGGGCCAAGCCCGACCCGGAGGGGTTCCTGCTCGCCGCCCGGCTCCTCGGCGTCTCACCGGAGTCCTGCCTGGTCTTCGAGGACACCGACCTGGGCGTCGCGGCGGCCACGGCTGCGGGCATGGCCGCCGTGCGCGTCCCGTCGCCCAGGCAGCGGTAGCGCCACCCCGCGACCGGCCTGCGGCCGCGTCGGTCTGGCCCCCGGCATGTGGCTCGCCGTCGGCTGCGCTCAGTCGACTGGGCGGCTGTCGCGGTCGAGCTCGCCCTCGGCGTCGGCGAGCGCGTCGGCGTCGATCTGCTCGGCGAACTCGGCCGCCTCGGCGCTCTGCGCGGCGAGCGCGTCCTTCACCGCCCGGATCGCCACGCCGGGCGGGTAGCCCTTGCGGGCCAGCATCGCCACCAGCCGCCGGAAGACCGCGTCCGGCTCGCCACGGGCGGACCGCAGCTTCCGCTCCACCAGGGCGCGGGCGGTCTCCGCCTCGGTCTCCTCGTCCAGCTCGCCGAGGGCCTCGCTGGCGACCTCGCCGTCGACGCCGCGCTGACGCAGCTCGTTGGCGAGCGCCCGGCGGGCCAGGCCCCGGCCGGCGTGCCGGCTGGACACCCAGGCCCGCGCGAAGGCGGCGTCGTCGATGATGCCGACCTCGTCGTAGCGGTCGAGCACCGTCGCGGAGACCTCCTCGGAGATCCCCCGCTTCGCCAGCGCCCCGGCCAGCTCGGCCCGGGTGCGCGGCCGGACGGCGAGCTGGCGCAGGCAGATCTCCCGCGCCACCTCCGACTCGTCGCGCGGCGCGGCGGGGGGCGCCTCGGGGTCGGTCTCCTCGGCACGGCCGCGGCGACCCCGCCGGGGTCGGGGCGTCGTGGTGCCGTCACCCGCGCGGGGTGGACTGGCATCCCAGCCCCGCCCCGTGCGGGCGCGTCGTCCTGCCACGGGTCAGCGACCGGTCAGAAGTCGACCGGCGGCAGCTCCGGGCCACCGGCGGCGTCGCCCGCGCCGACCCCGACGCCGAGCTTCTCCAGGATCTTCTTCTCGATCTCGGCAGCCACGTCCGGGTTCTCCCGGAGGAACTCGCGGGCCTTCTCCTTGCCCTGGCCCAGCTGGTCGCCGTCGTAGGTGTACCAGGCGCCGGACTTGCGGATGATCGCCTGCTCGACGCCGACGTCGATCAGCGAGCCCTCGCGGGAGATGCCCTTGCCGTACATGATGTCGAACTCGGCCTGCTTGAACGGCGCGGCGACCTTGTTCTTCACGACCTTGACCCGGGTGCGGTTACCGACCACGTCGGTGCCGTCCTTGAGGCTCTCGATGCGGCGCACGTCGAGCCGGACCGAGGCGTAGAACTTCAGCGCCCGGCCACCCGTGGTGGTCTCGGGGCTGCCGAACATCACGCCGATCTTCTCGCGGAGCTGGTTGATGAAGATCGCGGTGGTGCCGGTGTTGTTGAGCACACCGGTGATCTTCCGCAGCGCCTGGCTCATCAGCCGGGCCTGCAGACCCACGTGGCTGTCGCCCATCTCGCCCTCGATCTCGGCGCGCGGCACCAGCGCGGCCACCGAGTCGATCACGATGATGTCGAGCGCGCCGGAGCGGACCAGCATGTCCGCGATCTCCAGCGCCTGCTCACCGGTGTCGGGCTGGGAGACCAGCAGGGCGTCGGTGTCGACGCCGAGGGCCTTCGCGTATTCCGGGTCGAGCGCGTGCTCGGCGTCGACGAAGGCGGCGATGCCGCCGGCCCGCTGGGCGTTGGCCACGGCGTGCAGCGCGACCGTGGTCTTACCGCTGGACTCCGGACCGTAGATCTCGACGACCCGGCCGCGGGGCAGGCCGCCCACGCCGAGCGCCACGTCGAGGGCGATCGACCCGGTGGGGATGACCGCGGTCTGGATGACCGGCCGCTCCCCGAGCCGCATCACCGAGCCCTTGCCGAACTGCTTGTCGATCTGAGCGAGAGCAAGGTCGAGTGCCTTCTCCCGGTCAGGCCCTGCTGCCATCGTTGCCACCCCTGCCTTCGCCGGCGTCTTTCCTGAGCTTCGCGTCACGCGGACACGCTAGGCGCTGGGTCCGACAGAAAACCAGCCGACGGGCCGTGAGCTGTGGACGAGCACCCCGCTGTGGACAATAGCCGAACAGGTGTACGAGTCGGCAAGCGACACGCGGAAGCGACGAAATGGCTGCTCAGCGTAGTCGCGCGGGCACCCGGTCGGGATAGGCGGCGCAGACCGCCCGCCACACGACGTGCGCCTGCTCACCCGATGCCAGCGCCTGCTCGACGGTCCGGCCGCCGAGCTGGGAGAGCACCTGGTCGCGGGCGATGCTGGCCGCGTAGGCGGGGCCGAACGCCTCCTCCAACCGCGACCAGAAGTCGGTCAGCCGCACGTGATCAACCCTCCTCGTCCGGTGCGCCCGCCGGCACCGGACGCAACGCTAGCGCCACCAGGGGCACCGCCGCGACCGCCGCGAGCAGGGCGAGCACCGGATAACCCGCCACCTCCATGACAAACCCGCTGACCGCCCCGGCGGCGGCGCCGGCCAGTCCCATGGTCAGGTCGGAGAGCCCCTGGACGCTCGGCCGGATCCCCACCGGCACCGACTCCGACAGCAGGGTGGAACCGGCCACCATGGTCCCCGACCAGCCCAGGCCGAGCAGGACCAGCCCGATCGAGAGCCGGGCCGTGTGGTGCCCGGCGGTGCCGGCGACCGCGCACGCCACGAGCAGCAGCCCGACGCCGCCGAGGATCACCGCCCGGCGGCCGAGCCGGTCCGTGAGCCAGCCGGCCACCGGGGCGAGGGCGTACATGCCGGCGATGTGCAGACTCAGCACGAGACCGACCACCCGCAGCACGTCGGCGTCGGCGTGCCACTCGTGTAGGCGCACCGGGGTCATCACCATCACCGCGACCATGACCAGGTGCCCGACCGCCACCGCGGCGATGCCGAGCCGAGCGGCCGGGCGAGCGCGTACGACCGACCAGGCGGCCCGCATGCCCACGCCGCGCCGGCCGGTCGGTGCCGGCGCGACGACGGCGTCCGGCGGCGGGGTGACGGCGGGAACGGCGTCCGGCGACGGGGTGACGGGGGCCGGCCTCGGGGTGACCGGCGGGACGACGGCGGCCGCCAGCCGGCGCGCGGTCAGCAGCGGGTCGGGCCGCAGCAGCGCCAGGATCACGACGGCGGCCAGCGCCAGCGCGACGGCGCTGAACGCGAACGGACCGGCCAGCGCCGGCAGCCCCCAGCCGCTGGTGGTGCGGTCCGCGAACGCGGCGAAGTTCGGCGCGGCGACCGCGCCGATGGTGGTGGCCCAGACGATCAGGGCGAGCTGGCGGCCCCGCCGCGCCGGCTCGGCCAGGTCGACCGCGGCGTAGCGGGCCTGGAGGTTGGCCGCGCTGCCGCCGCCGAAGAGGAGCATGCCGAGGAAGAGCAGCGGGACCCAGCGGGTGACGGCGGCGAACACCACCAGGCCGCCGCCGGCCGCGCCGGTGAGATAGGCCACGACCAGGCCGGGCCGCCGGCCGTGGCCGTTCATGATCCGGGTGACCGGCACCGCGAGCAGGGCCCCGCCCACCACGGCGGCGCTGCTCACCAGCCCGGCCACGGCGGTGCCGGCGATGTCCGCGGCGAGCAGCGCCCCGACCGCGACGCCGACCGTCACCCCGATCCCGCCGACGATCTGGGTGACGAAGAGCAGCCGCAGGGTACGCCGCTGGATCAGCGTGACGTCGGGCGCGACGGGTGGCGCGGCGAGGTCGGTGGCCATCGGCGGCTCCTTCGGCGGTAAGGGGCGGGGTGCCCATCTCATCCTTGCGCACCCGGCGCGCCGCCCCGCAGCCGGTCGCCTCCCCGGCTGCGTCCCTCCCCCGGCTGCGCTACAGGCCCAGCCCGCGGCCGATGATCTCCTTCATGATCTCGGTGGTGCCGCCGTAGATCGTCTGCACCCGCCCGTCCAGCCAGGCCTTCGCCACCGGGTACTCCAGCATGTAGCCGTAGCCGCCGTGCAGTTGCACGCAGCGGTCGGCGACCTTGTTCTGCAGCTCGGTGGTCCACCACTTCGACTTGGCCGCGTCGGTGACCGAGAGCCGGCCGGCGTTGTACTCCGCGACGCAGTGGTTGACGAAGGTGCGCGCGATGGTGACCTCGGTGTCCAGCTCGGCCAGGAGGAAGCGGTTGTGCTGGAACGCGCCGATCGGCCGGCCGAACGCCTGCCGGGAGCGGGCGTAGTCGAGGGTGACGGCGAGCAGCCGCTCGGCGGCGGCCACCGCGGCGACCGCGATGCTGAGCCGCTCCCGGGGCAGGTTGGCCATCAGGTGGTAGAAGCCGTGGTTCTCGGTGCCGATCAGGTTCTCCGCCGGCACCCGGCAGTCGGAGAAGAACAGCTCGGCGGTGTCGTTGGCCTTCAGCCCGACCTTGGCCAGCCGTCGGCCGCGGGAGAAGCCGGGGGTGCCGTCCTCCACGGCGACCAGGCTCACCCCGTGCGCGCCCTGGTCGGGCGCGGTGCGGACGACCACGACCACCAGGTCGGCCATCTCCCCGTTGGTGATGAAGGTCTTCTGGCCGTTGAGCACCCAACTGTCGCCGTCGCGGACCGCGCTCGTGCGGATTCCGGCGAGGTCGGAGCCGGCGCCGGGCTCGCTCATCGCGATCGCCGTGACGAGGTCGCCGGAGCAGAACCCGGGCAGCCAGCGCTTGCGCTGGTCCTCCGTGGTCAGCTCGGTCAGGTACGGCGCCACCACGTCGTTGTGCAGCCCGAAGCCGAGGCCGGTGCAGCCGGCGGCCACGATCTCCTCGGCCAGCACCGCGTTGAACCGGAAGTCCCGCTGCCCGCCGCCGCCGTACGCCGGGTCGACGTCCGTGCCCAGCAGGCCGGCCGCCCCGGCCCGACGCCACACCTCGCGGTCGACGATCCCGGCGGCCTCCCAACGCTCGTGGTGGGGCACGGCCTCCCGGTCCAGGAACTCGCGGCACAGCTCGCGGAAGTCCTCGTGGTCGCGCTCGTAGAGATGCTGCTCCATGGCCGCCAGTGTGGCACCGCGCACCCGCCCTGCCCAGGGGCCGACGGGTGGCTCGGTGACGGCTCAGCCAGCGAGGGCGCGGGCGGCCACGGCGAGGTCTGCGACCAGCCCCTCGTACGCCTTGTCCTGGTCGTCGGCGCGGAGCACGGCGGACGGGTGGATGGTGGCCAGCAGCCGGGCCGGCGGGGCGTCGGCGACCGTGCCCTTCGCGTCCACCGGCACCCGCTGGAAGTCCTCCGGGTGCTGGGCCGACGCCGGCCAGGGCAGCAGCTCGCCGCGCTGCCGGGTGACCCGGAACGTCGGGCCGAGCAGCGCCTTGGCCGCGGTCGCGCCGAGCACCACCACGATCTCCGGGCGCAACTGGGCGAACTCGGCCACCAGCCAGGGCCGGCAGGCGGTGACGTGCACCCGGTCCGGTGTCTGGTGGATGCGCCGCTTGCCGCGCAGCTCGAACCTGAAGTGCTTCACGGCGTTCGTGAGGTAGATGTGCCCGGGATCGAGCCCGGCGTCGTCGACCGCCTTGCGGAGCAGCCGACCGGCGGGGCCGACGAACGGCAGCCCCTTCTGGTCCTCCATGTCACCGGGCTGCTCGCCGACGAAGACCACCCGCGCGCCGGCGTCGCCGCGACCGAACACGGTCTGCGACGCGTCCCGGTACAGCTCGCAGCCCCGGCAGCCGCCGGCGGCGGCGCGCAGGTCGTCGAGGGTGTCGGCCTGCGGCGGGATGAACTTCTGCGCGCCCGGCGCGGTCTCGGTCTGCTCGGCCATGTCGACTGTTATATACCCGTTCGGGCTGCGATGCCGGTCCGCCCTGCCTCCGCACGACGTCCCACCGGCGGCCGGGCCGTCAGTATCCGCCGCCGTCGCCGCCACCGGACGCCAGCGCGATCACCACGATCACGAGCACGATCACCGCCACCACGACGGCGATCCAGACGCCTCTCCTCGATCCCGACGAAACCATGGTCGTCCACCTCCGGCACCGCGCTTACCCACCCGGCGTCTGGTCACGCCCGCGCCCGGCACACCGACACGCCGCCGGCCCGGGCGCGGGTCATGCGGTGAAACCGGATGACCCGGCGGGCCGGACGGCGCGGGCGACGGCGTCGGCGAGCGGTGCCACCTCGCCGTCGTCCAGCGAGCTGACGGTGATCCGCAACCCCGGCGGGCCGGCGAGACGGTAGAGCGCGCCGGGCGCGACCGCCCAACCGGCGTCGCGCAGTGCGGTCAGCGCGCTGGTCTCGTCCGCCACCGGCAGCCACACGTTGATGCCGCTGCGCCCGTGGGCGGCGAGGCCATGGCCGGCAAGCGCGTCGACCAGCGCCCCGCGCCGCCGCTCGTAGCTGGCGGCGGCCCGGTCCACCAGCCCGGCCACCGCGGGGTCGCGCCACAGCGACAGGACCAGCCGTTGCAGCACGGTGGAGACCCAGCCGGCGCCGACCCGGGCCCGGCCGGCCACCCGGGCCACCGTGGTCTCGTCCCCCACCAGCACGGCCAGCCGCAGGTCGGGACCGAACGGCTTGCTCACCGAGCGGACGAAGGCCCACGTCGGGGTCGCCCCGGCGAGCGGGTGCAGCGGTACGCGGGCCAGCTCGGCGGCGTGGTCGTCCTCGATCAGCAGCAGGTCGGACCGGCCGGCGAGCAGCGTACGCAGGTCCTCGGCCCGCCCGGCGGAGACCGCCGCGCCGGTGGGGTTCTGCGCCCGGCTGGTCACGATCAGCGCCCGGGCCCCGGCGGCGAGCGCAGCCCGGACGCCCTCGACGAGCGGACCGTCGTCGTCAACCGGCACCCCGATCGGCCGCAGCCCGAGCGCGGCGACCAGGTCGAGCAGGTTGGCCCAGCCCGGGTCCTCGACGGCGACCGCGTCGCCGGGGCGCAGGTGCGCGCCGAGCAGCCGCTCGATGCCGTCCAGGGCGCCGCCGGTGAGGGTCAGCTCCGCCGCCGGCACGCCGTCGGCGGCCAGCCGCTCGCGGGCCGCCTCGGCGAGTTCGGGCAGCACCCCGGCGGCCGAGTACCCGACGGGCGGCCCGGCGTCGGCCGCGAGCCCGGCCAGGTGCGCCCCCAGCGGCGGCAGCAGCCGCGGGTCGGGCTCGCCCAGGGAGAGGTCGCGCAGGCCGGGGGCGGGTGGCGGGTGCAGCGCGGAGCGGCGGGCCGCCACCGGCGGGCGGGGCCGGACCCGGGTGCCGTGCCGGCCGGCGGTGACCACCAGGCCCCGCTGGCGCAGCTCCTGGTAGGCCCGGGCCACGGTGGCCGGGCTGACCGCGAGCTGGGCGGCGAGCGCGCGCACGGCCGGCAGGGCGGCGCCGGGGGCGAGGGCGGCGGAACGGATGCCCGACTCGATGCTGGCCGAAATCTCGACGGCCGTCGCACCGGTGACCTGATAGCGTGCTGACACAAATCGGAGATTGTACTAGAACAAAGGCGGGAGCATGTACGCACGCACCGACCGGACCACCGCCAGCCGCTCCCGGGACCGGATGAGCTACGACGCCGCCGCCGCGCACGCGATCCTCGACGAGGCGTACCACTGCGCGCTCGGGTTCACCGTCGACGGCGAGCCCCGGGTGCTGCCCACCCTGCACGTCCGCATCGACGACACCCTCTACCTGCACGGCTCCACCGGCAGCCGGCCACTGCTCGCCGCCCGGGGCGACGGGCTGCCGGCCTGCGTCACGGTGACCCTGCTCGACGGCCTGGTCTACGCGCGCTCCCAGTTCAACCACAGCGCCAACTACCGGTCGGTCGTCGCGTACGGCACCGCGCACCTGGTCACCGACGAGCGGGAGAAGGCGCGGGTGCTCACCGCGCTGGTGGAGAAGGTCGGCGCCGGGCGCAGCGCCGACAGCCGACCGCCGTCGCGCCGGGAGCTGGCCGAGACCGCCGTGCTGGCCCTCCCGCTGCGGGAGGTCTCCGTCCGCTCCCGCACCGGCGGGGTACGCGACGACGAGGCCGACCTCACCCTGCCGCACTGGGCCGGGGTGGTGCCGCTGCGGCTCACCGCCGGGCTGCCCGAGCCGGACGCCGGGGTGACCGCGCCGGTGCCGGCGTACCTGCGGCCGGCCCCCACGAAGTGGCTGGAACCGGCAGTGCTGCGCGGGGAGCACGTGGTGCTGGAACCCCTCGACCTCGCGCACGCCGACGAGCTGCACGCGGCGACCGCCGATCCGGAGGTCTGGCAGCACCTGGGCAGCCCGCTGCCGGCCGACCCCGCCGGCACCGCCGAGGTGGTCGCCACCGCGCTGGCCGCCCACCGCCGGGGCGAGCGGGTGCCGTGGGTGCAGCGCTGCGCCGTCACCGGCGCGGTGGTCGGCACCACCTCCTACTACGAGGTGGACCCGGAGCGCCGGTCGGTGGCGATCGGCTACACCTTCCTGGGCCGGCCGTGGTGGCGCACCGGGATCAACACCGAGGCGAAGCTGCTGCTGCTCACCCGCGCATTCGAGGAGCTGGGCGCGGTGCGGGTGGTCTGGCACACCGACATCCGCAACGAGCGCTCCCAGCGGGCGATCGAGCGCCTCGGCGCGTCCCGCGAGGGGGTGCTGCGGATGCACAAGCTCCGCCCGGACGGCTCGTGGCGGGACACCGTGCAGTATTCGATGACCGTCGACGAGTGGCCAAACGCACAGGTCGCGCTGCGGGAAAGGCTTCGCCGGACGGCACCGGCGGCCCGATGATGTCGGGCGTGCTGGGCATCACCGACATCTGGACGTACGTGCTGGGCACCGTGGCGATCGTTCTGTTGCCCGGGCCCAACTCCCTCTTCGTGCTCTCCACCGCCGCGCAACGCGGTGTGGCCGCCGGCTACCGGGCCGCCGGCGGGGTCTTCGTCGGCGACGGGGTGCTGATGTTCCTCTCCGCCGCCGGGGTGGCGTCGCTGCTCAAGGCGTACCCGCCGCTCTTCCTGGTGATCAAGTACGCCGGCGCCGCGTACCTCGGCTACGTGGGGTTGACGATGCTGCGCGGCGCGTGGCGGCGCTGGCGCGACCGCAACGACCCGGCCACGCCGCGGCTGATCGACGCCGCGGAGCCGGTGGCGATGCGCAGCCCCTTCCGCAAGGCGCTCGTGGTCAGCCTGCTCAACCCGAAGGCGATCCTGTTCTTCGTCTCGTTCTTCATCCAGTTCGTCGACCCGGGCTACGCCTGGCCGGCGCTGTCGTTCCTCCTGCTCGGGCTGATCGCCCAGGTCACCAGCGCGCTCTACCTGACCGCGCTGATCTTCGCCGGGACCTTCCTGGCGGCCCAGTTCCGCCAGCGCCGCCGCCTCGCCGCCGGTGCCACCACCGGCGTCGCCGCCCTCTTCCTCGGCTTCAGCCTGAAACTCGCCACCGCCACCGTCTGACCTCCCCTTCCCCCCTCCCCTCCCCCTCGCCCCTCCCCGCCTGACCTCCCGCGATCTTGCACTTTTGGCCCTCGTTGTGGGCGGTAAGTCCGATATGCCGGGGGCGCAAAGCGCAAGATCGTGGGAGCGAGGGTGGGGGTGGGGTGGGAGCGAGGGTGGGGGTGGGTGGTCAGGTGCCGTCGCCGGAGCCGCCGATGCCGGCTCCGCCGGCGGTGCCGCCCAGGCCGAAGCCGGGGCGGGTGGGCTCGTCCGGCGGGCGGCTGACGTGCGCCGACTCCGCGATGGTCGCGGACCAGTCGGCGTGCGCGGCGGCCGCGGCATGCCGGTTGATCGCCGCACGCAGCCAGCCGTCCACCGTCGCCACCCAGTCCCGCCGGTCGGCGCCGACGTGCCAGATCCGGAAGCGACTGATGCTCTGGTGGGTGATCCCGGCCAGGGCCAGCCGCCGGTCCATCCAGAAGATGACCTCCAGGCCGGCCGGGTTGGCGATGAAGACCAGCTCCAGCTCGGTGATCGGCCCGGCGTAGAGCGGCGCCACCCAGAATCCCAGCCGCTGGTGCAGCGGCAGGGTCTGTTCCACCCCCGGCAGCCGGGCGTCGACCAGGCCGGCCTGGCGCATGCTGAAACCCAGCGTGTCGAGGGCGGCCAGGATGTGCGCCTGGGTGGGCAGCGGGTGCACGAAGACCGGCACCATCGCGCCCTGGTCGAGCCGCGGCTCGACCGCCACCTCGGTGCGCAGGCCCATCCGCAGGCTGAGCAGGGGCACCCCGCCGAAGATGGTCACCGGGGTCTCCCAGGGCAGCGGGAACTCGAACGGGATCGTGCGGCCCCGCCCCGCCCGCAGCACGAAGCCGTCGGCGACGGTCGCCTGGTGGAACTGCACCAGGCGACGGGGCGCCTCCGGGTCGTCCGGCTCCGCCGTGGTGACCAGGCCGAGCCGGACGTGCAGCACCGGCACGTCGGTCGAGCCGGCGATGACCGTGACCCGCCCGGGCAGCCGCAGCCCGGGGCGGGTACTCGGGTTGGCCAGGGCGGTGCGGACGGAGAGCCCGGTCCACCCGGACTCCGGCGACACCCCGGTCAACCGCACCCGCACTCCCCCGTCCGCATCCCGCGCCCCGGCGGGCCCGCTGGGACCGGCCTCGCCGCGACCCGGCGCGCGGGTCACCCCGCGCAGCCCGTGCGCCACCCGGCCCCCCGGCCCATGCGCCACCCGATACCGGGCCGGACGCCACCCGGCACCGGCCCGAGGGCCACCCGGTACCGGCCGGTGCGCCAACCGGCACCGGCCCCTGCGCCAACCCGGCCCGGTCCCTCCAGCCTCGCGGACCTGGCGGGCGTCCGTGCGGTCTTCGCCGAAGACCAACACGGTCCCGACGTGGCCGGACCACGCCGGGCCGCCCCACGCCTCACCCGGGGCGGCCCGCGGGTCTCACCTCATGCGTCGGCCGCGCGGCACCGGGTCGGTCTCGTCGTCGAACTCGCCGATGACCTCCTCCAGGAGGTCCTCCAGCGCGACGAACCCGATCGGCCGGGTCGGGCCGCCGCCGTTGCGCACGAGCGCGAGCTGGGACTGCCGGGCCCGCATCGCCGCCACCGCGTCGGTCACCGTGGCCGCGGCGGGCAGGGTGAACGCGCTGGTCATCAGGTCGCCGGCGGTGACCCTGCGGCCCGTGGTGGTGGCCCGCACCGCCTCCCGGACGTGGACGAGACCGCAGACGTCGCCGTGCGCGTCCAGCACGGCCAGCCGCGACCGGCCGCTGTCCCGGCTGACCTGCTCGATCCGGGCGGCGTCCTCGTCCCGGCGGACCGTCACCATCTGGTGGAACGGCTCCATCACCTGGGCCACCGTGGTGCCCTGCAATTCCAACATGCTGGTCAGCAACTGGTGCTGCTCGACGCCGAGCAGCCCGTGCTCGCGGGACTGCTCCAGCAGGATGCGCAGCTCGTCGGGGCCGTGCACCTGGGCGAGCTGGTCCTGCGGGTTGACCTTGACGAGCCGCAGCATCGCGTTGGCCAGGGCGTTCATCACCGACAGCACCGGCCGGGCGACCCGCGCGAAGGCGCGGAACGGCAACGCCAGCAGCATCGCCGAGCGCTCGGCGTCGGTGATCGCCCAGGACTTCGGCGCCATCTCGCCGACCACCAGGTGCAGGAAGGTGACCAGGCTGAGGGCGAAGACCAGCGCGACCGCGTGGCTCGCGGCGTCCGGCAGCCCGACCGCGTGCAGCAGCGGGCTGAGCAGGTGCTCGATCGCCGGCTCGGCGAGCGCACCGAGCCCCAGGGTGCACAGCGTGATGCCGAGCTGCGCGCCGGCGAGCATCAGCGACAGCTCGCGTACGCCCTCCAGGGCGGCCCGGGCGGCCCGGCCGCCACCGGCCGCCGCCTGCTCCAGGCGGTAGCGCTTGCTGGCCACTAGGGCGAACTCGGCCGCCACGAAGAAGCCGTTCAGCGCCAGCAGGATCACCGACGTGAACAGCGCGATGCCCGGGCTCACTCGGACACCTCCCCGGACTCGGCGAGCCGCAGCCGGACCGAGTCGGCCACGTGCCGGTCGACGGCCAGCACCTCGACCAGGGCGCGCGGCTCGACCGCGCCGTCCTCGCCGTCGGCGAGCAGGCTGATCTCCAGCCGGTCACCGACCTCGGGCACCCGGCCCAACTCCCGCATGACCAGGCCGGAGAGGGTGTCGTACTCCGGGGCCTCGGGCAGCTCGATGCCGGTGCTGTCGGCGACCTCGTCGATGCGCCAGCGCGCGGGCACCACCCAGGAGCCGTCCTCCTGCCGGGCCGGGGCCCGCTCGGGCGGGTCGTCCTCGTCCCGGATCGGGCCGACCAACTCCTCGGCGATGTCCTCCAGCGTGATCACGCCGGCGAAGCCGCCGTACTCGTCGACCACGCAGGCGAGCTGCCGGTGACCGGAGCGGAGGCGGTCCAGCACGGTCGGCAGCGGCAGCGTCTCGGGCACCAGCAGCGGCGGGCCGGCGACCGCGCTGACCAGGGTGGTCGCGCGCCGCTCGGGGGGCACCCCGAGCACGTCGGCGATGCCGATGACGCCGATCAGGTCGTCGACGCCCTCCGCGCCGCGCACCGGGAAGCGGGACTTGCCGGTGTCCAGCAGCTCCACCACCCGGCTGACCGGCTCGTGCGCGCGTACGGTGTGCACGTCGACGCGGGGCACCATGGCCTCGCCCGCGGTCAGCTCGCGGAAGTCGAGCCCCCGGTCGAGCAGCGTGGACATCTCGGCGGTCAGGTGCCCCTCCTGGCGGGACTCGGCGATGATCTGCTCCAGGTCCTCCGGGGTGGCGCCGCTGGGCAGCTCCTCGATCGGCTCGATGCCGACGCGGCGGAGCAGCCGCACCGCGGCGCGGTCGAAGAGCTTGATCAGCGGGCCGGCCACCTTGAGGTACATCAGGGTGGAGCGGCTCAGGGCCTTGGCCAGGGGTTCGGCGCGGGCGATGGCGAGGTTCTTCGGGGCCAGCTCGCCCAGGACCATCTGCACCACGGTCGCGATGACCAGGGCCAGGGCGACCGAGAGCGGCAGGCTGACCGCCGTGGAGACGCCGGCCACCCCGAGCAGTTCGGCCAGCCCGGCGCCGAGGAACGGCTCGGCGACGTAACCGACCAGCAGGGCGGTGACGGTGATGCCGAGCTGCGCGCCGGAGAGCATGAACGACAGCCGGCCGGTCACCTCCAGGGCCCGGGCGGCGGCCTTGTCGCCGTCGTCGGCGAGCTGCTTGAGCCTGCCCCGGTCGACGGCGACGTAACCGAACTCCTGGGCCACGAAGTAACCGGTGGCGGCGGTGAGCACGATGATGAAGAGGAGACCAACGACGATCAACACGGGTCGCTCAGGGCTCCCGGGGACGTCAGGGTCGGGATACGCCGGGCAGAACCCGGCTGGCTACTGCTGCCCTCCTGGGCAGAGGAGTCGATCATGCAGCCATTTTATCCGCGTCGGCTGTACGCCCGCTGAAGGTGCGTCGAAGGCCCCCTGCCGTCCGGTTACCCGGCGTGGACAGGGGGCGGTTACCCGGCGAGGACAGGGGGCCGTTGCCCGGCGTAGGCAGGGGGCCGTTGCCCGGCGTGGGCAGGGGGCTGCGCCGGCGCGATCAGGTTGTAGCCGGTGGCGCCGTTGTAGGTGAACGACTGCACCACGGTGCTGAACCCGGCCACGTCGAAGCTGGCCCTTACGTAGTTGACGGAGGCGAGGTAACCGGGGCGGCCGTGCGCCCGGTTGCCGCCGTTGGCGGTGGCGATGGACTGGAACTGGGACAGGTGCGCCTTCACGTTGGCCAGTGGGACTTCGGGCGCGGCCAGCGCCGCCGGGCCAGCGGCGACGGGGACGGCAGGGGCGGCCGGAGCGACGGTGCCGGTGGGCGCGGCGGTCGCCGAGGAGGCGGTCACGACCGCCGCCGCCGGGCGGTCAGGTCGTCCTGGATCTCGGGCGCCCGCCGGTCGAGGCCGGGCCGGAGCGCCGCGTTGGTGCCCTGCCTCGATCGCACGGATCGGCGCCGCGGGCGAATCGGCCTGAGCCTGATGCGGCGGTCAGCGCTCGGCGAGCTCGTCGGCGTCGAGGAGGTCGGGGTCCACCCGGCCGGCGCGGTAGGCGGCCCGGCCGATCATCTGCGCGGCCACCGGAGCGGTCGCCAGCTGGAAGACCCCGACCAGGGCCACCATGCCCAGGTCGGCCGGGGTGCGCAGCCGCAGGGCCACGCCGAGCAGCAGGAGCAGCACGCCGAGCACCTGCGGCTTGGTGGCCGCGTGCATCCGGTCCAGCGTGGCCGGGAAGCGCAGCACCCCGATGCCGGCGGCGAGACTCAGCAGCGCGCCGGCCACCAGGCAGCCGGCGCCGACCCAGTCGGCGACGGTGCCGAACATCACCCCTCCTCCTCTTCGCGGGCGGCGAAGCGGACCAGCGACACCGAGCCGATGAAGCCGAGCAGGGAGAGCACCACCAGCACCGGCAGGGTGGTGGCGTGGCGGTTCACCGCCGCCTCGGCGCCGACGGCGCCGACCATGGTGGCGAGCAGCATGTCGGCGGCGACCACGCGGTCGATCAGGGACGGCCCCCGGTAGAGCCGGGCCAGCGCGAGCAGCGCGGTCACCGAGAACAGGACGGTGAGGACGACGACGAGGAACGCGGTCACGGTCTAGGACCCCCTCTCGACGGGTTCGGTGGCCACCTGGCGTAGCTCCGCGGCGGAGCCGACCGCCCGGACGATCCGCCGCTCGACGGCGAGGATCCGCTTCCGGCTGTCGGTCAGGTCCTGCGGGCCGTGGACGTCGAGCACGTGCACGTAGAGGACCCCGGCGTCCCGGTCGACCTCGACAATCAGGGTGCCCGGCACCAACGAGATCGCCTCGGCGGTGAGCGCCAGATTCAGGTCGGTACGCACGCGCAGCCGGACCGCGATGATCGCGCCCCGCGGGCGGTAGCCCGGCTGCACCGCGATCCGGGCGACGTGCAGGCTGGCGCTGACCAGCTCGCCGACGAAACGCACCAGGAAGACCAGCAGTGGCCCGGGGCGCAGCCGCCCGCCGAAGGTGACCGGCGGCAGCGGGAAGAACAGCAGCACCGCCCCGGCCACCAGCGCCCCGCCGACCAGGTTGCCCCAGGAGAACTCGCCCCAGAGCAGGCTCCAGACCAGCACCAGCCAGCCGAGGGCGATCAGCTGGTCCCGCCACCGCGTCGCCCGCTCCGGCGGCGGCGCGCTGGACTCCGGGTTCACGGGGCGCCGCCGGGCAGCACGGAACGGATGTACGGGGTGCGCTCGCGCAGGTCGACGGCCGCGTCGGCGGTGACGTCGAAGAGCGGCCCGGCGACGACGGTCAGCACCAGCCCCAGCGCGACCAGCGCGACCGTCGCGCCGACCATCAGCCGGGGCAGCCGGACCGCCGGCTCGGCGGTGGCCAGCCGGGGGGCGCGCCAGAAGGCGATGTTCCACACCCGCGAGGCCACGTAGAGGGTGAGCAGGCTGGTCACGGCCCCGGCCGCGACCAGTGCGCCGGGCAGCGGCCCGCCGGCCGCCACCCCGGCCTGGAGCAGGCCGAGCTTGCCGAGGAACCCGGAGAACGGCGGCACGCCGGCGAGGTTCATCGCCGGCACGAAGAAGAGCATCCCGAGCAACGGCGCCACCCGGGCCAGCCCGCCGATGCGGCGCAGGTCGGTGCTGCCCGCCCGCTCCTCGACCAGCCCGGCGACCAGGAACAGCGTGGTCTGGATGGTGATGTGGTGCACCACGTAGAAGATCGCGCCGGACAGCCCGGCCACGGTGCTCAGCGCCACCCCGAAGATCATGTAGCCGATGTGGCTGACCAGGGTGAACGAGAAGAGCCGCTTCATGTCGGACTGGGCCACCGCGCCGAGGATGCCGACCACCATGGTCAGCCCGGCCACCACCATCAGCAGCCCGGCCACCTGACCGTCGGGGAAGAGCAGCGTCTCGGTCCGGATGATCGCGTAGACGCCGACCTTGGTGAGCAGGCCGGCGAAGACCGCCGTGACGGGGGCCGGCGCGGTCGGGTAGCTGTCCGGCAGCCAGGCAGAGAGCGGGAAGACCGCCGCCTTGACCCCGAAGGCGAGCAGCAGCGTCAGCTGCAGACTGAGCCGTACGCCGTCCGGCAGGGCGTCCAGCCGGTGGGCGAGCTGGGCCATGTTCAGCGTGCCGGTGGCCGCGTACACGAGGCCCACCGCGGTGAGGAACAGCATCGAGGAGAGGATGCTGACCACCACGTACGTCGAGCCGGTGCGGATCCGCGCCTCGGTGCCGCCGAGGGTGATCAGCACGAAGCTCGCGGCCAGCAGGATCTCGAACCCGACGAAGAGGTTGAACAGGTCGCCCGCGAGGAACGCGTTCGTCACGCCGGCGGTCAGCACCAGGTAGGTGGGGTGGTAGATGGTCACGGGGACGGTCTCGCCGAAGTCCCCCTGGCCCTGCCCGACGGAGTAGAGCAGCACGCACAGCGTCACCGCCGACGAGACCACCAGCATCAGCGCGGCCAACTGGTCGGCGACCAGCACGATGCCCACCGGCGCCGGCCACCCGCCGACCTGCACCACCACCGGCCCGTGCCGGTACGCCTGCACCAGCAGCAGCGCCGCCACCGCCAGCGTGCCGGCGAGGCAGGCCACGCTGACCACCCGTTGCAGGTGGGGCCACCGGGCCAGCAGCAGCGTCAGCGCCGCGCCCAGCAGCGGCACCACCACCGGCAGCGGCACGAGGGCGCTCACGGGGCGGCCCCTCGCGCGTACCCGGTCATCCGGGACCGTCCCCGGGCCGGCGCCGGCGCGGCAGCTCGGGGTCGACCTGCTCGGGGTCGGCGTCCGGGCCCTCGCCGCCGAGGTCGGCGGCGGCCACCTCGTTGCGCTCCGCCGCCCGCCTGATCTGCCGGTCCTCGATGTCGTCGGGGACCTCGTCGTCACCGGTCAGGTACCAGCTGCGGTAGCTCACGGCCAGCAGGAACGCGGTCAGCCCGAAGGTGATCACGATCGCGGTGAGGATCATGGCCTGCGGCAGCGCGTCACTCAGCCGGCCGGCGGGCGCGGCGCCGACCACCGGGGCGGCGCCGGCCCGCCCACCCATCAGGATGAGCGCGTTGACCCCGTTGCTGACCAGGATGACGCCGAGCAGGATCCGGGTCAGGCTGCGCTCCAGCAGCAGGGTGACCCCGCAACCGACCAGTACGCCGACGGCGACGACCAGCACCAGGGTCGGTCCCTCCACCCCCGGCCTCACGTCCGCTCCCCGCCCCGGTCGACGCGCAGCCCGCCGCCGGAACCGCTGGCCGCCTCGATGTGCCGGTCCACCTCGGCGCCGAGACTGCGCAGGATGTCCAGCATCAGCCCGACCACGACGAGGTAGACCCCGACGTCGAAGAAGAGGGACGTGACCAGGTAGAAGTCGCCGATCAGCGGCAGCCACAGGTCGATCCGGGCGCTCTCGAGCACCGATCCGCCCGCGAGCAGCGCGATCACCCCGGTGCCGATCGAGACAAGGAGGCCGGCGCCGAGCACCGTGCCGGCGCCGACCGGCGCGGCCTCGGCCAGCTCGTCGCGGCCGCCGGCCAGGTAGCGCACGACCAGCGCCAGGCTCGCCACCAGGCCGCCGGCGAACCCGCCACCCGGGGCGTTGTGGCCGGAGAAGAGCAGGAACAGGGAGAAGACCACCACGGTGTGGAAGATCAGCCGGGTGACCACCTCCAGCACGATGGAACGCCGCCGCTCGTGCAGGCTCGCGCCGCCGCGCAGCCAGACCGGGCGGCCCGGCCGGCGCGCCGGACCGGACGGCTCGGGGCGGCGCGGACGCGGCCCCGTCCGGGACCGCTGGAAAATCAGACTGGCCACGCCGGTCGCGGCCACCACCAGCACCGCCAACTCCCCCATGGTGTCCCAGGCGCGGATGTCGACGAGGGTCACGTTGACCACGTTGCGGCCGTACCCCTGGCTGACGGCGAGGTCGGGGAAGGCGTCGGAGATGGTGGGCGCGTCCCGGGCCGCCGCGGCGGTCAGCGCCAGTCCGGCCGCCACCACGCCGGCCGCCACGCCGATCGCCCGGCGCACCCAGCGGCGCCGGCGCGGGCGGGCCGAGAACCGCTCGGGCAGCCGGCGCAGCACCAGCACGAACACCGCGATGGTCGCGGTCTCGACGAGGAACTGCGTCAGCGCCAGGTCCGGCGCGCCGTAGAGCACGAAGAGCATCGCGCTGCCGTAGCCCGTCATCCCCACCAGCAGCATCGCCGTCAGCCGCCGCCGGGCGCCCACCCCGAGCACCGCCGCCACGGTCACCACGGCCACCACCACGACCTGCAACGGGCTGTCCCAGAGGTCGATCCGGTTCCGCCACGGCCGGGTGGCCAGCATCGCCCCACCGGGCAGCATCGTGAGGGCGAGCAGGATGATCCCGAGGTACTGCGGCAGCGAACCCCGCTGGGTGACGCTGGTGACCTCGATGGCCAGCCGGTCGAATCGGCCGATGACCCACTCGTACCCCTGGTTGCCGCTGACCGGGACGTGCAGCCGGGCCAGCGCCGGGGCGAGGGGGCCGCGCAGCGCGTGCAGCGCCGCTCCGCCGGCCACGGCGACGGCGGAGAAGCCGAGCGCGGGGCTGAGGCCGTGCCACAGCGCCAGGTGCCCGCCGACCGTGCCGAAGAGTTCGGCGTACGGGGCGAGCAGGCCGTCGAGGATCCCGGCGGCCGGGCCGGCGGCCAGCCCGAGGACGGCCAGCAGCGCCGGCGGGGCGAGCATCGGCACGGCGATCCGCCCCGGGTCGGAGGGCTCCACGCCGGGCCGGGTGGCGAACGCGCCCCAGACGAACCGGGCGCTGTAGGCGACGGTGAGCGCGGTGCCGGCCACCAGCACGGCGAGCACCACCGGCCGGTCGGTGAAGGCGGCCAGCACGGCCTCCTTGGCGACGAAGCCGACCAGCGGCGGCAGGCCGGCCATCGACGCGGCGGCGAGCACCGCGACGGCGGCCAGCAGCGGCGCCCGCCGGCCCAGGCCGGACAGTTCCCGCAGGTCGCGGCTGCCGGCGCCGTGGTCGACGATGCCGACGACGAGGAACAGCGCCGCCTTGAACAGGGCGTGGGCCAGCAGCATGGCCACGCCGGCCAGCGCGGCGTCCGGGGTGCCCGCCCCGACGACCACGGCGAGCAGGCCGAGCTGGCTGACCGTGCCGTACGCCAGCAGCAGCTTCAGGTCGGTCTGCCGCAGCGCCGCCCAGCCGCCCGCCAGCATGGTCGCCAGGCCGGCGACCACCACCACCGGCCGCCACGGGCCGACGCCCGCCAGCACCGGGGCGAGCAGCCCGATCAGGTAGACGCCGGCCTTCACCATCGCGGCGGCGTGCAGGTACGCGCTCACCGGCGTGGGGGCCGCCATCGCCACCGGCAGCCAGGAGCTGAACGGCAGCACCGCCGACTTGGACAGCGCCCCGGCCAGGATCAGCAGCACCGCCGTGACCACGTACGCCCCGCCGGGCAGCGGACCGGCAGCGATCTCGGACCACCGGTAGCTGCCGGCGTGGTGGCCGAGCATGATGAACCCGACCAGCATGGCCAGCCCGCCGAGGGTGGTCACGGTCAGCGCCTGGGCGGCTGCCCAGCGGCTGGCCCGCCGCTCCGTGCTGTGCCCGATCAGCAGGTACGAGAAGATCGTGGTCAGCTCCCAGCAGACGTAGAGCAGCAGCAGGTCGTCGGCGAGAACGAGCCCGAGCATCGCCCCGGCGAAGGCCACCAGCACGGCCGCGAACCGGGCCATCCCGACCGCCCCGGGGCCGAAATAGCGGGCGCTGTAGACGAGGACCAGCGCGCCGACGCCGCCGACGAGCAGCGTCATCAGCCAGGACAGGGTGGTCAGCCGCAGCGCCAGGTCGAGCCCGAGCTGCCGGATCCACGGGTACGTCTCCACCACCGCCCCGCCGTCGCGGACGGCCGGCGTGCGGGCCAGCGCCCAGCCGAAGGCGGCAGCCGGCGCCAGCGCCAGCGCGTAGCAGGCACGCGGACCCCACCACCGGACCAGCAGCGGCGCCAGGAGGGCCGCCACGAGGTGGAGGATCAGCAGTACGAGCACCCGCACTCCCGGTCGAGGTGGCAGCGGCGCGCGCCGGAGGTGGGCCGGCACCTAGGTGCGATCAGACGCCAGATGACCGCCCGTCGGGCCGTTTTGCGGGAATTCGTACCCTCGGCCGGCCTTGCCGTTCTCGCGTGGACTGCCCGGTTCGGGGCCGAAAGGGCGTGGTGCGGCGCGGTCAGCCGACGGTGATGTCGGCGGCGGGGACGGCGGGCTCCCGGGCGGCGCGGTCAGCCGACGGTGATGTCGGCGGCGGGGACGGCGGGCTCCCGGGCGGGGCGCTCCCGGCGGGTCTCCACCAGCAGATCAGGGCGGTCGAGCTGGAGCACCACCTTGTTGACCACCCGCTGGGCGGCGGCGAGCGACCGCACCGACAGCAGCCGACCCCGGCTCTCCCGGCGCAGCACGAAGTAGTGCACCGCAGCGCGCACCTGGCCCCGGTCGGCGGCGCTGGCCTGGGCGGTGGAGACCACCAGCTCCCGCAGCGCCGCGGCCAGCCGCTCGGCCAACTCCAGCTCCGGGCCGGCGAGACCGGCGCGGACGGCGGCGAGATGACTGTCGACCTTGCGGATGAGCACGTCGGTGCCGGGCTCGAAGCTCCGCTCGACGGTCATCCGATCACCTCCACCCCGGTCAGCTCCGAGTGAAGTTACTTTATGTTGCGCGCCGCGAGCAAGCAGTTAAGTAAGACTTAACGCACTCAACGGCACAACCATCGCGTATGAGCCGGACCAGGACACATCAGCGCCCGCCAGGGGAACGGATGTCAGACGGCCGGGGCAGGATGGATGGTGTGACGGATGCGATGGCGGGTTTCGGCGCGGCCACCCGGGAATGGTTCACCGCCGCCTTCGCCGCGCCCACCGCCGCCCAGGCCGGTGCCTGGAATTCCGTCGCCGCCGGCCGCAACGCGCTGGTGGTGGCGCCCACCGGCTCCGGCAAGACGCTCGCCGCGTTCCTCTGGTCACTCGACCGGCTGGCCCGCGAGCCGGCCCCGGCCGACCGCCGGCACCGGTGCCGGGTGCTCTACGTCAGCCCGCTCAAGGCGCTCGCGGTCGACGTCGAGCGCAACCTGCGCACGCCGCTGGCCGGGATCCGGCAGGCCGCCACCCGGTTGGGCGTCGCCCCGCCGGAGATCACCGTGGGGATGCGCACCGGCGACACCCCCGCCGACGAGCGGCGCGCGTTCGCCCGCACCCCGCCCGACATCCTCATCACCACGCCCGAGTCGCTGTTCCTGCTGCTGACCTCCGCCGCCCGCGACTCCCTGCGCGGCGTCGAGACGGTCATCGTCGACGAGGTGCACGCGGTGGCCGGCACCAAGCGCGGGGCGCACCTCGCGCTCTCTCTGGAGCGCCTCGACGGGTTGCTGCCCGCGCCGGCGCAGCGGATCGGCCTGTCCGCCACGGTCCGGCCGGTCGACGCGTGCGCCCGCTTCCTCGGCGGCGCCCGGCCCGTCGACGTCGTCGCCCCGCCCACCGCGAAGACGATCGAGGTCAGCGTCCAGGTGCCGGTGGAGGACATGACCCGCCTCGACGAGCAGGAGGCGCCGGAGGACGACCTCGGCGGGCCCGGGCCGCGCCGGGCGTCGATCTGGCCGGCGGTCGAGGAGCGCGTCTTCTCCCTGATCCGGGCACACCGCTCGACCATCGTCTTCACCAACTCGCGCCGCTCCGCCGAGCGCCTCTGCGCGCGGCTCAACGAGCTGGCCGCCGACGAGTTGGCCAGCCCGCCCGCCGGGCCCGGAGCGGGGGACGGCCCCACCGGCCCGGCGCGCCGCACTCCGGCCGAGATGATGGCCCAGGCCGGTGGGGCGGCCGGCGCGCCGACCGTGATCGCCCGCGCCCACCACGGCAGCGTCTCCCGGGAGGAGCGCAAGCACATCGAGGAGGCGCTCAAGTCCGGCCAGCTGCCCGCCGTGGTGGCCACCTCCAGCCTGGAGCTGGGCATCGACATGGGCGCGGTCGACCTGGTCGTGCAGATCGAGGCGCCGCCCAGCGTGGCCGCCGGCCTGCAGCGGGTGGGTCGGGCCGGGCACCAGGTCGGCGCGGTCTCCCGGGGCGTCGTCTTCCCCAAGCACCGAGGCGACCTGCTGTCCTGCACGGTCGTGGCCGAGCGGATGGGCGGCGGCGCCATCGAGGAGCTGCACTACCCGCGCAACCCGCTCGACGTGCTCGCCCAGCAGATCGTCGCCATGGTCGCGCTGGAGCCGTGGCACGTCGGCGACCTGGCCGTCCTGGTCCGCCGGGCGGCGCCCTTCGCCGAGCTGCCCGACTCGGCCCTGCACGCCGTGCTCGACATGCTCTCCGGCCGCTACCCGTCCACCGCGTTCGCCGAGCTGCGGCCCCGGCTGGTCTGGGACCGCGCCACCGACACGCTCACCGGCCGGCCCGGCGCGCAGCGGCTCGCGGTGACCAGCGGCGGCACCATCCCCGACCGGGGGCTCTTCGGCGTCTTCCTGGCCGGCGCCGAACGGGCCGCCCGGGTCGGCGAGCTGGACGAGGAGATGGTCTACGAGTCGCGGGTCGGCGACGTGTTCCTGCTCGGCTCCTCGTCCTGGCGGATCGAGGAGATCACGCCCGACCGGGTGCTGGTCTCCCCAGCCCCCGGGCAGGCGGCGAAGATGCCCTTCTGGAAGGGCGACCAGCTCGGCCGGCCCGTCGAGCTGGGCCGGGCCATCGGCGCCCGGGTGCGCGCCCTGCTGCGGCAGGACGACAAGACCGCCGTCGCCGCGCTGCGGGCCGGCGGGCTCGACGACTGGGCCGCCGGCAACCTGATGGCCTACCTGCGCGAGCAGAAGGAGGCCACCCGGTCCCTGCCCGACGACCGCACGGTGGTGGTCGAGCGGTTCCGCGACGAGCTGGGCGACTGGCGGCTGGCCGTCCACAGCGTCCTCGGCGCCCGGGTCAACGGGCCGTGGGCGCTGGCGATCGGCCGCCGGCTCACCGAGCGCTACGGGGTGGACGCCCAGGTGATGCCGTCCGACGACGGCATCGTCGTCCGCCTGCCCGACACGGCCGACGAGCCGCCGGGCGCGGACGTGGTGGTCTTCGAGCCGGAGGAGATCGCACAGCTCGTCGAGGAGTCCGTCGGCACCTCCGCGCTGTTCGCGTCCCGGTTCCGGGAGTGCGCCGCCCGGTCGCTGCTGCTGCCCCGCCGCGACCCGCGCCGCCGCCAGCCGCTGTGGCAGCAGCGTCAGCGCGCCGCCCAACTGCTCGACGTCGCCCGCGAGTACGCCGACTTCCCGGTCACCCTCGAAGCCGCCCGGGAGTGCCTCCAGGACGTCTTCGACCAGCCCGCGCTGGCGGAGCTGATGCGGGACCTGGCCGCCCGCAAGGTCCGTCTGGTCGAGGTGGAGACCGCCCAGCCGTCGCCGTTCGCCCGGTCGCTGCTGTTCGGCTACGTCGGGGCCTTCCTCTACGAGGGCGACGCCCCCCTCGCGGAGCGACGGGCGGCCGCGCTGGCGCTGGACTCGGCCCTGCTCGGCGAACTGCTCGGCCGCGTCGACCTGCGCGAGCTGCTCGACCCGGCGGTGCTGGCCGAGACCGACCGGCAGCTGCGCTGGCTGACCGAGCAGCGCCGCCCGCGCGACGCGGAGGACGTGGTCGAGCTGCTCCGGGTGGTCGGCGACCTGTCCGAGGCCGAGCTGGCCGAGCGGGGCGCGCCCGTGGAATGGCTGACCGGGCTGGCGGCCGCCCGCCGGGTGCTGCGGGTGCGCATCGCCGGCGAGGAGCGCTGGGTGGGCGTCGAGGACGCGGCCCGGCTGCGCGACGCCCTCGGCGTGGCCCTGCCGGTCGGGGTCGCCGAGGCGTACCTCGCCCCGGTGGCCGACCCGCTGGGCGACCTCGTCGCCCGCTACGCGCGTACGCACGGCCCGTTCGCGGCCGCCACCTGCGCCGCCCGGTTCGGGCTCGGGGTGGCCGTGGTGGAGCAGGCGCTGCGCCGGCTCGCCGCCACCGGGCGGGTCGTCTCCGGCGAGTTCACCCCGGACACGGCCGGCGCCCAGTGGTGCGACGCGGAGGTGCTGCGCCTGCTGCGCCGCCGGTCCCTCGCCGCGCTGCGCCGGGAGATCGAGCCGGTGCCGCCCCGCGCGCTGGCCGCGTTCCTGCCCCGGTGGCAGCAGGTCGGCTCGTCGGCGCGCGGCGTGGAGGCGCTGGCCGCGGCGGTCGAGCAGCTCCAGGGGGCGGCGGTGCCGGCGTCGGCCCTGGAACGCCTGGTGCTGCCCGGCCGGGTCGCCGACTACTCCCCCGCCCAGCTCGACGAGCTGTGTGCCAGCGGCGAGGTGCTCTGGGCCGGCTCGGGGGCGATCTCCGGCGGGGACGGCTGGGTCACCCTCGCGTACGCGGACGCCGCCCCGCTGCTGCTGCCCCCGCCCGACGAGGCGCTCACCCGCACCCCGCTGCACGACGCGGTGCTGGAGGCGCTCGGCGACGGGCAGGCGTTGTTCTTCCGGTCGCTGTCCGACCGGGTGGGCTCGACGGACGACGCCGCGTTGACCGCGGTCGTCTGGGATCTGGTCTGGGCCGGCCAGCTCACCAACGACACCCTGGCCCCACTGCGGGCGGTGCTCGGCGGCGGCGGGGCGCACCGGTCCCGCCCGACCGCGCCGCGCACCCGCTACCGCCGCCCCGGGCGGGTGGCCCTGCCGACCCGAGGCGGCCCGCCGACCGTCGCCGGGCGCTGGTCGCGCCTGCCGGAGCGCGACACCGACCCCACCCGCCGCGCCGCCGCCCTGGCCGACGTGCTGCTCGAACGGCACGGCGTGGTGACCCGGGGGGCGGTCATGGCCGAGCAGGTGGCCGGCGGGTTCGCCGCGGTCTATCCGGTGCTCTCCGCACTGGAGGAGCGCGGTGCGGCCCGGCGGGGCTACTTCGTCGAGGGGCTGGGGGCGGCGCAGTTCGCGGTGCCGGGCGCGGTGGACCGGATCCGGGCGCTGGCGGAGCCGGCCGACGGCGGGCGGGGGCGCGGCGGGCCCACCCTGGTGCTCGCCGCGACGGACCCGGCCAACCCGTACGGGGCGGCGCTGCCCTGGCCGGAACGGGTGGTCGACTCGGGCGACGGGGCCGCCCCGGCGACCGGGCACCGGGCGGGGCGCAAGGCCGGCGCCCTGGTGGTGCTGGTCGCCGGCGACCTGGTGCTCTACGTCGAGCGCGGCGGGCGGACCATCCTCTCCTTCAGCGACGACGCCGACACGCTGGCGGCGGCCGGCAAGGCGCTCGCCGACGCGGTCCACTCCGGCGCGCTGGGGGCGATGTCGGTCGAGCGGGCCGACGGCGAGGCGGTGCGCTCCTCGCCGCTGCGCGACGCGCTCACCGCCGCCGGCTTCCGGGCCACCCCACGCGGCCTGCGCCTGCGCGGCTGAACCACGCCGGGAGGCGGGGTGGCCGGGCGCGTCAGCGCAGGCCGGTGAGGACCTTCTCGTACCTGGCGCGGTCAGTCTTGGGCGTCCTCGCCTCCAGGTAGTTGAGCACCACCGTGCCGCGCCGGAAGGACTGACCGCCCCAGGTCTCGGCGATGTCGCTGGCGCTCGACTCGTCCGGGAAGACGTAGACGGTGACGGCGTCGGTGGCGATCAGCTCGGAGCAGCCCAGGCCGAGGCCGTCCGGCCCGCAGTCGACCGAGCGGTCCCGCGGGTTCGGCACCTTCAGCCCGGCCGCCTTGAACGCGTCGACGACCTGCCGCGCGCCGAGCGTCCCGGTCGGCCGGGCGGGCAACTCCACCGGCGGCGGGCTGGCGGGGCGGCGTTCGGTGGTTCCGGCGCTCGGCCCGGCCGGACCCGCGCCGGTGGACAGTACGGCGGGCGTCGTGGCCGTCCCCGGCGCGGCCGTGGGGCCCGACGGCACGTCGGCGGCCGGCGTCGACGCCGAGGCGGCCGGGGGCGCGGCGCGCGGCGGTTCTTCCGCGTCGTCGCCGCAGGCGGCGGTCAGGGCGGCGGCGATCACGAGCACCGCGACGGCGGGCAGGCTCCGGTTGCTCACCCCTGGCAGTCTGCCCAACCCGGTCCCGTCCCGGCAGTGGCCGGTCGGCCATCCGGCTGTCCCATATCCGCCAGCGCCCGGTCGACCCCGAATCCCGGGTGCCCGCCCGAACTGGCGACGGTAGGCTCCCGAGCCGGTCGACGAGAGGAGCCGACGATGACCGGGGTGACCGTCCGACCGGCCCGGGCCGGGGACCGCCCGGCCGTCGACGCACTGCACGAACGCGAGTGGGGCGGCCCGTACGTCGTCGTCCACGACACCCGCTACGACCTGCGTACGCTGCCCACGCTGGTGGCGGTCGACGGCGCCGGCCCGGTCGTCGGGGCGCTCGCCCACCACGGCGACGGCGACGGGCTGGAGGTCGTCAGCGTGGCCGCGGCGACGCCCGGCGGGGGCGTCGGCACGGCGCTGCTGGCCGCCGCCGCGGACGTGGCCCGGGCGGCCGGCCGGGCCCGGCTGTGGCTCGTCACGACGAACGACAATCTGCGGGCGCTGCGGTTCTACCAGCGTCGCGGGCTGCGGATGGTACGCGTCGACCGGGGCGCGGTGGACCGGGCCCGCCGGCTCAAGCCGAGCATCCCGGTCGTCGGCGAGGACGGCATCCCGCTGCACGACGAACTGGTCCTGGAACAGCGGCTCACCCCCGGCGGTTAACCTGCCCGGCATGGACCGGACCCCCTGGATCTCGCTGACCACCGACTACGGTCTCGCCGACGGTTTCGTGGCCGCCTGCCACGGGGTGATCGCCCGGCTCGCACCGGCCGCCCGGGTGATCGACGTGACCCACCTGGTGCCGCCGGCCGACGTGCGCCGGGGCGCGGCGGTGCTGGCGCAGACCGTGCCCCACCTGCCCGAGGGCGTGCACGTGGCGGTGGTCGACCCCGGCGTCGGCACCGCCCGCCGGGGCGTCGCCCTGGCCGCGCCGCGCGGGCTGCTGGTGGGGCCGGACAACGGCCTGCTCGTCGACGCCGCCGAGGCGCTGGGCGGGGTCACGGCGGCCGTCGAGCTGACCGCGCCGGACTGGCTCGCGCCCGAGGTGTCCCGCACGTTCCACGGCCGGGACGTCTTCGCGCCCGTGGCCGCGCGGCTGGCGCTCGGCGCCCCGCTGTCCGGGGCCGGCCCGGCCGTCGACCCGGCGACCCTGGTCCGGCTGCCGGCGCCGGTCGTCCGGCCGGAGGCGGCGGGCTTCACCGCCGAGGTGCTGACCGTGGACCACTTCGGCAACGTGCAACTGGCCGCGCCGGCCGACCTGTTGGCGCCGCTGCCGGCCCGGGTGCGGGTGCGGCCGGACTTCGAGTTCGGAGCGGGGCGCGAGGCCGTGCACGGCCGCACCTTCGGCGACGCTCCGGCGGGCGGGCTGGTGGTGCACGCCGACTCGGCCGGCCTGGTCGCCGTGGCGGTCAACGGCGGCCGGGCGGTCGACCTGCTCACGGTGGCGCCGGGCGACCTGCTGCGCGTCGCCGCCGGGTGACCTGGTGCGGGTAGCCGGCGGCCATGTGCCGCGTCGCGGCCGGGTGACCGCCGCGCCGGGTCCCCGGCGGCGAGGCAGGATGGACGGGTGCCCGAAGGCGACACCGTCTGGAACACCGCCCGCGTCCTGCACCGCGCGCTGGCCGGTGCCCGCCTGACCGGCAGCGACTTCCGGGTGCCGCAGCTCGCCGCGACCGACCTCACCGGCTGGACGGTGCGGGAGTCGGCCAGCCGGGGCAAGCACCTGCTGCTCCGCCTGGCCGCCCCGCCGGAAGACGCCCCACCGGGAGACGTCGCGCCGGAAGGCGGCGGTGCGCGCTGGACGCTGCACTCCCACCTGCGGATGGAGGGCGCCTGGCGGGCGTACGCGCCGGGGGAACGGTGGACCGCCCGGCCGGCGCACCTGATCCGAGTGGTGCTGCGCGCCCCGCAGGCGGTCGCCGTCGGCTACCACCTGCACGAGCTGGCGCTGGTGCCGACGACCGAGGAGGACTCGCTGGTCGGCCACCTCGGCCCCGACCTGCTCGGCACGGACTGGGACCCGGCCGAGGCGGTACGCCGGCTGGCCGCCCACCCGGACGTCACCATCGGCGAGGCCCTGCTGGACCAGCGCAACCTGGCCGGCGTCGGCAACCTCTACAAGTGCGAGATCCTGTTCCTGCGCGGGGTGTCGCCATGGACGCCGGTACGCGCCGTGCCGGATCTCGCCGGCACCGTGGCCCTGGCGCAGAAGCTGCTCGCGGCCAACCGGGGCCGCTGGACGCAGAGCACCACCGGGTCGCTGCACCGGGGGCAGACCAGCTACGTCTACGGGCGGCGCGCCCAGCCGTGCCGCCGGTGCGGCACCGCGATCCGCAAGGAGGAGCTGGGCGAGCGGGTCACCTACTGGTGCCCCGTCTGCCAGCCCGAACGCCCGGCCGGCTGACGATCCCGGGGGCACATCGGCCCGCCCTCCGCCACCGATCGACCGACGTGGGCCGGCGTGTCGGGCGGGACACTCCGCCGGTGTGGCGGGAAAGTCGCCTCCCCGCCACAGATACGGACGATTGGGTACTTCCTAACCCCCGCCGTGGCGTCGCATGCTGCGGTTGACTCCTCACGCATCGTCAGCGACGCGCGACCGGGCCGCCACGCCGCCGTGGCGGGCCGCGCGCCCGGACCGGGGAGAGCCATGGACCTGTTCCGCAGACTCCGGATCCCGTGGGAGCGGGCGGCGCCCCGCACCGGGAACGGCGCCACCGCCGGGTCCCGGCCGGCGGGGCCAGTCCCGGCGGCCCGGCGCGTGGAGGAGCCGGTCGTGGTGCCGGCCAGCCTCGACCCGGCGGCCGTCCCGCGCTGCTTCGGCCCGGTGCCGAACTACGCCCGCAGCCCGCTGCCGGTCGTCGGGGCCGACGGCCGGGTGCTGCCCGGCACCGGCATCCGCAAGTTCGTCGACGCGCTGCCCGGCCTCGGCGCGCTGGGCCGCACCCAGCTGGGCGGCCACCTCCCCGTGGCGGTGCCCGACACCATCAGCTACCCGGGCTGCGACTACTACGAGATCGTCCTGGAGCAGTACGCGCAGCGGCTGCACCGGGACCTGCCGGCGACCCGGCTGCGCGGCTACCGGCAGCTCAACCTCGGCACGGACGCCAACGGGCACAACACGGTCGTGCCGGCGGGGCGCCCCTGGCACCTCGGCCCGGTCATCCTGGCCCGCCGGGGCCGCCCGGTCCGGGTCAAGTTCATCAACCACCTCCCCACCGGCCGGGCCGGGGAGCTCTTCCTGCCCGTCGACCCGACCGTGGAGGGCGCGGGGACGGGCCCCCTCGACGGGCCCGCGCCCTACCCGCAGAACCGGGCGGTGCTGCGCCTGGCGGGCGCGCACACCGGGTGGATCAGCGCCGGCAACCCCTGGCAGTGGGTGACCCCGGCGGGCGAGATCACCCCGTACCCGAACGGGATCGGCCTGACCCACGTCCCCGACATGCCGCCGCCCGGCGCGGGCGCCACCACGCTCTACTACCCGAACGAGCAGAGCGGGCGGCTGTGCTGGTTCCACGACAACACCGTCGGCCTGGCCCGGCTGACCGTCTACTCCGGGCAGCTCGCGCTCTACCTGCTCACCGACCCGGCCGAGGAGGAACTCGTCGCCGACGGCGTGCTGCCCGCCGACCAGCTCCCGCTGGTGGTCGAGGACAAGACGTTCGTGCCGGACGACACCCAGCTCGCCGGGGAGGACCCGACCTGGGACCGGGACCGCTGGGGCGCCCGGGGCAGCCTCTGGCACCCGCACGTCTACCAGCCCCGGCAGAACCCGCACCGGGCCGACGGGACGAACCCGACCGGCCGGTGGGACTACGGCCCGTGGTCGCGTACGGCCGACGAGCCCGGGCCGAGGGAGCACCCCGGGACGCCCGACGCCGGCCCGGTGCCGAACCCGCACCACGACCCGGTCACGGACCCGGAGGAGCCGCCGCTGACGCCGGGCGTCCCGCACCCGTCGGCGGTGCCGGACGCGTTCGGCGACACCATGCTCGTCAACGGGATCGCGTACCCGTACCTGGAGGTCGCGCCGCGGACGTACCGCTTCCGGATCCTCAACGCCTGCCTGGACCGCGGCCTGAACCTCCAGCTCTACCGGGCCCGCTCCGACGGCCCGATGTGGGACCCGGAGGGCGACCTGGCCGACGCGGACGCCGGCGAGGTGCCGATGGTGGAGGCGGTCCGCGCGCCGGACCGTCCGGCGGGCTGGCCGACGGACGGGCGCGAGGGCGGGGTCCCGGACCCGCGCGCCGCCGGCCCGGAACTGGTCCAGATCGGCAACGAGGGCGGCCTGCTCCCCGCGCCGGTGGTCGTGCCCAACCAGCCGGTCGGCTACCGGTACGACCGCCGGGACCCGACCGTGCTCAACGTCGACTCGCACGCGCTGCTGCTCGCCCCGGGCGAGGTGGCCGACGTGCTGGTCGACTTCTCGACCGTGCCGCCGGGCGGCACGGTGATCCTCTACAACGACTGCCCCGCCCCGCTGCCCGGCTTCGACCCGCGTGCCGACCACCACACGGGCGCCCCGGACCGCACCGCCGAGGGCGGCCCGCCGCCGACCCGCCCCGGGTACGGCCCGAACACCCGCACACTGCTCCAGTTCCGGGTCGCCGGCACCCCGGCGCCGCCGTACGACCTGGCCCGGCTGCGGGACCGCCTGCCCCGCGCGTACGCGGCCAGCCAGCGCCCGCCGATCGTGCCGCAGGCGGCGTACGACGCGGCGTTCGGCACCCGTACCGGCCGGGGAACGGTCGTCCCGGTGCACGCCACCACGGTCAGCTTCGTGCCGACCGCCGGTGCCGCCCCGGTGCTCCTTCCGTTGCAGGTGAAGGCGGTGCAGCAGGTCTTCGAACCGGAGCACGGCCGGCTCGTCGGCCGGCTGGGCGTCGGGCACCCGCACGCCGGGCCGCTCGCCCCCACCACCCTGCCGCTCGGCCCGACCGATCCGGCCACCGAGGTGCTGCACGTGAGCGATCCGGCCGTCGGAGTGGGCGCGCCCGCCGACGGCACCCAGCTCTGGCGCATCCGCGGCAACAGCCGGCAGACCCAGCCGGTGCGGTTCGCCGGCTGCGACGTCCAACTGGTCAACCGGGTCGGCTGGGACGGCGCCACCCGCCCGCCGCACCCCGCCGAGCGGGGTTGGAAGCAGGTGGTCCGGGTCGACCCGCGGGAGGACGTGATCGTCGCGCTGCGGCCCGTCGCGCCGCCCCTGCCGTTCAAGATCGGCGACAGCGTACGGCTGCTCGACCCGGCCCGGCCGGCCGGCGCCCGGACCGGCTCGACCCCGGTCAGCCCGGTCGACGGCCGGCCGTCGCGGGTGGTGAACCAGCTCGTCAACCTGGGCTGGGAGTACCACTGGCACAGCCAGCTCGCCGGGCACCGCGACCAGGGCATGACCCGGCCCCTGGTGCTGCGGGTCTCGCCCAGGGCACCGACCGGGCTGACCGCGACGCCGGCCCCGGGCTCGGCGACCGCGCTGCCGGCGATCGCGCTGGCCTGGACGGGCAACGGCAGCCGCCCGGCGGCCACCAGCCACCTGCTCCAGCGGGCCACCGACGCCACCTTCACGCAGGGGCTGACCGCGATCACCGTGGCGGCCACGGCGAGCCGCTACACCGACGCCACCATCACCCCCGGGGTGACCTACCACTACCGGATCCGGGCGGAGAACGCGGTGAGCTGCTCCACCTGGTCCAACAGTGTGCCGGCGTCGGTGCAGCTCGCCGCGCCGGCGGGGCTGACCGCGGCGATCCCGCCGGCCGCTCCGCTGCGGATCGCGCTGCGCTGGACCAACCGTTCCTTTGCCACCGGCATCGACGTGCAGCGGGCCACCAACCCGACCTTCAGCAGCGGGCCGGGCACCACCGCGATCGGGGTCGGCGACAACCACCTCGACGCGGCGGTCGCCCCGGACACCACGTACTACTACCGGGTGCGGACCACCTACCTCGGGGCCGCGTCACCCTGGTCGACGGTGGCCCGGGCGACCACGCCGCCGGCCCCCGGCCTGCCCACGGGGGTGACCGCCACCGCCACGGCGCCCGGGCCCGACACGGCGACGGTGATCCTCGGCTGGTCGTCGAGCACCCCCGCCGGACCGGGGGCCGGGTTCATCGTGCAGCGGGCGCTTGACCCGGTGTTCAGCCGGGAGGTGTCGACCTTCACCGTCACCGGCCACGGCTTCACCAACACCGGCCTGGCGCGGGGTGTCACCTACCACTACCGCGTCCGGTCGTTCAACGTCGTCGGCAGTTCCCCGTTCACCGGCCCCGTGCCGGTCACGACGCCGCCGTGATCAGGGAGTGCGCAGCGACGCGCCGGTGCCGCGCAACTCGGCCAGCGCCGAGGCGACCCCGTGCAGCAGGTCGGTCGCCTCGGTCAGGCGGGAGGCGGCCGGGTGGTCGGCGTCGGGACGCGCGTCCTCGGCGACGTAGCCGGCGGCGGCCACGACCAGCCGCTCGTACGCCGCGACGCCCTGCTCCAGCTGGCCGGCCAACGCCCGGTGCGCCTCGGCCAGCGGCGGTCGGGCATCGGCGGGGGCGAGCCGCAGCGCGCGTTCGACACTGGCCACCCGGCCGGCGAGGTCCCGCAGCGAGCGGTCGGCGTCGGCCGCCTCCGACACGGCGGGCCCGGCCAGCCCGGTCAGCCGGCCGGCCATCCCGGCGAGGGTGAGGGCGGCCCGGTCCAGCCGGGCCCACGGCTCGGCGGCGCTGGTGCCGCGCAGCGCCACCCGGGAGCGCACCCGGCGCACCTCGGCCAGCACGCCGGGGCCGGCGGGGAGCCGCTCCACGGCGGCGACGAAGCGGGCGCGGGACCGGGCGGCGGCCTCGGCCGGGTCGAGCGCGGGCGGCGCCGGCTGGGCGGCCAGCGCGCGCAGGTCGACCCAGCGCCAGGCGGCGAGCACCAGCGCCCCGCCCGCCCCGGCGGCCCAGGCCGCGTCGGGCAGCCCGAGCCCGGCGTACGGGGTCAGCACGGCGGCCGCGCCGCCGAGGCCCCCTGCCGTGACGCTCCACCGGCGGGCGGACCGCCGCAACCGACTCAGGCGCCGGAAGTACCGCGTGCGCTCGTCTGCCACCTCTGCTGCCTCCTCGACCTGACCGGCCTCAGCCGGCGGCGGTGGTTTCCCCGGTGCCGCGTTCCCGGCCCATGCTGGCCCGGATCTCGTCCAGCCGGGCGGCGGCGGCCGGGTCGGCGGCCGGCGCGGCGGGCTCCGTACGCGCGACGGGCGGTCGTTCCTGCCTGCCGCCGAGCTGCTCACCGGCCATGCTCGACCGGATCTGCTCCAACCGGGCGGAACCGGCCGAGTCGAGGGTCGCCTTCTGGATCTCCAGCATCCGGCCCTCGACGGAGTTGCCGGCCAGCTCGGCGCGGCCCATCGCGGTGGCGTACCGCTGCTCGATGCGGTCGCGCACCTCGTCGAGCGAGGGGGTGTTGGCGGGCGCGGTCAGCGCCGACATCGACTCCAACGAGCGGGCCACGCTCTCCTGCATCTTGGCCTGCTCCAACTGGCTGAGCAGCTTGGTGCGCTCGGCGAGCTTCTGCTGGAGGATCATCGAGTTGTTCTCGACGGCCCGGCGGGCCTGGGCGGCGGCGCCCAGCGCCTGGTCGTGCAGGGTCTTCAGGTCCTCGGTGGCCTGCTCGGCGGAGACCAGTTGGGTGGCCAGGGTCTGCGCGGAGTGCTCGTAGCGGTTGGCCTCGGCCTCGTCGCCCTTGGCGCGGGCCTGGTCGGCGAGGACGAGGGCCTGGCGCGCGTTGGCCTGGAGCCGCTCGACCTCCGACATCTGGCGGGACAGCTTCATCTCCAGCTGCCGCTGGTTGCCGATCACCGCGGCGGCCTGCTGGACGAGCGCCTGGTGCTGGCGCTGGGCCTCCTCGATGGCCTGCTGGATCTGCACCTTGGGATCGGCGTGCTCGTCGATCCTGGCGCCGAACAGCGCCATCAGGTACTTCCAACCCTTGACGAACGGGTTAGCCATCTCCGCGGTATCCCCTCAGTAGCGTCGCTCCGCCTCGACCGGGCGGGCCCGGCCGGCTGCGGCGCGGCAGTGGCTCCATCGTCCCAGCCGGACGCCACCGGGGCATCCGTACCGGCCAGCGAAGCGAGCGCCGACGCCGTCCGCGATCAACCCTACGCGGCGGTCGCCACCGCGACCATGGGACGCGGACGGGGGTGGGGTGGGTCAGGCGGCGCAGACCACGTCGCGGTCGCCCCCGCGGACGCGGGAGGTGCGCAGCGTGGCCTTCAGCGGCGAATCCTGGCGGACCTGGACGGCGACCTTGCCGTCGGAGCTGACCTGGTGCACGCCCCGGCCCGTGGCCTTGCGCACCGTGGTCACCCCGGCGGTGTCGACGGTCTCGTCCTGCACCGGCACGAGCACGCCTGGCATCTGCTCGGCGAGCGCGACCGTGTCGCTGACCTCGCGCAGCAGCTCGGACAGGCGCGCGCCCAGCGCGTCGCAGATCGCCGCCAACAGCTCGCTGGACGGCTCCTTCTGGCCGCGCTCGATCTCCGAGAGGTAGCCCAGGCTGACGTTGGCGGCGGAGGAGACCTCGCGCAGGGTGCGGTGCTGCCCCTGCCGGCGCGCCCGCAGTGCGTCACCGATAACCCGGCGTAGCAGGACCATTCGCACCTCCCCTGAGGGACACCGCTGTTTCGCGCGGCCGTCCGGCACGTCGTGCCGGCTCCGACCGTCGGAGCCTTCCCGCAACGGTACCCGTTGCCGGCCCCGCCGACATCCCACCCCGCCTCTCGGATTGCGGAGTCTGCTCAGCCTGTGGGATCGACTCGGCGTGGGACGTCGGCCCGCGTCGCGGGGGTCGGCTCGGCTTGCGGGGCCAGGCCGGCGCGGCTCGGGCCGCAGTTCGGCTCGGCCCGCAGTTCGGCTCGGCCCGCAGTTCGGCTCGGCCCGCAGTTCGGCTCGGCCCGCGGGTCGGCTCGGCCCGCGGGTCGGCTCAGCGCCGCCCGGCGGCGGCGGTGTCGGTCCGCCCGGCTTCGGCCTCGCCCGCATCGGCGCGGTGGATCCGCTCGGCGAGCAGCCGCAGCGCCTCGACGACCGCCGCGGAGCGGATGTGGTCGCGGCCACCGTCCAGGTCGAGCTGCCGGACGTCGGCCCCGGCGGGCCCGGCCACCGCCACGTAGACCAGCCCGACCGGCTTGCCGTCCTGCGGCTCCGGGCCGGCCACCCCGGTCGTGGCCAGGCCCCAGTCGGCCCCGCAGCGCCGCCGCCCGCCCTCCGCGAGGGCCACCGCCACATCCGGGTCGACGGGCCCGCGGTCGGCCAGCAGATCCTCCGCTACGCCGGCGAGCTGCGACTTCAGCTCGGTGGCGTAGACCACCATCCCGCCCCGGAAGATGCCGCTCACCCCGGCGATCTCCACGATCGATGCGGCCAGCAGCCCCCCGGTCAACGACTCCACCGTGGCCAGGGTCTCGTGGCGCTCCGCCAGACTGTGCACCACGCCCGCCGCCGGGCTGCCCACCGGCCGCGCGCCGGCCGCGTCACTCTCCATGTCCCAGATCCTTCCCCCGCCCCGCCGGGCCTACTCATCCTCCCCGAGCCACAGGACCAGGGTGGGCGGCACGGATCCCCGGCCCGCCCGAGCTGTGCCGGCCCGGGGTCGGTCCCCGGATGGCCGCCGACCTCGACCTGCTGTGCCGGGGCGCCGCCGGGAGACCGGGGTCAGGAGGCCGGCCGGCGCAGGCGCAGGGCCTGGGCGACGTAGTCGAAACCGGTGACCACCGTGACCCCGACCGCCGCGGCCATGATCCACGGGCCGACGGCGGCGAGGGCGGCCGGCATCGGCCACAGGTACCAGGTGATCGCGAGGATCTGGAGCGCTGTCTTGATCTTGCCGCCCCGGCTGGCCGCGATCACCCCGTGCCGGATCACCCAGAAGCGCAGCGCGGTGATGCCCAGCTCGCGGGCGAGGATCACCGTGGTCACCCACCAGGGCAGCCGGTCGTACCAGGAGAGCAGCAGCAGCGCGGCGCCGGTGAGCGCCTTGTCGGCGATCGGGTCGGCGACCTTGCCGACCGAGGTGACCAGGGCGAAGCGGCGGGCGATCCAGCCGTCGACCAGGTCGGTCACCGAGGCGACGGCGAAGATCAGGCAGGCGGCCATCTGCCAGCCGGCGTGGGTCATCCCCGAGATGACCAGGGACGCGCCGAAGATCGGCACCAGGACCAGCCGCAGCGCGGTGAGCGCGTTCGCCGCGTTCAGCACGGGTACCCGGGCCACCACCGGCGCCGGCGTGGAATCCGTCGCCCCGGTCACCGCCGCCCCCCGCTCCGGCCGCCGTGGCGCACCTGGCACCCCACCACGTGGCTCCCCCGCTCTGTCCGGGCCCGCCGTCACCGTGCCGCGCCGGGCGCAGCCGAGATCATCTCATCCGGGACCGCGACGAGGTCCACCCCTTCGGTGCCCGTCACCGTCGCCCGCACCAGGTCGCCCGGGCTCAGCGCGGCGAGGTCCACCCCGCCACCGGACGGCGCGACGAGAGTGGTCGAGCCGTCGACCTCGGGGGCCTGGTGGGCCGCCCGCCCCTCGACCACGCCGTCGGCGACCGAGTCGACCAGCACCTCGACGGTGGAGCCGCGCCGCTCCTCGGCCCGCTGCGAGCAGAGCTCGTCGGCGAGCGCGCCGAGCCGGTCGTACCGGCGCTTGACGGTGGCGGCGGAGACCTTGCCGGGCAGCCCGGCGGCCTCGGTGCCGTCCTCGTCGCTGTAGTCGAACACGCCGATCGCGTCGAGCCGCGCCTCGGTCAGGAAGCGGACCAGCTCCTGGTAGTCGGCGCGGGTCTCGCCCGGGAAGCCGACGATGAAGTTGCTCCGCGCGCCCGCCTCCGGGGCCAGGGCGCGGGCGCTCGCCAGCAGCTCCAGGAACCGGTCGGTGGAGCCGAAGCGGCGCATCCGGCGCAGCACCGGCTCGCTGGAGTGCTGGAACGACAGGTCGAAGTACGGGGCCACGCCGGGCGTGGTGGCGATCGCCTCGACCAGGCCGGGCCGGGTCTCGGCCGGCTGGAGGTAGCTCGCCCGCACCCGGACGATGCCGTCGATCGCGGCGAGCTGCGGCAGCAGCTTCTCCAGCGCCCGGGGGTCGCCCAGGTCCTTGCCGTACGAGGTCGAGTTCTCGCTGACCAGCACCAGCTCGCGTACGCCGGTCTTGGCCAGCCACTCCGCCTCGGCGAGCAGCTCGTCCGGCGTACGCGAGACGAAGGCGCCGCGGAAGGCGGGGATGGCGCAGAACGCGCAGCGCCGGTCGCAGCCGCTGGCGAGCTTGAGCGAGGCGACCGGGCCGGTGTCGAGCCGGCGGCGCAGCACCTGGCGCAGGTGCGCCGGGGTGTGCTCGTCGGTCTCGGTGACGCCCCGGGCGGGGGTGCCGTGGCCGGGCAGCGACACCGCGCTGTCCCGGCGGGAGACCGGGGTCAGCGGGAGCAGCTCGCGCCGGTCGCGCGGGGTGTGCGCGTGGATCACCTCGCCGGCGACCACGGCGTCCAGCCGGGCGGCGATGTCCGGGTAGTCGTCGAAGCTGAGCACGGCCTGCGCCTCGGGGAGGCTGTCGGCCAGCTCACGGCCGTACCGCTCGGCCATGCAGCCGGCCGCGACCACCTTCGCGCCGGTGTCGGCGGCGGCCAGCAGGGTCTGGATGGAGTCCTGCTTCGCCTTCTCCACGAAGCCGCAGGTGTTCACGACCACCACGTCGGCGCCCTCGCCGTCGGTGGTGACCTGCCAGCCGTCGGCGTGCAGCCGGGCGGCCAACTCCTCCGAGTCGACCTCGTTGCGGGCGCAGCCCAGCGTCAGCAGGGCGACGCGGCGGCCGTCGGCGGCGGAAGGGGAGGTGGCAGACACCATCCGAGGGTACCGGGCCGTCCGCGACCCCCACGCACGCCCGTCCTGCAAGGAAGGGCACCTTGTTAACGGATTCGGTAGAGGAAGGGGCCCTTCCTTCGTGGCTCGGCGCCGGGGGTGACGGGCACCACGCCGGTCAGACGGTCGCCGCGCCGACCCGGACCAGGCGGTCGAGCAGGAACACCTCGGTGCCGGCCAGGCCGGTCGAGCAGAAGACCGAAACCTGGTCCGCGCCGGTCCGGCCCGGCACCGCGCCGGCCAGCACCGCGCCCAGGTCGCGCAGCCGCCCGGCGTACGCCGGCAGCGCCGCGAGCATCGGCGGCTCGTACGCGGCGGCCTGCGCCGGCGAGTCGGTGACCAGCAGGTCGGCGGCGTCCAGCAGGTCGGGGCCGAACTCGTGCCGGTCGACCTGCTTGAAGCCGACCGTGTTGACGTGGGTGCCGGGAGCGAGGTCGGCGGCGTCGAGCACCGGGGTGACGCTGGTGGTGGCGAGCACCACGACGTCGCGGTCGGCCACGGCGGCCCGGGCCGACTCCACGGCGCGCGCCGGCACGCCCAGCTCGGCGCGCACCCGGGCGGCGAACGCCTCTCGCCGGACGGCGGAGCGGCTGTGCACCGTGACCTCGCGCAGCGGGCGGACCGCGGCCGCCGCCCAGACCTGCGTCCACGCCTGCCCGCCCGAGCCGACCACGCCCAGGGTGGCGGCGTCCGGGCGGGCCAGGGCGTCCACGGCGACCCCGCCGAGCCCGCCGGTGCGGCGGGAGCCCAGCTCCTCCCCGACCGCCACCGCCCGGACCGCCCCCGTGCGCCCGTCGTGCAGCACCACCACCTGCTCGCTCTCCGGGTGCCCGAACGTGTCGTACGAGCGGAAGCCGTACCACTCGCCGGTGAGGTGCCCGGCGGTGAGCACCATCCGCCCCCCACCCAGCGGCGCGGCGGCCCGGGGCGGGGCCACCAGGCGGCCGGCGTACGCGGCGAGCAGGGCGTCCCGCATGGCCGCCACGGTGGTGGGGGCGTCCAGCGCGGCGGTGACCTCGGCGTCGGAGAAGAGCAGCGGCATGCGCCCATACTGCAAGTTGAAGTCAAGTTAAGGTCAACGGCGGGTGGCCCGGTTCACTCCGCGCGCCGCCCGCCCGGTGCTACCGTCGGTCACGGCGGCCCCGTGGGTCGCTCCGGACGAGTCGAGGGCGTACCCGGTCAGGCAAAGACGCCCCGTGCAACGACCGACTCGTCCCGGCCCCGGTGGTCCGGGCGCGCACACAGAGGTGACTCTCATGGCCTGGATCGTGCTGGTGATCTCCGGACTCCTGGAGACGGCGTGGGCGATCGCCCTCGACCGCAGCGCCGGCTTCAGCCGTCCCGTCCCGTCGGCGGTCTTCGTGGTGACCCTGGTGCTCAGCATGGCCGGGCTGGGGTACGCGCTGCGCGAGATCCCGGTCGGCACCGGCTACGCCGTCTGGGTCGGCATCGGGACGGTCGGCACCGCCCTGGTCGGGATGCTCGCCCTGAACGAGCCGGCCAACCTGCCCCGGATCGCCTGCCTCCTGCTGGTGATCGCCGGCATCGTGGGCCTGAAGATCTTCCACTGAGGACCGCACGGCGCGGCCCGCGCACCGGGCGGCGCGGCCCGCCGGAGGGCGGCGCGGCCCGCACGGGGGCGGCGGGCGGTTCCGAGGCGTGACGAACGGCCACAGTGGGTAGAGGTCGGCCTGGCAACGCAGGCTCTCACCCACCGGAGGCAGACATGGCCGACATGCACACCACCGCCCGTCCGCGCAGCGGCGCCGCCCGCATCTGCACCATCCTGGGCTTCGTCTTCGCGGTCATCGCGATCCTGTTCCTGCCGCCGCTGTTCGGCCTCGCCGGCCTGATCCTCGGGATCGTCGGCGCCGTGCTCGGCGACAAGCCGCTCGGCTGGTACGCCGCCGTCGCCAGCGTGGCCGGCGCGATCATCGGCATGGTCATCGGCGCCGCCATCTACAACTCCTGACCGCCGCTCCCCCACGGACGGGCCCGCCGGCTTCCGGCGGGCCCGTCCGTGTCCGACCCGGCCGACCGGGGCGAGACGAGGGAGCAGGCGACGTGTCGGCGCCCGGCCGGCGTCACTCCTCGCCGCCGCGCAGGCCGACCAGGACCTCCTCCAACTCGTCGGGCTTGACCAGCACGTCGCGGGCCTTGGAGCCCTCCGACGGGCCGACCACGCCCCGGGTCTCCATCAGGTCCATCAGCCGGCCCGCCTTGGCGAAGCCGACCCGCAGCTTGCGCTGCAGCATGGAGGTCGAGCCGAACTGCGAGGTGACCACCAGCTCGACGGCCTGCACCAGCAGGTCGAGGTCGTCGCCGATGTCCTCGTCGATCTTCTTCTTGCCGCTGTCCGGCGCGGCGAGCACGTCGGGGCGGAACTCCGGCTCGCGCTGGTCCTTGCAGAACTTCACCACGTCGGCGATCTCGCGCTCGGTCACCCAGGCGCCCTGGATCCGGATGGGCTTCGAGGCGCCCATCGGCAGGAAGAGACCGTCCCCGCGGCCGAGCAGCTTCTCCGCGCCCGGCTGGTCGAGGATGACCCGCGAGTCGGCCAGGGAGGAGGTGGCGAACGCCAGCCGGGAGGGCACGTTCGCCTTGATCAGGCCGGTGACCACGTCGACCGAGGGACGCTGGGTGGCCAGCACCAGGTGGATGCCGGCGGCCCGGGCGAGCTGGGTGATCCGGACGACCGAGTCCTCCACGTCGCGCGGGGCGACCATCATCAGGTCGGCCAACTCGTCCACGATCACCAGCAGGTACGGGTACGGGCGCATCTCCCGCTCGCTGCCCGGCGGGGCCTTGATCTCGCCGGTGCGCACCTTGCGGTTGAAGTCGTCGATGTGCCGGACCCCGTTGGCGGCGAGGTCGTCGTAGCGCATGTCCATCTCGCGGACGACCCACTCCAGCGAGTCGGCCGCCTTCTTGGCGTTGGTCACGATCGGCGTGACCAGGTGCGGGATGCCCTCGTAGCCGGTCATCTCGACCCGCTTCGGGTCGATCAGCAGCAGCCGCACCTCGTCCGGCGTGGCCCGGGTGAGAATGGACACCAGCAGCGAGTTCAGGCAGGACGACTTGCCCGCGCCGGTCGCACCGGCGATCAGGATGTGCGGCATCTTGGCGAGGTTGGCCACCACGTAGCCGCCCTCGATGTCCTTGCCGAGCGCCACCACCATCGGGTGGTGGTCGCTGGTGGCGGCCCGCGAACGCAGCACGTCGCCGAGCGCCACGTTCTCCGGGTCGGTGTTCGGGATCTCCACGCCGACCGCGCTCTTGCCCGGGATCGGGCTGAGGATCCGCACGTCCGGCGACTTCACCGCGTACGCGATGTTGCGGGAGAGCTGGGTGATCCGCTCGACCTTGACGCCCGGGCCCAGCTCCACCTCGTAGCGGGTGACGGTCGGCCCGCGGGTGAAGCCGGTGACGGCGGCGTCCACGTCGAACTGCTCGAAGACGCCGGTGAGCGCGGCGATCACCTCGTCGTTGGCCCTGCTCCGGCTCTTCGGGGCCGCGCCGCTGCTGAGTATGTTCGCCGGCGGCAGGGTGTAGTCGCCGGCCAGCCCGGTCAGCGCGAGCTGCTCGGCCCGGGTCGGCGCGGGCGAGTGCTCCGGCGGCTCGACCGGCTTGCGGCTGGCCGGGACCTTGCCGCGAGGCTTGCGGGGCAGCACGAGGGTTTCCTGGAGGTCCGCCCCGTCGAGGTCGTCGTCGAACTCCGCCGGATCGACCGGCGGCGGCGCCGCCCGCTTCGTCGCGCGCTTGCGGGCGGGCTTCGCGGGCGCCTCGTCCGTCTCCTCCTCCGCCGGCGGGGCGACCAGGGTGCCGGCGAGCAGGCCGAGCCGCTCCGGGATCTTGTTGATCGGTGTCGCGGTGACCACCAGCAGGCCGAAGACCAGCAGCAGGATCAGCAGCGGCACGGCGACCCAGGCGGTGACGGCCCGCTCCAGCAGGCTGCCCACGCCCGCGCCGACCAGGCCGCCGGCGAAGTCGCGCTGGACCGCGTCGACCGGGTTCTGCCCGATGTGCAGCATCGCGGCGGTGGCGACCAGCATCGAGCCCCAGCCGACCAGCCCCCGGCCGCGGTGCTCCGGGTCGCCGGGCTCGCGCATGAGGCGCCAGGCCCCGATTATCAGCAGCACCGGCACCACGATGGCGATCGCGCCGAGGAAGAGCCGGACGGTGTCGGCCAACTGCTCGCCGACCGGGCCGGCGCCGGAGAACCAGATGGCCACCGCGCTGAGCAGGGCGAGGCCGAAGACCAGCAGCCCCGCGCCGTCGCGGCGGTGCTCCGGGTCGAGCCCGCGGGCCGAGGCGGCCTGCCGGCCGGCGGCGCGGAACGCCCAGCCGACGCCGTGCGCCAGTCCCATCCACAGTGCCCCGACCGCGCGTCCGACGAGGAGCCCCGGGCCCGGCCGCGCCGCGGGCCGCCGCCGGGGGGCCGCCCGGGCGGTCTTCTTCGCCGGCTGGCGGGCACGGCTGTTCGTGGTGCCACGCGGCGACGCGCCGCGCCGCCGACTCGCCTGAGAGGTACGGCCCGCCATAGCATCAACTTAACGGCGTGACCCGGCAGATCGCCGCTTTTCCGGGTCGTGTCCGCGCGTCGCAGCGCGGACGCCGCCGCTTCACGTGATATCTGCCTCAGAAGGGATGCCCGATGGCGTCGCCGGGAATCGAGGACGATCCGGACGGCCCCCTGGCCGGGCACCCGGCGGCGCTGCGACCGCTGACCGGTGAGCTGATCGCCGCCGTGCTGCGCAGCCGGGGGTACGTGGTCCAGGCCGACGCGGACGGCGACCTGGTCGGCCGCTGGGCCGACAGCCTGATCTGGTTCCTGCGGCCGGGCGCCGCCGGTGAGCTGCTCCAGGTCCGCACCCTGGCCGCGCCGACGTTCCCGATCGAGTACGTGCCGGCGCTGCACGCCTTCTGCAACGCGTGGAACCACGACCGGCTCTGGCCGAAGGCCTTCGTGCACGTCGAGGACGACGGACGGGCCCGGGTCTGCGGCGAGGTCATCACCGACCTGGAGCGCGGGGTGACCCCGCACCAGCTCGACCAGCTGCTCGACTGCGGCATCGCCACCGGCTGCCAGCTCGCCACCGAGGTCGCCCGGCTGCCCGGCGGGGTCGTGGCGTGACGGGCCGGGGCGGGGAGCCGGCCCCGCGCGGGCTGGACCCCATCGGGCCGACCGGCCGGTGGGGCGGGCGGCGGCGCGGGGGCGGGCACCGGGACCCGGCGCTGGCCGAGGCGCTCGCCGACGCCCGCGACGCGCCCGACGGCGAGGCCCGCAGCGCGGAGCTGGAACGGATCGCCGCGCACGCCGACGCCACCGGCGACGACCGGTCCGCGGTGGAGGCCCGGTTCGCGCTGATCGAGGGCTATCTGCTGCACGGGGAGCGGTGGCGGCTGGTCGAGCCGGTGCGCCGCTGCCTCGCCGCCGTCGACCGTCGCCCCGACCTGCTGCCCGGCCCGGACGCCGCGCTGCTGCTGCGCTACCAGCGGTACGCCGTGGAGTCCCTGCTCGGCAGCCCCCGGGTCGGGCTGGACCAGGCCCGGGCCATGCTGGACGATCTCGCCGCCCGGACCGCCGCCCCGGCGGGCGTAACGGGCCACGGCGGCACCCCGGCGGGCGCAGCGGGCCACGGCGGCGCCGGCGGGTCGGGCGGGGACGCCGCGGTGGTCGCCGAGCTGCGCTGCCGGATCGCCGACCACCTCGGCGACGAGCCGACCGCCCGACGGTGGTTCGACCGCTGGTCGGCGGCCGGGGCAGGGCCGGCCGGCGGCTGCCCCGGCTGCGCGCCGGCCCGGCGGGCGGAACTGCTCGCCGGGTGGGGCGACCACCGGGCCGCGCTGGACGCGCTGGCGGACGCACCGGCCGGCACGGGCGGCTGCACCGAGCAACCCGAGCGGGCGCTGGCCGCCGGGCTGCTGCCCTGGCTGCGTGCCGGGGAGCCGGAGCGGGCGGCCGAGGCACACGTGCGGGCGTACCGGCGGCACCGGCGGGAGCAGGCCGCCTTCCCGTACCTCGCCGCGCACCTGCGGTGGTGCGCGCTGGCCGGGCACCCCGCCCGGGGGCTGGACGTCCTGGCCGAGCAGCTGCCCCGGCTGGACCGGCCGCACGACGACCTGTCCGCGATGGAGTTCGCCGCCGCCGGGGCGCTGGTCTGCGCGCTCGCCGTCGAGGCGGGGCTGGGGGGCCGGACGGTGCACCGACCCGGGTACGGCGACCGGCCGGCCGCCGACCTCGACGTGGCCACGCTCGGTGCCACCCTGCTCGGGTTGGCCACCGCGCTGGCCGGCAGCTTCGACGCCCGCAACGGCACCGGCCACCAGTCCGGCCGGATCGCGTCCTGGCTGGCCGAGCGGCCGCTCGCCGCACCGGTGCCGCTGCCGCCCGACGACGCACCCGACGACGACCCGGGCGACCCGGCCGACGACGGCCCGCCGGCCGACGGGGAGCCGCGCCCGCTGAGCCTGGAGATGATCACGGCCGCCCTGGACCGGCGCGGGGACCACTACGCCGTGGACGCCGGCGGCACCGTGGTCGGCCGGTGGGGCGAGGCGCTCATCCAGTTCCGTCGGGCCGGCGAGCGGGGCGAGATCCTCCGGGCGCGCGCGGTGGCGAGCCGCCGGCTGCCGGCCGACCGGCTCGCCGAGGCGTACGCGTTCTGCAACGCGTGGAACCACGACCGGCTGCTGCCGAAGGCGTACGTGCACGACCTCGGGGGCGAGCTGGTGCTGGCCGGCGACGTCAGCACCGACCTGGCGCACGGGGTGGCCCCGGCCCAGCTCACGGTCCTGCTCGACGCGGCCGTCGACACCGGCGTCGCGTACGCCGATGCCGTGGCCGCGTTGCCCTGAGCGCCGGGCGGGGCTCCCGGGTGAGGTCCGAAACCCGCCGGACGATCTCCTCCCGCCCTGGTGGACTCGTACCCATGACGACGCACCGACAGCGCACCGCCCTGCTCCTGCACTCCCTGCACCGGCCCGGCTTCCCCCTCGTGCTGCCCAACGCCTGGGACGCGGCCAGCGCGCGGATCGTGGCCGACTGCGGCGCGACCGCCGTCGCCACCACCAGCGCCGGCGTCTCCTGGAGCCTGGGCGCGCCGGACGGCGACGAGCTGGACCGGGACCGCGCCCTGGCGGTGGTCGCCCGCGTCGCTGCCGCCGTCACCGTCCCGGTCACCGCCGACATCGAGAGCGGGTACGCCGCCGACCCGGCCGGGGTCGCCCGCACCGTGACCGCGGTGCTCGCCGCCGGCGCGGTCGGCGTCAACATCGAGGACGCCCCGCCGGCCGGGGCGTCCCCGCTGCGCCCGGTCGACGGGCAGTGCGCCCGCATCCGGGCGGCCCGGGAGGCCGCCGACGAGGCGGGGGTACGGCTCTTCGTCAACGCCCGCACCGACGTGTTCCTGCGGGCCGTCGGCGAACCGGCGGACCGGCTGGCGGAGACGCTGCGCCGGGCCGAGGCGTACCGGGCGGCGGGCGCGGACGGCATCTTCGTGCCGGGCGTGGTCGACGCGGAGACCATCGGTGCGCTGGTCGCCGGGATCGACGGGCCGGTCAACGTGCTCGCCGGGCCGGGGTCGCTCCCCGTGGCCGCCCTGGCCGGGCTGGGGGTGGCCCGGGTCAGCCTCGGCTCGGCGCTCGCCGAGGCCGCGTACGGGCTGGTCCGCCGCGCCGCCACGGAGGCGCTGCGCTCCGGCTCGTACGACTCGCTGGCCGGCGCGATCAGCTACGGCGAGCTGAACGCGCTGCTGGCCTGAGCCGACGGCTCCGGACGCCGCGACGCCCGCCGGCACACAGGGTGCGGGCGGGCGTCGGTGGAGCGCGGTCAGACCTCGACGACGGTGGGCACGATCATGGGCCGGCGCCGGTACGCGTCGTTCACCCACCGCCCCACGGTGCGCCGGACGATCTGCTGGAGCTGGTGCGGGTCGGTGATGCCGTCGGAGGCCGCCCGGTTCAGGGCCTCGGTGACCAGCGGGATCACCGGGTTGAACGCCTCCGGGTCCTCGGAGAAGCCCTTCGCCGACAGGGTCGGGCCGGCGACCACCTTGCCGGTGACCGAGTCGACGACCACGGTGGTGGCGATGAAGCCGCCGTCGCCGAGGATCCGCCGCTCGGTGAGCAGCGACTCGCTGACGTCGCCGACGGCGAGGCCGTCGACGTAGACGTAGCGGCTCTTCACGTGCCCGACCAGGCTGGCCCGGCCCTCGACGAGGTCGACGACGTCGCCGTCCTCGCAGAGCACCACCCGGTCGGGGGCGACGCCGGACTCGATGCCGAGCCGGGCGTGCGCGCGCAGGTGCCGCCACTCGCCGTGCACCGGCATCAGGTTGCTGGGGCGCACCACGTTGAGCAGGTAGAGCAGCTCGCCGGCGGGGGCGTGGCCGGAGACGTGCACCTTGGCCACGTCCTTGTGCACCACCACGGCGCCGGCCCGGGCCAGCCGGTTGATCACCCGGTAGACCGAGGTCTCGTTGCCGGGCACCAGCGACGAGGCGAGCACCACCGTGTCGCCGGGGGCGATGGTGATGTGCCGGTGGTCGCCGCTGGCCATCCGGCCGAGGGCGCTCATCGGCTCGCCCTGCGAGCCGGTGGACATCAGCACGATCTGCTCGGGCGGCATGGTGGTCGCCTCTTCCAGCCCGACGACCAGGCCGGCCGGGATGTTGAGCAGGCCGAGGTCGCGGGCGATGCCCATGTTGCGCACCATCGACCGGCCGATCAGGGCGACCTTGCGGCCGTGCTCGGCGGCGGAGTCGAAGACCTGCTGCACCCGGTGCACGTGCGAGGCGAACGAGGCGACGATGATCCGCCCCTTGGCCTTCGCGAAGATCGAGTCCAGCACCGGCCCGATCTCCCGCTCGGGGGTGACGAAGCCGGGGATCTCCGCGTTGGTGGAGTCGGACAGCAGCAGGTCCACGCCCTCGGCGCCGAGCCGGGCGAAGCCGGCCAGGTCGGTGATCCGGCCGTCCAGCGGGAGCTGGTCCATCTTGAAGTCGCCGGTGTGCAGCACCAGGCCGGCCGGGGTGCGGATGGCCACCGCGAGCGCGTCCGGGATCGAGTGGTTGACCGCGAAGAACTCGCACTCGAACGGGCCGAGCCGCTCCCGGCCGCCCTCCCGCACGGTCAGCGTGTAGGGCTGGATCCGCCGCTCGGCGAGCTTCGCCTCGACCAGGGCCAGCGTGAACTGCGAACCGACCAGCGGGATGTCGGGCTTGTGCGCGAGCAGGTAGGGCACCGCGCCGATGTGGTCCTCGTGGCCGTGGGTGAGCACGATCGCCTGGACGTCGTCGAGCCGGTCGAGGATCGGGCCGAAGTCCGGCAGGATCAGGTCGACGCCGGGCTGCTCCACGTCCGGGAAGAGCACCCCGCAGTCGACGACGAGCAGCTTGCCGTCGTACTCGAAGACGGTCATGTTGCGACCGATGGCGCCGAGCCCGCCGAGCGGGATGATCCGCAGCCCACCCTCCGGCAGCGGCGGGGGCAGTTCCGCCTCGATGTGCGCCTCGGTCACGCGTCCACCTCATTCTGCGGCGCCGTCACCCGGCGCCCGTCGTGTCGTTCGGTCATTCGGGGAGTTCCAGGCCCGCCGCCGCGCAGTCGGCGCGGAGCTGGGCGATCTCGTCGTCGGTCGCGTCGACCAGCGGCGGACGCACCGGGCCGGCGGGCATCCCGGCGGCGGCCAGGCCGGCCTTCACCAGGATCACCCCCTGGGTGCGGAAGATGCCGGTGTACAGCGGCAGCAGCCGCCGGTGCAGGTCCAGCGCGCCGGCGTTGTCCCCCGCGTCGTACGCCTCGATCATCCGCTTGGTGAGCGCGCCGGTGAAGTGGGTCGAGGTGCCGACCACGCCGACGGCGCCCACGGCCAGCGTGGGCAGGGTCAGCGAGTCCTCGCCGCAGTAGAAGGCGAGGTTGGTGCGGGCGGTGACCCAGCCGGTCGCGGTCAGGTCGCCCTTGGCGTCCTTCACCGCGACGATCCGGCCGTGCTCGGCCAGCCGCACCATCGTCTCGGTGGCGATCGGCACGCCGGAGCGGTGCGGGATGTCGTAGAGCATCACCGGCAGCCCGGTGGCGTCCGCGACGGCGGTGAAGTGGCGCAGCAGGCCGGCCTGCGGCGGCTTGTTGTAGTACGGGGTCACCACGAGCAGGCCGTGCGCGCCGGCCTTCTCCGCGCCGGCGGCCAGCTCGATGGTGTGCCGGGTGTCGTTGGTGCCGACCCCCGCCACGACCTTGGCGCGGTCACCGACGGCCTCCACCACGGCCCGGATCAGGTGTTCCTTCTCCGCGTCGGTGGTGGTCGGCGACTCGCCGGTGGTGCCGTTGACCACCAGCGCGTCGTTGCCCTGCTCGTCCACCAGGTAGCTGGCGAGGCGCGCCGCGCCGTCGAGGTCGAGCGAGCCGTCGGCGGTGAACGGGGTCACCATGGCCGTGAGCACTCGCCCGAAGGGGCGGGACACCGCCCGGGCGGGGGTGTCAGGGTGGTCGTGCGTCATGCCACCAACCTAGCGGACGACCACCGGCACCCCGCCAGGGAAGGGCTCAGGACAGCTCGGCGTGCGGGCTGGCGGCCACCTCGGTGCCGTCGGGCAGGGCCGAGATGACGAAGTCGGCGAAGACGTTCGGGGCGACCCGCTGGAGCTGCCGCAGGCACTCCACCGCCAGCTCGCGGATCTCGACGTCGGCGTGCTCCGTGGCGCGCATGGCGATGAAGTGCCGCCAGGCCCGGTAGTTGCCGGTGACCACGATCCGCGTCTCGGTGGCGTTGGGCAGGACGGCGCGGGCCGCCTGGCGGGCCTGCTTGCGCCGCAGCGTGGCGTTCTCCACGTCCGCGAAGCGCCGCTCCAGCCCCTCCAACAGCTCGTTGTACGCGCGCACGCTCGCCTCGGCGGCCTCCACGAACTTCTTGTGCAGCTCCGGGTCCTCGGCGATCACCGAGGGCTCGACCATGGCGGCGTCCCGCTCCGGCACGTACCGCTGGGAGAGCTGGGAGTAGGAGAAGTGGCGGTGCCGGATCAGCTCGTGGGTGAACGAGCGGGACACGCCGCTGAAGTAGAAGCTGACCGAGCCGTGCTCCAGCACCGAGAGGTGCCCGACCTCCAGGATGTGCGCGAGATAGCCGGCGTTGGTCGCCGTGGCCGGGTTGGGCTTCTTCCAGCTCTGGTAGCAGGCCCGGCCGGCGAACTCGGCGAGCGCCTGGCCGCCCTCGGCGTCGGTCGACCACGGCACGTCGTCCGGGGCCTCGAAGTGGGTCCACGCGATGAGCTTGACCTGTGGCTGCACCATGTCCGGCATTCCTGGCACTGTAGTGGCCCCGCGGTCGCGGGGGAAAGTTGGGCTCACGGGCCGAACGGGTCGTTGAGCTGCGAAATGGTCGGACAGGTGCCGGTCCGCCTGGCCGACACGTGGCCAAGATCTCGACGCGCTCGGGCTGCCGCTGGCGCGCTCGGGCTGCCGCCGGGTGGATGCGCGACGACGCTGTCGAGCTGCCCTCACAGCTGGGGCAGCCACCCGAGCGGTCGGGACGCCGGCAACCACAACGACTGCCCCGCCCGACCCGCGCCCGACCCACCCGACCCCGCCGGGAGGGAGGGTCAGACGTAGAGCGAGGTGAACGGCGCCCAGGGGAGGTTGCGTACCACCGAGAAGGCCAGCCAGGCGGCGAGGAAGCCGCCGATCACCTTCGAGCTGAGTTGCAGCTCGGGCAGGCGCCAGCCGAACGCCTGCTTCCCCGCCCAGGCGACGAAGAGGTAGGCCAGGAAGGGCAGCGCGAAGACGAAGAGGAAGTGGTGCCGGGCGGCGGCCGGCAGATCGCCGTGCAGCACGTACCAGAGCGCGCGGGTGCCGCCGCAGCCCGGGCAGTCCAGCCCCGTGGTCAGCTTGAGCAAGCAGGTCGGCGCGGCGTCCGGCGCGGCGTGGGTCGGGTTGCTGAGCAGCGTGTAGCCGACGCCGGCGGCCACGCAGCCGAGCGCGGCCAGCGGCACCGCCCAGCGCGGCGAGCGATCGTAGAGGCGGACGACGAAGCGGGTCAGCCGGTCCGGCTCTGGCACCGGGTAGGGCGGCACCTGGCCCGCGGGCCACGCACCCGGCTCACCGGCGTGCCAGACGCTCGGCTCGCCCGCCGGCCCCGTGTCGGGCTGCCCCGCCTGAGACGCCTGGGGCGGGGCGTCGACCCCGCCGCTTTGCGGATGCGGCTGGGGGGCGGGCCCGTCAACGCTCGTCACGTGGCTCACCGTACACCGGCCACGCCCAGCAGCGCGGCGGCCAGCGGGGCGGCCAGGTCGCCGACGGCGGGCGGCGCCACCGCGTCCAGGCCGAGCCAGCCGGCGAGGCGGTGCAGCTCGGCGGCGAGTGCCAGCGCGGTCTCGCCCGGGTCGGCGCCCGGCTCGACCCAGGCGGCCGGCACCAGCAGCACCCCGGCCTTGCGATCGGCCTTCAGGTCGACCCGGGCGGTGAACCGCTCCCCCTGCAGGAAGGGCAGCACGTAGTAGCCGTGGACCCGCTGCGGCGCCGGGACGTAGATCTCGATCCGGTAGCTGAAGTCGAAGAGCCGCTCGGTGCGGGCCCGCTCCCAGACCAGCGGGTCGAACGGGCTGACCAGTGTGTTGCCGCGCACCCAACGGGGCAGCCGCGCCCCGGCGTGCAGCCAGGCGGGCTGCCGCCAGCCCTGCACGGCGACCGGCAGCAGCTCGCCCGCCTCGACCAGCTCCGCGATGGCCTGCCGGGCGCCGGCGAGGGGCAGCCGGAAGTAGTCGCGCAGCTCCGGCTCCGCGGCCACCCCGAGCGACCGCGCGGCGATGGCCACCAGCGTGCGGTACGCCTCGGCGTCGGTCGGCGTGGGCGCATCCAGCACGGTGGCCGGCAGCACCCGCTCCGGCAGGTCGTAGCGGCGGGCGAACGAGGTGGTGCGGTCGGCGGCGGTCACCTCGCCGGCCCAGAAGAGGAACTCCAGCGCCCGCTTCACCGCCGACCAGTTCCACCCCCAGTTGCCGGTCTCCCGGGGCGCGTCGTGCTCGATCTCGGCGGCGGTGAGCGGCCCCCGGGCGGCCACCTCGTCGCGGACCCAGGCGACCAGGCCGGGCTGCTCCTCGGCGATCCGGCGCATCCCGCCCCACGCCTCCGCGCGGGCCCCGGCCATCCGCCAGCGCAGCGCCGGGTGCAACCCGACGGGGACCAGCGACGCCTCGTGGCCCCAGTATTCGAACAGTTCCCGGGGGCGTCGGTAGGCGGCGGTGTCGAGCAGCGACGTCGGGTAGGGCCCGAGCCGGCTGTAGAGCGGCAGGTAGTGCGCGCGTTGCAGGACGTTGACCGAATCCATCTGGATCAGCCCGACCCGGGCGAGCACCCGGCGCAGGTGTCGGCGGGTGGGCACGCCGGTGGGCGCGGGGTCGGCGAAGCCCTGGGCGGCGAGCGCCACCCGGCGCGCCTGGGCGAGCGAGAGTGATTCCGGTGCGGCCATCGTCGGGCACCCTAATCCACGCGTACGACACCGGAGCGGACGCTGGACCGATCGCCCGCCGAGGCATAGAACGGACGCATGCTCACGATCCGGCGCGAGGAGCCCGAGGACGCCGAGGCGGTCGCCCGGGTGCACATCCACGGATGGCAGGCCGGCTACGCGGGGATCATGCCTGACGAGGTGTTGCGGCGGCTCAACGTCGCGGCGTGGGCGCAGCGCCGCCGGAACCTCGGCACCGCCGATCCGGAGCACCCGTTCACCACCCTGCTCGCCGAGATCGACGGGACGCTGACCGGGTTCACCACGTTCGGCCCGTACCGGATCAACCAGGACCGGGGCGACCTCGACCTCGCGCACGGGGAGGTGGTGGCGATGTACGTCGAGCCGGCGCACTGGGGCGACGGCACGGCGGGGGCGCTGCTGGCCTCGGCCCGCGCCGGGCTGGCCGGGCGGGGCTGGTCCGACTACCGGCTCTGGGTGCTGGCCAACAACCACCGGGCCCGCCGGTTCTACGAGCGGGCGGGGCTGTCACCGGACGGTGAGCGGTCGACCTACCCGGTGCCGTTGGCCGGCGGGCGCCCGCCGGTCGGGCTCGTCGAGCTGCGGTACGCCGGACGTCTCGACGGCTGACCCGGCCGGCGTCGCCCGGCGGCGGCTGATCCGGCCGGCGCCGCCCAGGCGACGGCTGATCCGGCCGGCGCCGCCAAGCGGCGGATCGGCAGGAACGCCAGCAGCGCCAGGCTGATCCAGACATAGGTGTTGCTGCCGAGGAAGCCGTCGAGGCCGGTGAAATCCTTCTCCCAGGCCCAGACGATCCGGCTGATCAGGAAGCCGTACCCGACGATCGCGGCGCCCAGCAGGACGCGGCGCCGGCGCCCGCCGGCCGGTGCGGCCATGCCGTTGTCCACCAGCAGGATCAGCGCGGGCAGCAACCAGACCAGGTGGTGCACCCAGGTGACCGGGCTGACCAGGCACATCACCGCGCCGGTCAGCGCCAGGCCGGTCGCCTCGTCGCCGGCGGCCACGGCGGCCCGGGAACGCCACGCCCACAGCGCCAGCGTGGCGAGCACCAGCGCCAGCCAGGCCAGGGTGCTCGGGTGTTCCGGGTTCAGCCGGGCGACCACCCCGCGCAGCGACTGGTTGGAGACGAACGCCAGCTCGCCCACCCGGCCGGTGTTCCACAGCGCCTCGGTCCAGAACTCCCGCGACGCGTCGGGGAAGAGCGCGGCGGCGAAGAGGGTCGCGCCGGCCGCGGCGGCCATCGAGGTGACCGCGGCCCGCCAGCGCCGGGTGACCAGCAGGTAGACGATGAAGATGCCCGGGGTCAGCTTGATCGCCGTGGCCAGGCCGATGCCCACCCCGGCCCAGCGGTTGCCGGCCGGCAGCAGCCGGAGCAGGTCGACCGCGACCAGGAAGAGCAGCAGCATGTTGACCTGGCCGAAATTGACCGTCTCGCGCATCGGCTCGTACGCGGCGGCCAGGCAGAGCGCCACGGCGAGGGCGAACCAGCGGGTCCAGCCGGCCCGGCGGGAGATCGGGTCGACCAGCCACCAGAACAGCACGGCGGTGACCACCACGCTGGCGGCCACGCTCACCACGATCGCCGCCGACCACGGCAGGTACGCCATCGGCAGCATGACCAGGGCGGCGAAGGGCGGATAGGTGAAGCCGTACTGCGTGCCGGGCTTGAGGAAGTCGTAGATCTCCCCGCCGTCGTGCACCCACCAGGTCAGCGCGCCGTAGTAGACCTTCAGGTCGAAGAAGCCGTGTCGGACGGCCGCCACGGACAGGAACGCGGCCACCGCGACGGCGAGCCCCACCACGCTCACGACCTGCCGGATCGTCTGTCGGGGACCCTGCGCCACCGTCGCCTCCCTCGCCCTGCGTAGGCTTCCGTCCCATGGCTCTCGGGTACGTCCGCCCGGCGCGTCCGGAAGACGCCGGCGAGATCGCACGCATCCAGCTCGCGACCTGGCGGGTCGCCTATCGCCGGATCCTGCCCCGGCACGTGCTCGACAACCTGGACGAGGCGTGGCTCGCCCGGCGGTGGAGCGCGGCGGTGCAGGAGCCGCCCTCCGGCACGCATCGGGTGCTCGTCGCCGTCGAACAGGCTGAGCAATCGTATCTGGTGGGGTTCGCCGCCTCCGGTCCGGCCGATGCCGAGGCACTCGCCCCGGGCGAGCCGGCCGAGGCGCTCGGGCCGGGCGTGGCGGCGGTGACCGACCTGCTGGTGGAGCCGCGCTGGGGGCGGCGCGGGCACGGCAGCCGGCTGCTCGCCGCGACCGTCGACCTGTGGCGCGCCGACGGGTTCGCCCGGGCGGTGGCCTGGGCGTTCGACGGCGACGAGGCGACCCGGAAGTTCCTCACCAGCACTGGCTGGGAGCCCGACGGCGCGGCGCGTGCCCTGGACGTGGACGACATGCTCGTCCCGCAGCTGCGCCTGCACGTGGCGGTGCCGACGGAGGCGGACCCCGCGGACGCGACGCCCACGGAGGCGACGCTGCCGGACGCCCCGCCGGCCGGGTCGGTGCCGTCGCCGGCGCCCCCCGCGGACTGACGACACGCGCCCGCGCGCCCGGATCGGCGGACACTGTCGGGGGCGTCGCCTACCGTGGCCCCCATGACCGCAGCGACGGCGACCAGCGGAGCGGGCGTGACCCACGACGGCCCGACCGCTCGCGACCCCGACGGTGCCGCCGGACCGGCGTCGGCCCCGGCCGACGCGGCGTTCGAGGCGCACCGAGTCGGGCTGACCGGTTACTGCTACCGGATGCTCGGTTCGATCTTCGACGCCGAGGACGCGGTGCAGGAGACGCTGCTGCGCGCCTGGCGCGGGCGTGACGGCTTCCAGGCCCGCTCATCCACCCGGACGTGGCTCTACCGGATCGCCACCAACGTCTGCCTGGACCAGTTGCGGGGGCGGGCCCGGCGGGCCCTGCCGATGGAGTTCGGCGAGCCGGACGAGCCGGTCCTCGCCGCGCTGGGCGCGCCGGCACCCGAGCGCTGGGTGGGCCCCGCGCCGGACGCGGCCGTGCTGCCGACCGGTGACCCGGCGGCGGTGGCCGAGGCCCGCGAGTCGGTCCGGCTGGCGTTCGTCGCGGCTCTGCAACACCTGCCGCCCCGGCAGCGGGCCGTGCTGATCCTGCGCGACGTGCTGCGCTGGCGGGCCGACGAGACCGCCGAGCTGGCCGGCGCCTCGGTCGCGGCGGTGAACAGCGCCCTCCAGCGGGCCCGCGCCACCCTGGCCGCCCGCAACGGGCTGCCGGGCGCCCCGCTCGACGGGCGGCAGCGCGACCTGCTCGACCGCTACGTCGCCAGCTTCGAGCGCTACGACATCGACTCGCTCGTCGCGCTGCTGCGGGAGGACGCGGTGCAGAGCATGCCGCCGTTCGCGCTGTGGCTGCGCGGCCCGGGGGACATCCGGCGGTGGATGCTCGGCCCGGGCGCCGAGTGCCGCGGCTCGCGGCTGGTGCCGGTGTCCGCCAACGGCGCCACCGCCTTCGGTCACTACCGCCGCGACCCGGCGGGCGGGCACCGGCCGTTCAGCGTCCACGTGCTCGAGTTCTCGGCGGGGCGGATCAGCCGGCTCACCCACTTCCTCGCGCCGGAGCTGTTCGCGCGCTTCGGGCTGCCGCCCCGCCTCGACCCCTGAGCCGGGCCGCCGCGCCCGCCCCGACCCACCGGGCGATGAGTTCCGAAGGCCCGGGCCGTCCACCCCTCGTACGCCACGACAAGGAGGAGCGACATGTTCACGGACACGAAGGCGATGAGCAGCTTCGCGGTGGACGACGTCGACCGGGCGCAGCGGTTCTACGCCGACACGCTCGGCCTGCGGGTGTCGCGGGACGACGCCATGGGCGGCCTGCTGACGCTGCACGTCGCCGGCGACCGGGACATCCTGGTCTACCCGAAGGAGGACCACACCCCGGCTACCTACACGGTGCTCAACTTCCCGGTCGACGACATCGACCGGGCCGTCGACGAGCTGACCGGGCGCGGCGTCCGGTTCGAGCGTTACCCCGGCATGCCGCAGGACGACAAGGGCGTCATGCGCGGCCAGGGGCCGTCGATTGCCTGGTTCACCGACCCGGCCGGCAACATCCTCTCGGTGCTCCAGGAGGGCTGACGCCCCGCCGCGAAGCGGCGGGCGGTCAGGCGGAGGCGGCGGGGCGCAACTCGGCGACCAGTTCGTCGTCCTCCATCGCGCCGGTGGGCGTGAAGCCCAGGCTCGTGTAGAGCCGGGCGGCCGAGGCGTTGTCGGGGTGGTAGGAGAGCCGGACGGGGTGCCCGCCGTCCTGGGCGGCGAGCCACGCGGCGAGGGTGCGCACGGCCGCCCGGCCGACGCCCCGGTCCTGCTCGGCCGCGTCGACGACCATGCCGCCGATCCAGCGCGAGCCGTCGTCGTCCACGCCCCACATGACGTGCCCGGCCACCGTCTCGTCCGCGTACACGGCGAGCGAGTTCCAGACGTCGGAACGCATGGTCAGCAGCAGGTAGCGGGCGGCCAGGGCCGGCACCCAGGCGCGCTGGTCGTCGCGAGGGGCGACGTCGGCCACCGCCCGCCAGTTGTCGTCGTCCACGGGGCGCAGGGTGACCCGGCGGCCCGCCCGGTCGAGGGTTCCAGAATCGATCACCCGGGCAGCCTAGGAGCCGCCCGGCAGCCACGCGACGGGATTCCCCCGGCGGTGAGCTGCATATCGCTCATCAGGTGGCTGGAGACGAAGACGGTCCGACCTCCGGCGTCAGTCGAGCAGGGCGTCCAGGCCGACGGTCAGCCCCGGCCGGTTGCGGACCGCGCGGACGGCCAGCAGCACGCCGGGCATGAACGACGCCCGGTCGTACGAGTCGTGCCGGATGGTCAGCGTCTCGCCGGTGGTGCCGAAGAGCACCTCCTGGTGGGCGACGAGGCCGGTGGCGCGCACGGCGTGCACGCGTACCCCCTCGATGTCGGCGCCCCGGGCGCCCGCCACCTCGTCCTTGGTCGCGTCGGGCGCCGGGCCCAGCCCGGCCTCGGCGCGGGCCGCGGCGATCAGCCGCGCGGTGTGCGTGGCGGTGCCGCTGGGCGCGTCCAGCTTGCGGGGGTGGTGCTGCTCGACGATCTCGACCGACTCGAAGTGCCGGGCCGCGCGGGCGGCGAACTGCATCATCAGCACCGCGCCGATGCCGAAGTTGGGGGCGATCACCACGCCCACGCCGGGCTTGCGGGCCAGCCAGCCGCGCACCCGCTCCAGCCGCTGCTCGGTGAAGCCGGTGGTGCCGACGACCGCGTTGATGCCCTGGTCGATGCACCAGTGCAGGTTGTCCATGACGACGTCGGGAGTGGTGAAGTCGACGACCACCTCGGCCCCGGCGTCGGAGGCGTTGAACAGCCAGTCGCCCTGGTCGACCATGGCCACCAGTTCCATGTCGCCGGCGGCGTCCACGGCCTTGCACACCTCGACGCCCATCCGGCCCCGGGCGCCCAGCACGCCGACCCGGATCGGCTCGTCCGCGCTCTTCTCCTGCTCGTCAGTCACGGGGCACAACCTATCCCAATCGGGACGTCCGCATCCCGCCGGACCCGAGGCAGGGCCCGGCCACGGGCGCGGGCGGGTGGCGCGGCCGGTCAGCGGGCCAAGAAGTCGCCCTCGCCGAACGGGCCGACCACGGCCAGCGACATCGGCCGGCTCAGCAGCTCGGCGGCGAGGGTGTTCACGTCGGCCACGGTGACCGCGTCGACCCGGCGGAGCAGCTCGTCGACCGGCATCAGGTCGCCGTAGAGCAGCTCGCCCTTGGCCAGCCGGCTCATCCGCGAGCCCGTGTCCTCCAGGCCCAGCACGAACGAGCCCTTGCTCATCCCCTTGCCGCGGGCCACCTCGGCCTCGGTCAGGCCGTCGGCGGCCACCCGGGCGAGTTCGGCCCGGGTCAGCTCCAGCACCTCGTCCACCTTGCCGGGCGCGCAGCCGGCGTAGACGGCGAAAATGCCGCTGTCGGCGTACTGGCTGGCGTAGGAGTAGACCGAGTAGGCCAGGCCGCGCTGCTCGCGGATCTCCTGGAACAGCCGGCTCGACATGCCGCCGCCGAGGACGTTGTTGAGCACGCCGAGGGCGAAGCGGCGCTCGTCCAGCCGGTCGATGCCGGGGCAGCCGAGGATAACGTGCGCCTGCTCGGTCTCCTTCGGCTCCACCAGGGTGGCGGCGGGCCTGGTGCGTACCGCCGGGGTGGCCGACCGGTGCGGCGCCGGCACCGCCGGGTCGGTGTCCAGCGGGGTGCCGCGCAGCGCCTGGCGGACGAGCTTCACCACCGCGGTGTGGTCCAGGTTGCCGGCGGCGGCGATGACGATCTGCGGGGCCGTGTAGCGGCGGCGGTAGAAGCCCTGGATCTGCCGCCGGGTCATCGGGGTGACCGTCTCCTCGGTGCCGGAAATCAGCCGGCCCAGCGGGTGGTCGCCGTAGACCGCCCGGGCGAAGAGGTCGTGCACCTCGTCGCCGGGCTCGTCGTCGTGCATGGCGATCTCTTCGAGGATCACGCCCCGCTCGGTCTCCACGTCGGCCGGCTTCAGCACCGAGTCGGCGACCAGGTCGCACATGACGTCGATGGCCAGCGGCAGGTCCTCGTCGAGCACCCGGGCGTAGTAGCAGGTGTATTCCTTGGTGGTGAAGGCGTTGGTCTCGCCGCCCACCGCCTCGATCTCGGAGGAGATGTCCAGGGCGCTGCGCTTGTTGGTGCCCTTGAACAGCAGGTGCTCCAGGAAGTGCGCCGCGCCGGCCTGCGGACCCGTCTCGTCCCGGGAGCCGACCGCGACCCAGATGCCGAACGACACGCTGCGCATCGCCGGGATCGCCTCGGTGAGCACGCGCAGCCCGCTGGGCAGCACGGTACGACGTACCGTGCCGCCCAGCGGGTCGTCACTGATCGTGCGTGTCACCGCCCGGGAGGCGCCGCCGGAGCGGGCCCCCCCGGTGCCCCGGAAGGAGGCCCCTGCGGGGCCCGGGAACGACGCCACCCCCCGTCGATCCGGCGGAAACGGCGCACGAACGGCCCGACTCACGTGTTGTTGCTCCCAGATCGACGAGGGGTGGGGTGGTGCTATTGCTGTGCGTCAGCTGTGCCGGGTCCGGCGACGCGGACGCTCGCCGCCCTCGCCACCCTCGCCGCCGCCCTGGCCGCGCTCGCCGCCACCCGGACCACGGCCGCCCCGGTCGCCGCCGCGCTCGCGGTCGCCGCGGTCGCGCGGGCCCCGGTCGCCCCGGTCCCGGCCGGCCGGACGCTCGCCCTCGGCGGCCTCGCCGGCGGCCGGCGCCTCGGCGCCCTCCGGGCGGACCTTGTCCAGGTAGATCTTGCCGCGGGCGTCGATGTCCGCGATCTCGACCTCGACCTTGTCGCCGACGTTGAGGAAGTCCTCGACCTTCTCGACCCGCTTGCCGTCGCCCACCTTGGAGATGTGCAGCAGGCCGTCGCGGCCCGGCAGCAGCGAGACGAACGCGCCGAACGCGGCCGTCTTCACCACGGTGCCGAGGAACTTGTCGCCGACCTTCGGCAGCGTCGGGTTGGCGATCGCGTTGATCCGCTCGACCGCGGCCTGGGCCGACGGGCCGTTGGTCGCGCCGACGTAGATCGTGCCGTCGTCCTCGATGGAGATCTCGGCGCCGGTCTCGTCCTGGATGGCGTTGATGGTCTGACCCTTCGGGCCGATCACCATGCCGATCTTGTCCACCGGGATCTTGACGGTGGTGACCCGCGGCGCGTAGTCCGACATCTCGGCCGGGGCCTCGATGGCCCGCTGCATCACGTCGAGAATGGTCTGCCGGGCCTCGTGCGCCTGCTGGAGGGCGGCGGCCAGCACGTCCGACGGGATGCCGTCGAGCTTGGTGTCGAGCTGGAGCGCGGTGACGAAGTCCCGGGTGCCGGCGACCTTGAAGTCCATGTCGCCGAACGCGTCCTCGGCGCCGAGGATGTCGGTCAGCGTCACGTACTGGGTCTTGCCGTCGACCTCGTCGGAGATGAGGCCCATGGCGATGCCGGCGACCGGCGCCTTCAGCGGCACACCGGCGGACAGCAGGCCCAGCGTCGAGGCGCAGACCGAGCCCATCGAGGTGGAGCCGTTGGAGCCGAGCGCCTCGGAGACCTGCCGGATGGCGTACGGGAACTCCTCGCGCGACGGCAGCACCGGGATCAGCGCCCGCTCGGCGAGCGCGCCGTGGCCGATCTCGCGCCGCTTCGGCGAGCCGACCCGGCCGGTCTCACCGGTCGAGTACGGCGGGAAGTTGTAGTTGTGCATGTAGCGCTTGGACTTCTCCGGGGAGAGGGTGTCCAGCGACTGCTCCATGCGCAGCATGTTCAGCGTGGTGACGCCCAGGATCTGCGTCTCGCCGCGCTCGAACAGCGCCGAGCCGTGCACCCGCGGCAGCACGCCGACCTCGGCGGTCAACGGGCGGATGTCGCGCGGGCTGCGGCCGTCGATGCGGACCTGCTCGCGCAGCACCCGGTTGCGGACCTCGGACTTGGTCAGCGACCGGAGGGCCGCGCTGAGCTCCTTCTCCCGGCCCTCGAAGCGCGGGCCGAGCTCGGCCAGCACGCGGCCCTTGATCGCGTCCAGGGCCTCCTCACGGACCGCCTTGCCGGCGATCTGCAGGGCCTCGGCGACGTCGGCGCGGGCCACGTCGGCCACGGCGTCGTAGGCGTCGTCCTGGTAGTCCAGGAAGACCGGGAACTCGGCGACCGGCTTGGCGGCCACGTCGGCCAGCTCGCTCTGCGCCCGGCACAGCTCGCGGATGGCCGGCTTGGCGGCCTCCAGGCCGCTCGCCACGACCTCCTCGGTCGGGGCGGGGGCGCCGCCGGCGACCAGCGCCACGGTGTGCTCGGTGGCCTCGGCCTCGACCATCATGATCGCGACGTCGCCGTCGGCCAGGGCGCGGCCGGCCACCACCATGTCGAAGGTGGCCCGGGCCAGCTCCTCGTGGGTCGGGAAGGCGACCCACTGGCCGTCGACGTGCGCCATCCGGGTCGCCCCGATCGGGCCGGAGAACGGCAGGCCGGAGAGCTTGGTCGACATCGACGCGGCGTTGATCGCCACGACGTCGTAGGGGTGCTGCGGGTCGAGCGCGAGGACGGTCTCGACGACCTGGACCTCGTTGCGCAGGCCCTTGACGAACGACGGGCGCAGCGGCCGGTCGATCAGCCGGCAGGTGAGGATCGCGTCCTCGCTGGGGCGGCCCTCACGGCGGAAGAACGAGCCGGGGATGCGGCCCGCGGCGTACATCCGCTCCTCGACGTCGACGGTCAGCGGGAAGAAGTCGAACTGCTCCTTCGGCTGCTTGCCGGCGGTGGTGGCGGAGAGGACGACCGTCTCGCCGAGCTGGGCGATGACGGAGCCGGCGGCCTGGCGGGCCAGCCGGCCGGTGGAGAAGGTGATCTCACGGGTGCCGAAGGACCCGTTGTCGATCACGGCGGTGCGGGATTCGGTGCCGAGGTTGGTCTCGGTCATGGTGCTGTCGTGCTCCTTTGCATCGGGGGCCCACGACGCGGGAGCTGCTCAGACGGCCGGTCTTCGATCGAAGCGCCCGGGTGGCCGGCGAGATGCCGGGGTGCCCGGGGGCCACTACCGGAGACCGGTACGCTGACCCGCTCCCTTTCTCGGGTGGTCGCGCGGCCCTGTTCTCGGGTGGTACCGGAGCGGGGGAGCGGCCCGAGTCAGGCCACTCCCCCGTCACGTCACCGGCGCAGACCGAGCCGCTCGATGAGCGACCGGTAGCGGTTGATGTCCTTCTTCTGGACGTAGTTGAGCAACCGACGGCGGCGGCCGACCAGCAGCAGCAGCCCGCGGCGGCTGTGGTGGTCGTGCTTGTGCACCTTCAGGTGCTCGGTGAGCTCGGCGATCCGCTTGGTGAGGACCGCGACCTGCACCTCCGGCGAACCGGTGTCGCCCTCGGCGGTCGCGTACTCCGCGCGGATCTTGGCCTTGGCTTCCTGGTCGAGCGCCATGTTCTCCCTGTTTCGTGGGTTGTTCGATGATGTCCGTCGGATCGGTCGGTGGACCGGAAACGGACCGGTACCTCGCACCCGCGGCGTCGTGCAGGCACGCGAGGCCCCACGTCGGTCAGCCGACGTCCCCGCCAGACTACCAGCACGGCCGGGCACCGGCCGGTCAAGGGCCGCGAGACGGTCAGTCGAGGGCCCGGCGGGTGCGCTCGACGTCCTGCCCCATCTGGGCGATCAACGGCTCGATCGCGTCGTATCGGATCTGCCCGCGCAGGTGTGCGACGAAGTCCAGCGCCAGCCGCTCGCCGTAGAGGTCGCCGGCGAAGTCCAGCACGTACGCCTCCACCCGGCGCTCCCGCCCCGAGAAGGTCGGATTGGTGCCGACCGACACCGCCGCCCCCAGCGGTTCGGCGTGGCCCCGGCGCACCAGCCGGGCGGCGTAGACGCCGTCGGCGGGCACCGCCGCGTACCGGTGACAGAGCAGGTTGGCGGTGGGGAAACCCAGCTCGCGGCCGCGCTGGTCGCCGCGGACCACCACACCCTCCAGCCGGTGCGGGCGGCCGAGCGCGGCGGCGGCCGCCCCCACGTCCCCCGCGTCGACACAGGAGCGGATGTACGTGGAGGAGAAGAGGGTGCCAGCCTCGGCGACCAGCGGGGCGCCCTCGACGCCGAAGCCGAAGGTGCGACCGAGCCGCTCCAGCAGCGCCACGTCGCCGGCGGCGCGGTGCCCGAAGCGGAAGTTCTCCCCCACCACCACCAGGGCGGCGTGCAGGTGCTCGACCAGGATGTCGTGCACGAACGCCTCGGCGGGCAGCCGGGAGAACTCCGGGGTGAACGGCACCACGCACAGCACGTCCACGCCGAGCGCCTCGATCAGCTCGGCCTTGCGGGCGGGCTCGGTGAGCACCGCCGGATGCGAGCCGGGGCGGACCACCTCGGCCGGGTGCGGGTCGAACGTGACCACCACCGACTGCACGCCCAGCTCGCGGGCCCGGGCCACGGCGTGCCCGATGGTCGCCTGGTGCCCCTTGTGCACACCGTCGAAGACGCCGATGGTGACGACCGACCGCCCCCAGCCACCGGGCGCCGCGTCGTACCCCCGCCACCGCTGCATTGCGCTCCTCCTGCCTCCGCGGCGGCCCGCAAGGGCCGCCGGTCCCCCGCCCCGCCGCTCAGGCGGGGGCGAGCACGATCTCCGCGCGGGCCCGGCCGTCCCGCTCGCTGACGATAGCGATCAGCCCGCCGTCGGGGCCGAAGACCGCGTAGGGGCCGGGAATGCCGGCCGGGTCGAGCGGCCCGCCGTGGGAGAGCACCCTCGCCTCGTCGGCGCCGGCGTCGCGCCGCGGGAAGAACCGGCCGGCCGCCGCGGCCAGCGGCAGGTGGACCACCTCGGGCGCGCGCCGCTCCAACTCGTCGAGGGTGGCGGCCTCCGCGAGGGTGAAGCCGCCGACGGCGGTACGCCGCAGCGCGGTCAGGTGCCCGCCCACGCCGAGCGCCAGGCCCGCGTCCCGGGCGATGGCCCGGATGTACGTCCCGGAGGAGCAGGTCACGTCGATGTCGACGTCCACCACGTCGGGGGTGTCCCGGCGTACGGCCAGCAGGTCCAGCCGGGAGACGGTGACCCGGCGGGCGGGCAGCTCGACGCTCTCCCCCTCGCGCACCCGCTTGTACGCCCGCTGCCCGTCGACCTTGATCGCGCTGACCGCGCTCGGCACCTGGTCGATCTCGCCGGTCAGCGCGGCGAGGGCGGCGCGGATCGCCTCGTCGGTGACCCGCCCGGCCGGAGTGGTGGCGATCACGTCGCCCTCGGCGTCGTCGGTGACGGTGGCCTGGCCGAGCCGGATGGTGGCGGTGTAGCTCTTGTGCGCGCCGATCACGTAGGTGAGCAGGCGGGTGGCCCGGCCGACCCCGATCACCAGCACGCCGGTGGCCATCGGGTCGAGGGTGCCGCCGTGCCCCACCCGGCGGGTCCGCGCCAACCGGCGGATCCGCGCCACCACGTCGTGCGACGTCATGCCGCCGGGCTTGTCGACCACGATCAGACCGTCTGCGCTCACGACACCCAAGCCTGCCAGACCGGCTCCGACGCCCCGTCGCCGCCGTACGCGGGCCGGGCGGACGGCCGGCGCGGCGTCCACCGGTCGGACAACGTTGCCCGGCGGCGACCGCACGGGACCACGGCGGCGCGCGGCGGGTGCGAAGATCATGCGCCCCCTCCACCCACCCCACCTGGACAGCCGAATGAGCACCGAGCAGCGGCCGAGCGATCCGACCCCGCCTTTCGACCCGTACGCCGCCCAGTCCGAGGAGCCGATCCGCGTCCCGTCCTGGATGCGCGAATCGGAGGCGGACCGCGTGTTGACCCGTTCGGAACGGTTCCGGCTGGGCTGGGCGCGGCACAGCGGGAAGCTGCTGGGCGGCTTCGCCGCCCTGGTGGCGCTCTCGTTCCTCGCGGCGGTGGGCATCATCGGCCTCGGCGTCTACGAGCGGGTCCGCGACAACAGGCCCATCCTGCCCGAGCGCCGGGCCGCCCCCGGCCCGGTCCGTCCCACCGACGCCGACGGCAACTCGGTGAGCCCGTGGGCGGCCACCCCGGCGGAGTCGTTCGCCGCCGGGAAGGACGCCATCGTCCTGCCGCCGGCGAAGGCGACCGCGCCGTTCACCGCGAAGCAGGTCGCCGAGGGTCTGGCAAAGGTCCGGCAGGCACTCGTCGAGGGCCGCGTCGACAGGTCGATGCTGGTGGTCAACGACCCGAAGCCCTTCCTCGCGCTGATGGCGCCGGACAACCGGGACGAAGTCCGGCGCGATCTGGCAGACGGCGTGGCGCTGAACTACGTGACCCGGGTTGACGACGAGGCCGACCCGCGGCTGGACAATGCCGACACGGTCCGCGCGCGGGGCACCGTCACCTACCGGGCGACCACCGACCCCGACGGCATCCGGGTGCTGGAGATCACCACCAGCTTCATCTGGGTCTACCACTTCGACCTCTGGCGGGCGCAGGAGTACCCGCCGGGAGCCGAGCTGGTCACCGTGCGCGACGAGGTGATCTGGCACCTGCCGCACCCCGACGACGTGCGGCCCTCCTCACGGGGGCTATGGGTGCACGAGGCGGCGAGCACCCTCTACAACGCCGACTGCGCCGGGATCAAGCGGGGCTTCCTGGCCCTGGCCCCCGAGGAGCCGCTGCGCAGCCGGCCCTCCGCGCGGCCGACGGGCGACGTCTACGACCCGGGCTGGCGGCCCGGCGACGGCGAGAGCTGCTGAACCGCGGGAGCGCCCGGACGGGTGTGGTCAGCGCACCGCGCCGACCACGGCCCAGCCGCCCGAGCGCAGCCGCAGCAGCAGGGCGACCAGCCGGATCACCACGAACAGCGTGAGCCCGGCCCAGATGCCGCCGAGCCCGAGGTCGAGCCCGTACGCCAGCCAGATGGCGGGCAGGAAGCCGCCGAGGGCGGCCACGATGGTCAGGTTGCGCAGGTAGCGGACGTCCCCGGCGCCGATCAGCACGCCGTCGAGGGCGAACACGACGCCGGCCAGTGGCTGCATCGCCACGAACCACGGCCAGGCCAGCATCGCCTGGTCGCGTACCTGCGGATCGGAGCTGAACCAGCCGGGGACGACGCCGGCGCCGGCGGCGATGAGCACCGCGAACGCCACGCCGCAGGCGCCGCCGAGCAGCCCGATCCGGCGGGCGAGGGCCCGGGCCCCGGCGTCGTCGCCGCCGCCGAGCGCGGCGCCGACCAGCGACTGGGCGGCGATGGCGAGCGCGTCGAGCACCAGCGCGGTGAAGAACCAGAGTTGCAGGGCGATCTGGTGGGCGCCCACGGCGGCGGCCCCGAAGCGGGCGGCCACGGCGGTCGCGGAGAGGAAGCTCGCCTGGAAGGCGGCGCCCCGGATCAGCAGGTCCCGGCTGAGCACCAGTTGCTGCCCGATCAGCCGCGGCCGGGGCCGCAGCGGGATCCGCTCGGCGACCAGCGCCCCGGCGAAGAGCGCCCCGCCGATGGTCTGGGCGACCACGTTGGCCACCGCGGAGCCGACCAGGCCGAGGCCGAGCGGGTAGACCAGCAGGGGGCAGAGCACGGCGGAGAGCAGGTTCGGCCCGAGCACGAACGCCAGCGGCCGGCGGGTGTCCTGCACGCCGCGCAGCCAGCCGTTGCCGGCGGCGGCGAGCAGCAGGCCCGGGGCGCCGAGCGCCGCGACCCGCAGCCACTGCGCGGCGGCGTCGGCCACCTCGCCAGGGCCTCCGGCGAGCGTACGCGCCAACGCCCCGCCGCCGACCTGCATGCCGACCGCGACCAGCACGCCCACCCCGAGCGCCAGCCAGGAGGACTGCACGCCCTCGGCGACGGCGGCGGCCCGGTCGCCGGCCCCGAAGCGCCGGGCCGACCGCCCGGTGGTGCCGTACGCGACCACGGTGCCGAGCCACGCGATGAGGGTCAGCACCGTGCCGCCGATGGCGAGCGCGGCGAGCGGCACCCGGCCGAGATGCCCCACCACCGCCGTGTCCACGAGCACATAGAGCGGTTCGGCGGCCAGCACCACCAGCGCCGGCAGGGCGAGCGCGGCGATCCGGCGGGGTGACGCGGCGGCGGGGGCGGCGACGGCTGGCTGACTCATCGCCGCCGATCCTGGCACGGGCACGGTAAGGATCGCAAGCGTTGGGATCACTTACCGGGTAACAGGTGGACGACGGTCACGGCACCGAGCAGGAGCACTCCCCCGACGGCCACCGGCACGGGTAGCGTCTCGCCGACGAGCCACCCGGCGAGCAGCACGGCGGTGAGCGGCTCCGCCAGGGTCGACAGCGCGGCGGCGCTGCCCGTGGTGGTGCGCAGCCCGGCGTAGAACAGGGCGTACGCCACGGCCGTGGTGACCACCCCGAGATGGACCAGCAGGCCGACGGGCGCGAGCCGGGCCGGAACGGCGACCCCCTCGGCCAGCGCGACCGGCGCCAGAGCCACCGCGCCCACCACGACGGAGACGGTGGTGAGCGTCATCGGCGGGACACGACGCGCGGCGTGCCGGCTCAGCACGATGCTGGCGGCATAGCCGATACCCGAGCCGAAGGCCGCGAGCAGGCCGAACAGCGGGCGCGGCGCGGCGGCGCCCGGCTGCCCGGCCGACACCGTGACGAACACGAGGCCGGCGACGCCGGCCACCAGGGCGCCCAGCAGGGTCCGCCCGGGCAGCCGCCGCGCGCGCAGGCTCTCCCACGCGAAGATGAGGACCGGGGCGAGCCCCAGGCTGACCAGCGTGGCCACCCCGACGCCGCCCGCCGCGACGGCGACGAAGTAGAGGGCCTGATAGGCCCCGAGACCGACCCCGATCAGGACGAGGACCACCGGTTCCGACCGCAGCGCCGCCAGCACCGGTCCCAGCCGGTGCGCCACGAGGGCGAGCAGCACCACCGCGCCGATGGCGAGGCGGTAGAAACCGATGCCTGTCGGGGTCAGTGCGGTGGACTCGCGGACGAGTTGCACGGCGACACCGGTGGTGCCCCACAGCACGGCGGCGACGGTGACGTACAGCAGGCCGATGCGAAGGCCGGCGGTGGACGCCCGGCGGGGTTCTGGGGTGGACGGAGATGCGGACGACCAGGAAAGGGACGATCGGGACACAGGTGCGCTCCAGGGAGAATCGAGCCGCTGACAGAGGTGACGTCTGTCGGAGCGCACACAGGACGGGCAGGCCGCGGGCGGCGGTGGCTCAGCCGGGATCGGCGGAAGGCCCGTCGTCCGGGCAGGTCGCACCGCGAGAGCCGGTGGTCACCCGGGCTCGGGGGACCACCGGTGGCGTGACGCTCCGGTCAGGAGCGCGGTGGGGGCAGGACGCCGCGGAACGACCTCATGCCCGGACCCTAACGCAGCGCCGTCCCCGCCGGCCCGGGTTTTCTGCTCACGCCGGGGGCAGCTCGGCGAGCCAGCGGCGCACCTCGGCGCGGCTGCGCAGCCGGACCACCGGCAACCCCGGCGCGTGCGTGGCGACCGCGGCGAGCAGCCGGGGCCGGGACCGGCGCGGGTAGCGCCACACGTACCGGAGGAACTCGGCGTCGATCTTCTCCGGACAGCCGGGCGGCGAGTTCGGCGACCGTGGCACGCCAGCGGGCGCCGTCGGGGGCCACCCAGCCGGGCTGCCAGAAGTGCCGGTCGAGGTGGATGAGCGGCAGGTCGAGCCGGCGCGCGACCTCGCGGGAGAGGGTGCTCTTACCGGCGCCCGAGCTGCCGACTACGAGGATCCGGCGCATGCGGGGACCGTACCGACGCACCGGCACGGTTGCCAGGGATCCCGGCTCCGGACCGGCCGCCAGCAGCGCCACGGCCCGCGGTGGGCGGGGCGGCGTCCGGCTCGCCCGGGGCGTCGGCCTTCCGACGTCTGGCTCGACCCACGCGACGGCAGCCGACGGGTCGGGCGTCGGCCGTGGAAAGCGGCGGACGCCCGCGACCGGCGGTCGACGCCGGCTGGGCGGTGCCGCCGTCGGCGGCGGACGCCGGCCGTGTCACCGCCGGTCGGCCTGGGTCACTGACGGGTGTCCATCGAGGTCTGCAGCGCGCGGCGCATCTGCTCGCGGGCCTCGTCGGTGGTCTCGGGCTTGGGCTTGCTCGGCATGGTGGTGGTCCCCTTCCAGGGCGCGGGCAGCCGCCGACGCGACGGCGGCCCTCACGGGCGGCGTGCTGAACGCCCGGCAGCGGTCCGGGGTCACCGGAGCGGCTGGTGGGCAGCGTGTGAGCCCGGGTCGGTCCGACCCTGGAGGGAGGCGTTGCCGGGTGTGGCCCCACCGCCCACGACCGGCGCCGCCACACGACGCCGGCCGATTCCCAAGTTATCGTTCAGGTCCACATGCTGCCCACGGTTCCCGCGATCTGGACTCACATTGGTCCGTCGGGTCGTCCCGGGTCGCGGAGCGGCGGAGGGAGACCGGCGGTCAGCGGGCCAGGAAGTGCCAGCCGAGCCACCACCAGAAGCCGAAGAGCCCGATCCGGCCGACGGGCACCGACCCCACCTCGTAGCGCATCACGTACGCGCAGACCTCGCCGAGCGTCGGGATCCGGGAGCCCTCGCGCCGGGCCGCCCACTCGACGGCGACGAAGAGCACCAGCGCCGCCAGGAAGCCGCCGATCGCCATCGCCCGCATCATCGCCGCACCAACCCCCAGAACGCGGACAGCCAGGCCAGCCAGGCGGCCGACCGGACCAGCCGGTCCTCCAGCATCGGATCCGCCAGCCGGGAGAAGGTGGGGAAGTCGTCCCCGACCGCCAGCACGAACGTGGCCCCCTCGAAGACCCCGAAGACCACCACCGGAAGGGCCCACCAGGCCGCCGGGGCGCCGAGCCGGCGCGGGGCGGGCCGCCGGGGCACCCGGTTGCTCAGGCCCAGCCAGATCAACACGCCGCCGGTGCCGAGGGTCCAGAGGTTGGCCTCCGTCGAGAACGACGGGAACCGGCCGCCGACCAGCGAGAGGCAGACGAGCACCGGCACGGTGACGGCGGGACGGTCCCAGGCGCGGGGCGCCTCGACGGTGAGGTCGTGGGGCTGCTCCATCCCGCGATTCTCCCCGGACTCGCCGAGCCCCGGAAGACGGACACTCCCCGGAGCTGACCCTGATCTTCCCGTGCGGGCCCGCCGGGTCAGCGCCGGTCGGGCCCGGTCAGCGCGCCGTCGAGCTCCGTGCGGATCCGGTCGACGACCTCGTCGACCGTCCCCCGCCCGGTGAATCCGGCGGCGAAACGGTGCCCGCCGCCGCCCAGCGCGACCGCCACCCGGCTGACGTCCACCGCGCCCTTGCTGCGCATCGACACGGCCCAGTCGCCGGTCGCGGTCTGCTTGACCACGCAGCTCACGTCGGCCTCTGCGGTGCACCGGACCGAGTCGATCAGCGCCTCCAGCACGTATGCCGGCTGGTCGTGCCGGGCCAGGTCGTCCTGCGTGGCGTACGTCCAGACCAGGCCGTGCCCGACGGCCGCGGCCGGCTCCAGGCGCGCCCGGCCGAGCACCTCGCCGAAGAGGCGGACGGCGCCGAACGGCCGGGTGTCGAAGATCCGGCGGGAGATGTCACCGGGGCGGATGCCGGTGGCGATCAGGCGCGCCGCGAGCTGGTGCACCGCCGGCGTGGTCGCCTCGAACCGGAACGAGCCGGTGTCGGTGCTCAGGGCGACGTAGAGGCACTCCGCGATCTCCGCGTCCAGCGCGACGCCGAGCCGGGCGAGCAGCCCCTCGGCGACCACCGAGGTGGCCGCCGCGTGCGGGTCCACCAGGTTGACCCGGCCGAAGCGGGTGTTCGACGCGTGGTGGTCGAGCACCAGCGCACCGCCGGCCGCGCCCAGCCGGTCGACCAGCTCGCCGAGCCGGGACTCGCTGGCCGCGTCGAAGCAGACGACCAGATCCGGGTCCGGGTACGCCTCGGTCGCCGGCACGAGCAGGTCGAGCCCGGGCAGGCCGCGGAACGGCTCGGGCACCTCCGGCGGGCCGGGGAAGGTCGCCTGCATCCGCCGTACGCCCAGCCGACGCAGCCCGAGCCCGAAGCCGAGCATGCTGCCCAGCGCGTCGCCGTCCGGGTTGACGTGGCAGATCAGCAGCACCCGCCCGTCCGCCGGCAGCCCCCGCACCGCCGCGACGGCCGCCGCCCAGTCCGCCTCGGCGGGGCCGGAGTCGGCCGGTGGCGTCGCCTCGGCGAGGGCGCCACCGGCCGGACCGCCGGACGGTTCGGTCACCGCTGGTCCCCGCCCCGGGGCGGAGTCTCGTCCTCGTCCTCGTCGTGGGACTCGTCCTCGTCCAGCCGGTACGGCTGGGCCTCGCCCGCGTACTCGGCCCTGGCGGCGAGCCGCTGCACCTCGGCGTCGGCGGTGCGGGCCTGGGCGAGCAGGTCGTCGATGTGCTTGACCTGGTCCTGCACGTCGTCGAGGACGAAGGTCAGGGTCGGCGAGTGCCGCAGGCCGAGCGCTTTGCCGACGGTGCTGCGCAGCATGCCCTTGGCGCTCTCCAGCGCCGCGGCGGTGCCGGACTGGGCCGCCGCGTCGCCGAGCACCGTGTAGAAGACGGTCGCGTCGCGCAGGTCGGCGGTGATCCGGGCGTCGGTAATGGTGATCATGCCGAGCCGGGGGTCCTTGATCTGGCTGCGCACCACCGACGCGACCAGTTCACGCACCCGCTCCGCGTGCCGGCGTACCTTGGCCGGATCCGACATTTCGCCACCTCCACGGCGTCCCGTTCCCGGCCGGCACCGGCGACGCGGAGCGCCCCGGAACCGACCGGCCAACATCTCGAACACTACCCGCGCGGCGACCGCCGCCGCGCGTCGCCGGCGGTGCGCCGGCCCGGCACGACGCCCGGCACACCCGCACCGCCGGGGTCGTCACCGCCCGTCGCGTGCACCCGCGCCGCCGGCGTCGACACCGCCCGCCGGGCGCGCGCACCCGCTCCGGCGTCAGTCCTCCTCGCCGTAGAGCCGCCGGCGCACCGAGAGCAACTCGGCCTCCGGTCGGCCGGCCACCAGGCGCTCGCAGGAGTCCAGCACCTCGCGGACGTGCGACGCCTCGGCGGCCACCACGGCCACGGCTATCTCGGCCCGACCGTGCAGATCGAGCGCCCCGACCTCGGCGGCCGAGACCTCGAAGCGGCGCAGGGCCGCCACGATCGGGCGTACGTATGATCTCTTGGCCTTGAGCGACCGGGAGTCGCCCGGCAGCAGCAGGTCGAAGACCGCGGTTCCGGTGAACATCGCCCCGGACGATACCCGGACGTACCCCCACATGATCAAGGGGTTTACGCCTTTCGGCGTAAACCCCTTGATCAGTGGTTCATCGGATCAGGCGCGAGCCTTCTCCCGCATCTCGAAGGTCTCGATGATGTCGCCGACCTGGACGTTGTTGTAACCGCCCAGGGTCAGACCACACTCGAAGCCCTCGCGCACCTCCGTGGCGTCGTCCTTGAACCGCTTGAGCGAGCTGATGGTGAGGTTGTCCGCCACCACCGAGCCGTCGCGCAGCAGGCGCGCCTTGGCGTTGCGCCGGATGATGCCCGACCGGACGATGCAACCGGAGATGTTGCCGACCTTGGACGAGCGGAAGACGTCGCGGATCTCCGCGGTGCCCAGCTCGACCTCCTCGTACTCCGGCTTGAGCAGCCCCTTGAGGGCGGCGTCGATCTCCTCGATGGCCTGGTAGATGACGGTGTAGTACCGGATCTCCACGCCCTCGCGGTCGGCCATCTCGCGGACCTTGTTGGAGGCCCGCACGTTGAAGCCGATGATCGTGACCGCCTCGGACGAGGCGCTCGCGAGCATGACGTCGCTCTCGGTGATCGCACCCACGCCCCGGTGGATGATCCTGAGCTGGACCTCCTCCGGGATGTCGAGGTTGAACAGCGCGTCCTCGAGGGCCTCCACGGAACCGGAGACGTCGCCCTTGAGCACCAGGTTGAGCGAGGTCTTCTCGCCCTCCTTGAGCTGCTCCATGAGCGTCTCGAGGGTCGCCCGGCCACGGGAGTTGGCGAACGCCGCCGCCCGCCGCCGCGCCTGCCGCTGCTCGGCGATCTGGCGCACCGTGCGGTCGTCCTCGGCCGCCAGGAAGGTGTCACCCGCACCCGGCACCGCGGTCAGACCGAGCACCAGGACCGGACGGGCCGGACCCGCCTCGGCGACCTGGTTGCCGTTCTCGTCGAGCATCGCCCGGACCCGGCCGTGCGCCCCACCGGCGACGATCGAGTCGCCCGCCCGCAGGGTGCCCTTCTGCACCAGCACCGTCGCCACCGCACCGCGGCCCTTGTCCAGGTGCGCCTCGATGGCCACACCCTGCGCCGGCCCGTCGATCGGAGCGGTCAGCTCCAGCGACGCGTCGGCGGTCAGCAGGACCGCCTCGAGCAGGTCGTCGATGCCGATGCCGGGCTTCGCCGCCACGTTGACGAACATCGTGTCGCCGCCGTACTCCTCGGCGACCAGCCCGTACTCGGTCAGCTGCTGGCGGACCTTGTCCGGGTTGGCCTCCGGCTTGTCGACCTTGTTGACCGCCACCACGATCGGCACGTCGGCCGCCTTGGCGTGGTTCAACGCCTCGATCGTCTGCGGCATCACGCCGTCGTCGGCCGCCACCACCAGCACCACGATGTCGGTCACCTGGGCACCACGGGCACGCATGGCGGTGAACGCCTCGTGACCCGGGGTGTCGATGAAGGTCACCGCGCGGTCCTCGCCCTCGTGCGGGACGTGGACCTGGTACGCGCCGATGTGCTGGGTGATGCCACCCGCCTCGCCCGCCACGACGTTCGCCTTGCGGATCGCGTCGAGCAGCTTGGTCTTACCGTGGTCGACGTGACCCATGACGGTCACGACCGGCGCACGGCTGACCAGGCGGTCCTCCGCGACCTCGGCGTCGAGGTCGATGTTGAACTGCGCGAGCAGCTCGCGGTCCTCGTCCTCCGGGCTGACGATCTGCACGTTGAAGCCGAGGTGCTCACCCAGCAGCTGCAGGGTGTCGTCGGAGCACGACTGGGTCGCGGTGACCATCTCGCCCAGGTTGAACATCTCCTGGACCAGCGAACCCGGGTTGGCGTTGATCTTGTCGGCGAAGTCCGACAGCGAGGCGCCACGGGAGAGCCTGATGACCTGACCCTGACCCCGGGGGGCACCCGAGCTCATGGTCGGGGCCGACAGGTTGTCGAACTCCTGTCTGCGCTGCTTCTTGGACTTGCGACCACGGGTCGGCCGGCCACCCGGACGCCCGAAGGCACCCGCGGCGCCACCGCCACGGCCACGACCGCCGCCACCGGGACGACCACCGCCACCGGCCGGGGCACCCGGACGGAAACCGCCGCCGGGAGCACCGCCGCCGCCGCCACCGGGGCCACCACGGTAGCCACCGCCACCGCCGCCACCACCGGGACCGCCGCGGAAGCCACCGCCACCGCCGCCGCCACCGGGACGGAAGCCACCGCCACCGGGACGACCCGCGCCGCCGCCGGGGCCGCCACGCCCGCCACCGGGACCGCCGGGGCGACCCGTGGTGGGCCGCTGGCTCGGCATGGAGGCCGGGCTGGGCCGGGGCGGCATGGAGGCCGGGCTCGGCCGCGGCGGCATGCCCGCCGGGCTGGGCCGGGGACCGCCGGCACCGGCGGCCGGCGGCCGCTGCTGCTGCTGACCGCCCTGGATGCCGAACGGGTTGTTGCCGGCGCCGCGCGCCGGCGGACGACCACCCGGCCGGGCACCCGGGCCCGGCTGCGGGGCGCCGGGACGACCCGCGGCCGGGGAACCCGGACGGGGCGGCACGGCGTTCGGGCCGGGACGCGGACCCGGACGGGGACCGCCCTCGGTCGGGGGCTCCCGTCGGACGTTCTCCCGCTGCTGCTGGCGGGCGGCCTGCGCGGCCTTGACCGCAGCCTCCTGCTCAGCCTTCAGCGCGGCGGCGCGCGCCTCGGCGGCCGCCACCTCGATGTCGTGCGCGCTCGCCGGCTTGGCGACCGGGGTCGCCGGCTGCGGCGGGCCGGGGACCGGGCCCTTGGGCTTCGGTCCAGGGGTCGGCGCGGCCGGCCGCCGCGGCGGCATCGGCTTGGCCGAGACCCGGGGGGCACCCGGGGTCGGGGACGGCGTCGGGGTCGGTGCCGGGCTCGGGGCTGCCGCCGGAGGGGCGGCCGGCGCCGAGGACCCACCGGCGGACGCGACGAATGCGCCACGCAGACGTCGAGCGACGGGCGCCTCGACGGTGCTGGACGCGGACTTCACGAACTCGCCCATCTCCTTGAGCTTGGCGAGAACGGTCTTGCTTTCGACCCCGAGCTCTTTCGCAAGCTCGTGTACGCGGGCCTTACCTGCCACTGCACTCCTCACTCCGAGGTCGTGCGGGCAGCACCCGCAGCGACCTCACTCCTGCACTTGAAGCCTGGTCATTTCAGGGACTTCATCGTGTGCTCATGTCGGTCGTCCTACCTTGCTAGCGACCCTCGCCCGGTCGGGCTGACCGGACGTAGTGGTTGGCGCATCGACGTGCTCCGCGAGCTCACCGTGGTCGAGGACCCCGGTGACGCGCAGCGCCCGCCCGAAGGCGCGCCGCCGCACCGCTTGCGCGAAGCAGGCCGGATCCGGGTGCATGTTCGCTCCCCGACCCGGCAGCCTGCGGGCCGGATCGGGCCGGAGGCTGTGACCAGCCTCGTCGCCGACCGCGACGATCCGCAGCAATTCGCTGGCCGGCGCACGTCGCCGGCAACCCACACAGGTGCGCTCCGGCAGCGCGCGTCGTACCACTGGAGAAAGTCTACCCCTAGGCGCCCGAGATCGCGCTGCCCGGCTCCGGGACGTGATCAGCCCCGCTCCGGCCGCTCGCCCCGGCCTGCTCCGCGTCGGACCGGATGTCGATCCGCCAACCGGTCAGCCGGGCAGCAAGCCGGGCATTCTGCCCCTCCCGACCGATGGCGAGGGAGAGCTGGAAGTCCGGCACCGTCACCCGGGCCGTCCGGGTGCCCAGGTCGACCACCTCGACCCGCAGCGCCTTGGCCGGCGACAACGCGTTGCCGACGAAGGTCGCCGGGTCGTCCGACCAGTCGATGATGTCGATCTTCTCGCCGTGCAGCTCGCTCATCACCGCGCGGACCCGCTGGCCCATCGGGCCGATGCAGGCCCCCTTGGCGTTCACGCCCTGGGCGGTGGAGCGGACCGCGATCTTCGTACGGTGACCCGCCTCACGTGCGATCGCGCCGATCTCGACCGTGCCGTCGGCGATCTCCGGCACCTCGAGCGCGAAAAGCTTCTTGACCAGCGCCGGGTGGGAGCGGGACAGGGTGATCTGCGGGCCGCGCATCCCCTTGGCCACGTGCACCACCACGCAGCGGATCCGCTCGCCGTGGACGTACCGCTCGCCGGGCACCTGCTCCGACTGCGGCAGGACGCCCTCCAGCTTGCCCAGGTCGACGGTGACGATGCCCTTCTCCGCCCGCGCCTCGTGCGCCTGCACCACGCCGGTGACCAGGTCGCCGTCGCGGCCGACGTACTCGCCGAAGTGCACCTCGTCGGTGGCCTCCCGCAGCCGCTGGAGGATCACCTGCTTGGCGGTCATGGCGGCGATCCGGCCGAAGTCGTGCGGGGTGTCGTCCCACTCCCGCACCACCGTGCCGTCGTCGTCCAGCTCCTGCGCGTAGACCAGGGCCGCGCCGGACTTGCGGTCGATCTCCACCCGGGCGTGCGGTTCCGCCCCCTCGGTGTGCCGGTAGGCCGTCAGCAGCGCGGTCTCGATCGCCGCGAGGATCGTGTCGAACGGGATCTCCCGCTCGCGCTCGAGTGCGCGCAGCGCCGCGAGGTCGATGTTCACCTCTCCTCGTCCTCCACATCATCTTCGTCGTCGAAGTCGTCGGTGTCGTCCATGTCGTCGGGTTCGTCCGTCTCCTCGATCTCGTCGAGGCGGTGGAACTCGACCTGCACCCGGCCGGGGCCGAGCTCGGCGTAGGTCCACGCGGCGCGGCCGGTGTCGGTCTCCAGCACCACGCGTTCGTCGTCGGCCTCGGCCACCCGGCCGGTGACCTGCCGGTCGCCGGCGGGCTGCCCGGCGCGCTGCCCGGGCGCAGCGCCCGCGCCGCGGACGGTCACCTTGACCAGCCGCCCGACGTTGCGCCGCCAGTGCCGAGGCAGGGTCAGCGGCCGGTCCACGCCCGGGGAGCTGACCTCCAGCTGGTATTCCCCGGCGACGATGTCACCCCCGGACTCCTCGGCCGCGTCGAGGGCCGCCGAGACGGCCCGGGAGACCTCGGCGACGGCGTCCAGGTTGATCCCGCCGTCGGCGTCCACGATCACCCGCACCACGTGCCGGCGGCCGGCCCGGGAGACGGTGAGCTCCTCCAGGTCGTAGCCGGCGCCGGCGACCACCGGCTCGATGACCTCACGCAGCCGGGCCCGCCGGGCGGCGAGGTCACCGCGCGGGCCGCCGGCGCGTTCCCCGCCCCGGGGGGCGTCGGCGCGCCGGGGTCTGCCCGCCGGACCCGTCGACCTCGTGGCACGGCCACGCTGCGTCATCTCCGCACCCTTCTCGTGATCGACGGCGCCCCGATCGGTCGCCATGCCGGCACGCCACCGGAGCTGACGCGCCGGTGGCTGCGCAGAGCGTAACGCGCCTGCCGGGCACCGGACCGGGCGGCGCACCGACGCCGGTGGCCCACGTACGGCCGGTGATGGTGTTGACTTGTCCGGTGGCGACGGGCAGAACGACACAACGCGGCGGAGCAACCGGGCATTCCCGGCGAACGGTGCTGCGCGCCGGGGCACTCCTGGCACTCGGCGGCGCGACGGCGCCGCTGGCCGGCTGTGATCTTCTCGACCGCGACGACGATCCCAGTCCCGACCCCGACCCGCTCACGCCGCTGCTCGACGAGGCGCTCCGGCTCGCCGCCGGGCACCGCGACGCCGCCGCGGCACACCCCGCGCTGGCCGGCCTGCTCACCCCGATCGCCGAGGCGCACGGCGCGCACGCTGCCGAGCTGGCCCGGGTGATCGGCGTGCCGCTGCCCTCGGCGCCCGCCGCGGCCACCTCCGCCCCGGCGGCCGACCCGGCCGCCGCCCGGGCCGCGCTGCGCGAGCGCGAGCGCACCGGCCGGGAGACGGCGACCAGTGCCTGCGCGGCGGCGCCGGCGGAGCGGGCCGCGCTGCTCGCCTCGATCGCCGCCGCCCGGGCCACGCACGTGGAGGCGCTGAAGTGACCACACCGACACCGACCGGGCCGGCCGGGGCACTGGGCGCGGCGCTCACCGCCGAGTACGCGGCGATCTGGGCCTACGGCCCCATCGGGGTACGCCTCACCGGCGCGGCCCGGACCGCCGCCCGCGAGGCGGAGGCCGCGCACCGGCGCCGCCGCGACGACCTGGTGATGCAGCTCAGCGCGGGCGGCGGCGCCGTCCCGCCCGACCGGGCGGGCTACGCCCTGCCGTTCCCGGTGACCGACCGGGCGAGCGCGCTGCGGCTGGCCGTCGAGGTGGAGGAGCGCACCGCGGCGTTCTGGCGGGCGGCGGTGCCCGCCACCACCGGCGCCGACCGCGACAGGGCGCTGGCCGCCCTGGTCGAGTACGCCCTGCGGGCGACCCGCTGGCGCCGGACGGCCGGAATCACCCCGCTGACCGTGCCGTTCCCCGGCCGGCCCGCCTGACCGCCGCCGCCTGCGGTGACGCTCCGGTTGCGGGTCGCATACCAGGTATGCATACTCCGGAGCCATGTCAATCCGTCACGGGCTGCTCGCCCTGCTCGAACGCGGCCAGATGTACGGCTACCAGCTCCGCGCCGCGTTCGAGGAGTCGACCGGCTCGACCTGGCCGCTGAACATCGGGCAGGTCTACACCACCCTGTCCCGCCTCGAGCGGGACGGGCTGGTCCGCTCGCTCCCCGAGAGCGAGGCCGGGCAGCGCCCGTACGAGATCACCGACGCCGGGCGGACGGACCTGGCGCTGTGGTTCGCCACCCCGATCAGCCGCACCGACCGGCCCCGCGACGAGTTGGCGATCAAGCTGGCCCTCGCGCTGACCACGCCCGGCGTCGACGTGCGCTCGGTGGTGCAGACCCAGCGCAGCGCGACCATGCGGACGCTGCAGGAGTTGACCCGGTTGAAGTACGCCAGCGACCGCCCGGAGGACCTGCCGTGGCGGCTGGTGCTGGACGCCATGGTCTTCCAGGCCGAGGCCGAGGTGCGCTGGCTGGACCACTGCGAGACGAGCCTGGTGCGCTACCGTCCGACGGGGCCCGGCCGCGCGCCGACGACGCCCGCCGAGGCGGTGAACCAGACGGACGAGGAGGCACGACGGTGAGCGTGGGCAGCGGGCCGGCGGGCGACAGCCCGGCCCCGGCCGTGCTCGACGTGCGCGACGTGCACCGCACCCACGGCACCGGGCCGGCGGCGGTGCACGCGCTGCGCGGCGTGAGCCTCGCCGTCCACCCGGGCGAACTCGTCGCGGTGATGGGGCCCTCCGGCTCCGGGAAGTCCACCCTGCTGGCCCTCGCCGGCGGGCTGGACGGCCCGACCGCCGGCGAGGTGCTCGTCGAGGGCGAGCACCTCGGCGCCCTGGACCGGCGCCGCCTCGCCCAGGTGCGTCGCCGCCGGATCGGCTACATCTTCCAGGACCTGAACCTGCTCGGCAGCCTCACCGCCGTGGAGAACGTCGCGCTCCCCCTGGAACTCGACGGGACCGGCGGGCGGCGGGCGCGCCGGCTGGCGCTGGACGCGCTGGCCGAGGTGGGCCTGCCGGAACTGGGCGACCGGTTCCCCGACCAGCTCTCCGGCGGCCAGCAGCAGCGGGTGGCGATCGCCCGCGCGCTGGTCGGCGAGCGCCGGCTGGTGCTCGCCGACGAGCCCACCGGGGCGCTGGACTCGCAGACCGGCGAGGCGGTGCTGCACCTGCTGCGCCGGCGGGTCGACGCGGGGGCCGCCGCGGTCCTGGTCACCCACGAGGCGCGGCACGCCGCCTGGGCCGACCGGGTGGTCTTCCTCCGCGACGGGGTGCTGGTCGACTCGACGGCCCCGCTGGGCAGCGTGGAGCAGTTGTTGACCGGCAGCGGTCGGTGACGGCGGGCCGGGGCGGCCGGCTCGCGGGCGCCGTCGGCTCCTGGTGGGTGGCGCTGCGGATCGCCCGCCGGGAGGCCCGACGGGCGCGGGGGCGTACGGCGCTGGTGCTCGCGATGATCACGCTGCCGGTGCTGGTGCTGACCTTCACCGCGGTGAGCTGGGACATGTCCGAGCTGACCCGGGCCGAGCGGACCGAGCAACGGCTCGGCGTCGCCGACGCGGAACTGCTCTGGGTGGCGCGCGGGCCGGTCACCCAGGACGCCTGGGGCGATGGCTGGGTGTCCGACCACGACGCGACGCCGCCGGCCGGGCAGATCACCGCCGAACAGGTCACCGCCCTGCTGCCGGCCGGGAGCCGGGTCGTCCCGCTGCGCCGCTGGGTGAGCTTCGACGCCCGGGTCGGCGACCGGGTCGACCGGGACGTCACCGGCCGCGCCGTGGACCTCGCGGACCCGCTCGGCCGGGGGCTGGCCCGGTTCCGCTCCGGCCGGGCGCCGGCCGGGCCGGACGAGATCGCGGTGAGCCCCGCCGCGCTGCGCCGACTCGACGTCCGTCCCGGTGGCACCGTCACGTCCGGGGACGGCTCCCGGTCGTGGCGGGTGGTCGGGGTGGTCGAGTACCCGGACGACCTGGGACCGATCGTCACGCTGCACCCGGCGACCGCGGGCCCGACGGATGCCGAGCCGGACATGACCTGGCTGGTGGACCTGCCCGGGACGCTGGACGAGACACTGTTCCGTCGGCTCAACGACCACGGCGTCCTGGTCCACGCCCGCACCCCCGCCCCGCCCTCGGCGGTGGACGTCGTCGGGCCCGACGCGTTCTCCTCGGTCGACGTCGAGGGGATGAGCGTCTCGGTACTCGTCGGCGGGTTGGGGCTGCTGGAGGTGGTGCTGCTCGTCGGCCCGGCCTTCGCGGTCGGCGTACGGCGGCGGCGCCGGGACCTCGCGTTGGTCGCGGTGGCGGGCGGCGACGACGCCCACCTGCGCCGGATCGTGCTGGCCGACGGCGTGGTGCTGGGCGCCCTCGGGGCGGCCACCGGGCTCACGCTCGGCGTCGCGGCGGCGTTCGCCGCCCGGCCGCTGGTCGAGCAGCACCTCTACGGCGCGCGCTTCGGCGGATACCGCTGCTGGCCGGAGGCCCTGGTGGCGGTCGCGGCCGTCGCGGTCCTGTCCGGCGTGCTGGCCGCGCTGGCCCCGGCCTGGGCGGCGGCCCGGCAGGACGTGGTGGCCGGGCTGGCCGGCCGCCGCACCCCGCCCGCGCATCGGCGGCGCTGGCTCACGGCCGGCGTGTGCATGGCGGCCGGCGGGGCGGCGGTGGCCGCGTTCGGGGCCGCCCGGACGTCGCCACCGGTGATCCTCGCCGGTCTGGTCCTCGGCGAGCTGGGGCTGGTCTTCGCCACCCCGACACTGGTCGGCCTGCTCGCCCGGCTCGGGCGGTCGCTCCCGCTGGCGCCCCGGATCGCGCTGCGCGACGCCAGCCGCAACCGTTCCTCGGCCGCCCCGGCGATCTCGGCGGTGATGGCGGCGGTCGCCGGCAGCGTCGCGGTCGGGGTGTACCTGGCCAGCGACCACGCGCGGAGTGTGTCGACGTACGAGCCCAGCCTGCCCGCCGGCACCGTGCTGGTGCACCGGCCGGACCTGGACCCCGCGCCCGCCCTGGCCCGAGTCACCGAGGCGGCCCGCGACCAGCTGGGCGCCGCCACGGTGGCGCCGCTGGCCGGGGTGCGGTGCACGACGGAGGCCGAGCCCTGCTCGGTCGCTCCCGTGCTGCCGCCGCACCGGGCGTGCCCCTGGCCGTTCAGCGACGACCTGAGCGAGGCCGAGCGGCGGCAGGCCCGCGCGGACGCCCGCTGCCGGGGAAACGACCTCCACGACACGTACTTCCAGGTGCTGGTGGACGACGGGACCGCCCTGCCGCTGCTCACCGGCGCCGACCCCGCCGACGTCGCCGCCGCGGCCGCCGTGCTGCGCGCCGGCGGCGCGGTGGTGACCGATCCGCGCTACGTGGTGGACGGGCGGATCGAGGTGGTGGTGAACGGGTCGGGACCGGCCGGGCCGGTGACCTCGGCGCCCACCGCCGTCCCCGCGTACGCGCTGCACACCGGGGTACCGACGGAGCGGCTGCTGCTCTCGCGGCGGGCGGCCGACCGGCTCGGCCTGGCCACCCGCCCGCTCGGCTGGGCCGTCGCCGCCGACGGGGCGCCCGACCAGGGCCGGCGGGACCGGTTCGCCACCGCGCTGCGCCCGCTCGGCGCCCACGTGGAGATCGAGCAGGGCGACCGGTCGGGCGACGGGCGGCCGGCGCTGCTCCTGCTGGCCGCCGCGGCCGGAGTGATCACCGTGGGCGCCGCCGGCATCGCCACCGGGCTGGCGGCGGCCGAGGGGCGCGCCGACCTGTCCACGCTGGCCGCGGTGGGCGCCGGCCCCGGCCTGCGCCGGCTCCTGTCGCTGTGCCAGGCGGGGGTGATCGCCGTGCTGGGCTCGGCGCTCGGCATCGTCGCCGGCCTCGGCTCGGCCGTGATCATCCTGACCGCCCTGAACCGCCGGTACGCCGGCTCGTGGCCGGTCCAGGACCCGTACCCGGTGGTGGTCCCGTGGACCACCCTCGGCGTCCTGGTGGTGGTGCCGCTGGTCGCGATGCTCGGCGCGGGACTGTTCACCCGGTCCCGGTTGCCGGTCGAGCGACGCCTCGACTGACCGGCCGGGACCGGGCACACTGGTGCCCGTGCCCGTCCTGGGAGCCCTCACCCGCCGCGTCGGCCACCACCGGTGGTTCGGCGCCGCCGTCCGCCTGCTCGTCCCCGCCGACCGGGTGGTCGGGCGGCTCACCCGGGGCCGGGTGGTCGCGCTGGGGCTCGTCCCGTCGCTGGTCATCACCACCACCGGCCGGCGCTCAGGCCGGCCGCGCAGCAACCCCCTGCTGTACGTGCCCGACGGCGGCGCGTACGTGGTGGTCGGCACGAACTTCGGCCAGACCCACCAGCCGGGCTGGGCGCTGAACCTGCTCGCCGACCCGGCCGCCGAGGTGGACGTGAAGGGCCGTCGGGTCCCGGTGCGCGCCGAGGCCGCCGCGGGCGCCGAACGGGAGCGGTTGTGGCGGCTGCTGGTCGACCAGTGGCCGGCCTACCAGACGTACGTGCGGCGGGCCGGCGGCCGGGAGATCCTCCTCTTCCGGCTGGTCCCCACCGGGCGCGGCGGGCCGGGCGGGTCGGGCGGGCGCGACTAGGCTGGTGCGGTGACCGGCGCCGCCGCGACACCGCGGGCCGGCTCGTGCCGGGCGGCCCGGTCGGCGAGGGCGTGAGGTGGTCGGCGTGGACGTGGGCGGCGTGGACGTGGACGGCGTGCCCTCCGGTGGCGACCGGCACCTCGACGATCCACGGTGGGCGGTGGCCGAGCGGGTCGCCGACGCCGCCCGCCGGCGCTTCCCGGCCGACGTGCTCGCCGTCGCCGTGCACGGCCCGCTCGCGCACGGCGACGACGACGGCGGCGGGGACGGCGAGGTCGGGCTGCTGGTGGTGACCTACCGACCCGGCGGCGGCCCGCCCCCGGCGACCCGGCGGGTCGACGGCGTGCTGGTCGACCTGACCGTGGCCGGCGCGGACGACTACCTCCGCCAGGCCCGGCTGATCTCCCCGCTCTGGCCGCTGACCGCCGACCGGTACGTCAGCACCCGGGCACTGCACGACCCGACCGGCTGGCTGCGCACGCTCCGTGACGAGCACCTGGGCCGGCTGGCCCGCGCCCGGCCGGCCGAGTTCAGCACGGCGGCCCGGCAGGCGTGGTACAGGGGCAGCGCGGCGCACGCCCGGGCGGCCCGGCTGGCCGAGTGGTACGAGACCGACCAGGCCCTGCTGATGCTCGGCGAGGCGCGGCTGGCGGCGGCCACCGTGAACGGCCTGCTCAGCCGCACCTACTTCCGTGATCCGGGGGACGCGGTGCGGCGCACCGGCCTGGCCGGCGCGGACATGACCGAGGTGGGCGCCGTGCTGGCCCGCCAGGCGGCGGAGCTGACGGCCCGGGGCCGCCCCGTCGACGGGACGGTCGACGACCTCCTCGACGGCTGACCTGCCGCGCGGCGGCGGTATGCCGCCCCTGCGGACGAACCGGAGCGCGTACGACCGGCTCTGCGCCGACCCGGGGCGCGGCGGGGATCAGCCGAGGGCGCCCTGGACGCCGATGAGGGCGCCGACGAGGTAGGTGGCGCCGGCCGCGGCGGCGCCCAGCAGGAGCTGGCGCAGGCCGCCGGACCACCAGGCCCGGGCGGTGAACCGGGCGACCACCGCCCCGGCCGCGAAGAGCCCGAGCCCACCGACGGCCAGCGCCAGCCAGAGGCTGGTCGAGCCGAACAGGTAGGTCAGCAGCGGCACCAGGGCCCCGACCGAGAAGAACAGGAACGACGAGATCGCCGCCGCCCACGGGCTGGGCTGGTCGTCGGGGTCGACGCCGAGCTCCTCCCGGACGTGCACCCGCAGCGCCTCCTCCGGGTTGCGCCGCACGGCCTCGGCGACCTGCATGGCGAGGTCGTGCGGCAGGCCCCGGGCGACCCACGCCTCGGCCAGCTCGCGCGCCTCCGCCTCGGGGTGCCGCTCCAGCTCGCGGCGTTCCTTGGCCACCTCGGCCGCGACCTGCTCGTTGGCCGAGCGGACGCTCGTGTACTCCCCCAGCCCCATCGAGATGGCGCCGGCCACCAGGCCGGCGGTGCCGGTGAGCACGATGCTGCGGGGCGACACCCCGCCGCCGCCGACGCCCGCGATCAGGGCGATGTTGGTGACGAGGCCGTCCATCGCGCCGAAGACGGCGGGCCGCAGCCAGCCGCCGGACACGTCCGCGTGGTGCGCCTCGCGGAGCGCCGCCGGGGTGTCGGTCACGGCAGTGTGAGGATCTCGTGGCCGTCCTCGGTCACCACGATGGTGTGCTCGAACTGCGCGGTCCACCTGCGGTCCTTGGTGACCACCGTCCAGCCGTCGTCCCACATGTCGTACTGGTGGGTGCCGAGAGTGATCATCGGCTCGATCGTGAACGTCATCCCCGGCTCCATCACGTCGGTCGGGCGGGGGCTGTCGTAGTGCGGCACGTAGAGCCCGCTGTGGAAGGACTCGCCGATGCCGTGGCCGGTGAAGTCGCGGACCACGCCGTAGCCGAAGCGCTTCGCGTACGACTCGATGACCCGGCCGACCACGTTGATCTGGCGGCCCGGGGCGACCACGCGGATGCCGCGCATCATCGCCTCGTGGGTCCGCTCGACCAGCAGCCGGGCCTCCTCGCTGACCTCGCCGACGCAGAAGGTGGCGTCGGTGTCGCCGTGCACCCCGTTGATGTACGCCGTGACGTCGACGTTGATGATGTCGCCGTCGGCGAGCACGGTGGAGTCGGGGATGCCGTGGCAGATCACCTCGTTGAGGCTGGTGCAGCAGGACTTGGGGAAGCCCTTGTAGCCCAGCGTCGACGGGTAGGCGCCGTGGTCGCAGAGGAACTCGTGCACGACCCGGTCGATCTCGTCGGTGGTCACGCCGGGCTTGCAGTGCTCACCCGCGAGCTGGGTGGCCTGGGCGGCGAGCCGACCCGCGATCCGCATCTTCTCGACCGTCTCCGGGGTCTGCACGTGCGAGCCGCGCCACTCCTGGGGACGCTTCTTGCCCACGTACTCCGGGCGGACGATGTGGGCGGGCACGGGCCGCAACGGGGAGAGCGTGCCTGGGGTCAGCGGCGCACGGACGGTCATGGGCCCAAGCCTATCGCCGCGGGGGCGGGCGTCCCCCGCCCCCGCCCGCCCGGCCCGGTTGTTGCCGCGCCCGAGAGGCTGTGCCATTGTGGCTGCGTGGATCAAGGGGACGTCGCGCCTCCCGTATTCTCCGCCAGCGCGGAGGTCGACGGTGGTCACGTCCGCGTCGTGGTGACCGGCGAGGTCGACATGGCCACCGCCGACACGATGGTCCAGACCGTGCTGCGGGAGCCGGCCGAGCGGGTGACGCTCGACCTGCGGGCGGTCACCTTCTTCGACTCGGCGGCGATCCACGCCGTGGTCCGGCTCGCCCAGCGGTTCCCCGACGCCATCGCCGTCCTGCCGTCCCGGCAGGTCCGCCGCGTGCTGGACATCGCCGGCCTCGGCGAGCAGACCTGGCTCCACCCGGCCTGACCTCGGGCCGCGCCGCTCCGGCCGCCGCCGGGCGGGTGCTCAGTCCGCCAGCCGCCGGCGCAGCGTCACTTCCGTCCCCTCGGGGGTACGCGTGACCGACAGCTCCCCCAGCGCCTTGATGAGGGACAACCCCCGCCCACGGAAGCCCGACCCGGTCGACTCCCGCCACCGCCCGCTGTCGCGCACGGTGGCCACCACGGTGCGATCCTCGATGACCACCTCGACGGCGATCGTCGGCTCCGCGGGGTCGACGGGGTGCTCGATGGCGTTGGCGGCCGCCTCGGAGACGGCGACGGTCAGGTCGAACAGGTCCGTCTCGTTGACGGAGTGGGCGACGAGGAAGTCCTCCAGCCGCTTGCGCAGCACGCTGAGCCGGGTGGGGTCGGCCGGCAGCCGCAGCGCGAACCGGTTGAGTTCCGCCGCCTCCAGGGCCAGCACCGCGACGTCGTCGCGCAGGGGCCGCCCGGCGATCCGCCGGACCACGGCGTCGATCACGTCCGTCACGTGCTCGCCGGGCGTCGCCGCGTCCTGCCTGAGCCGGGCCAGCGCGTCGTCGATGTCGAGCTGCCGGTCCTCGATCAGCCCGTCGGTGTAGAGCAGCAGCCGGCTGCCCGGGGTCAGCTCCCCCTCGACCGTCCGGTAGGACGTGTCCGGGATCGCCCCGACGGGCGGGCCGAGCGCCCGGTCGTGCAGGAACGCCACGTCGTCTCCCCGGATCAGCAGCGGCGAGGGGTGGCCGGCGCTGGCGTACCGCAGCCGGCCGGTGCGCGGGCTGAACCAGAGGCAGAGCACGGTGGCGAAGGAGCGCCCCTCCGTCGTCCCGACCAGCCGGTTGAGCCGGGTCAGCGACTCCCCCGGGTCGAACCCCTCCAGCACGTACGCCCGCAGCGCGTTGCGGAGCTGGCCCATCGCCGCCGCCGCGCGGACGCCTTTGCCCACCACGTCGCCGATGGCCAGCACCAGCTCGTCGTCGCGCAGGGCGACGACGTCGTACCAGTCTCCGCCGACCTCCACGTCGGCGCTGCCCGGCAGGTAGCGGCTGGCGACGACGGCGCCCGGCAGCTGCGGCAGCGACCGGGGCAGCAGGCTGTGCTGGAGCGTGGTGGCGATGCGGTGCTCGGCCTCGTAGAGCTGGGCGTTCTCCAGCCGCACGCCGACCAGCCGGGCGAGCTGGGTGAGCGCGGCCTCGTCGGTGTGGGCGCCGTCGCCGTCCGGCCGCCAGACCCGCAGCTCGCCGAGCTGCTCGCCGACGGTGCCGGTCAGCGGCAGCACGAAGGACGGCTCGACGGGGGCCGACCCGCCGCCGTCGGCCTCGAAGCGCATCCCGGTCGCGGAGACCACCACCCGGGCGGCTTCGGCGAGGCTGAGCGCGTGCCGCGCGGCGACCTGGAGCACGTCGGCCGTGGATCGGGCGGTGTTGACCGCCACCGCGGCGTCGGCCAGCGCCCGTAGCCCGCGGATGATCTGGCCGCGGAGCTGGCCCAGCTCGACGTTGGCCCGGACCCGGGCGATCAACTCCTGGCCGGAGAAGGGCTTGGTGAGGTAGTCGTCGGCGCCGGCCGAGAGCCCGGCGACCGCCTCGGCGGAGCCGGCGCGGGCCGACAGCAGCACGATCGGCACGTGCCGGGTACGCGCGTCCGCACGCAGCGCGGCGACCAGCCCGAAGCCGTCCAGCCGGGGCATCATCACGTCGGTCAGCACCAGGTCGAACGCGCCGTCGACGGCCAGCCGCAGCGCCTCCACGCCGTCGGTCACCGCGACCACCTCCCACGACGGGGAGAGCAGCCGGGTGACGTGTTCGCGCAGGTCGGCGTTGTCGTCGGCGACCAGGATCCGCCCGGCGGCGCCCGACCCGGCCACCCGGGCCGCCCCGGCCCCCGCGGCGTCGGCCCAGCGGGCGGTCTCCGCCACGTACAGGTCGGCCCCCACCAGCTCGACCGGCGCCGTGGGGCCGGCGTCGGCGACCCGTTCGGGCGGCAGGTGCCCGGTGCCGAAGGGGACGGTCACGGTGAACGTGCTGCCCTCGTCGACACGGCTGCTGACGGCCACCTCGCCGCCGTGCATCTCGACCAGCTCGCGGACCAGCGCCAGGCCGATCCCGGTGCCCTCGTGGGTGCGCGAGCGCGCCCCCGGCGCCCGGTGGAAGCGCTCGAAGACCTGCGGCAGCTCCTCGGGGACGATGCCGACGCCGGTGTCGGCGACCTCCAGGCGGGCGGCGCCGTCGACGGCCCGGACCCGCACCCGGATCTCCCCGTCGAAAGTGAACTTCACCGCGTTCGACACCAGGTTGAGGACGATCTTCTCCCACATGTCCCGGTCCACGAAGACCGGTGCCGGCAGCGGCGGGCAGTCCACCACCAGGCGCAGCCCGGCCCGCTCGGTCGCCGAGCGGAACGTGCTGGCCAGCCGGGAGGTGTAGTCCGCCAGGTCGGTCGGCTGGTAGTGGGCGGCCAGCCGACCGGACTCCAGCCGGGAGAAGTCGAGCACCGTGTTGACGAGCTTGAGCAGCCGCAGCGCGTTGCGGTGCATGGTGGTGAGCTGGTCCGTGTACGCCTCGGGCAGCGCCGGGTCGGCGAGCAGGTCCTCCAGCGGGCCGAGCACCAGGGTCAACGGGGTGCGGAACTCGTGGCTGATGTTGGCGAAGAAGTTGGTCTTGGCCCGGTCGAGGGCGGCCAGCTCGGCGGCCCGGGCGCGCTGCTGCTCGTACGCCTGCTGCTTGCCGACGGCCCGGGAGACCTGCGCGGCGACCAGGTCGAAGAAGTCGCGGTACTCGTCGGTCAGCGGCAGCCGGCGGGCGAGGCCGACGACCAGCGTCCCGACGGTCTCGTTCGCCGCGGTGACCGGCAGCACCAGCGCCCGCTCGGTCGCGCCGGCCGGGACCCGGGCGAGCAGGTCCGTCACGGCGACGGTGGCGGCAGCGCCGCCGGCGGCAACCTCGGCGAGCGACGCCGGGGACGGCGTGGTGACCGCAGCGGCTTCGACGCCGCTGCGCCCCGCCAGCGCGAGGCGGCCGGTGTCGTCGGGCAGGTGCACCAGGGCGAACGGCACGTCCGGCCGGTGCCGGTCGAACACCGCGGCGGCGGCCCGGCCCAGCTCCGCCGTGCTGCCCACCTCGGCCAGCTCGCTGCCCAGCTCCGCCAGCAGCCGCAGCCGGCGCTCGCCGAGCACCCGGCCGGTGGTCTCGTTGACGATGCAGAAGATGCCGTCGACGGTGCCGTCGACGCCCAGGATCGGGTCGTACGAGACGTCGAAGTACGTCTCCTCGAGGAAGCCGTGCCGGTCGAGCGGGAAGGGATGGTCCTCGGCCCGGTACGACCGGCAGCCGCGCCGGACGCTCTCCAGCAGCGGCCCGAGCACGTCCCAGGTCTCCGCCCAGTGCTCGCGGGCCGGCCGGCCCAGCACGTCCGGGTGCTTGCCGCCGATCGTCGGCCGGTAGGCGTCGTTGTAGAAGGCGAGCTGGTCCTCGCCCCAGAACATGACGATCTGGGCGCTGGAGGCGAGCATCATGCCGACCGCCGCGCAGAGCGCAGCCGGCCAGCGGTCCGGAGTGCCCAGCGGGGTGGTGGACCAGTCGAACGCGCGCATCCGCTCGCCCATCTCGCCGCCGGCCGCGAACGCGGCGGCGAGCAGCGGGGGAAACTCCGCTTCCCGGACGCGGTCGGGCGGGTGCCCCTCGTCCACGCCCCCCTGGGCCGAGCTCATGCAGCCTCCCGCTCCGGCCTTCCCCGCCTCGGCCCGATGATCCATCCGGCCGTGCCCCGCTCAATACCCTGACGGGCCAGCAACGTAACGCGTGCCACGCCTTGGTCGCTGGTTACGTCCGCCTCGGCCGGCCGTCGGCTGCCCGACGGCACCTCCCCCTCCGTGCGGAGGGCGCGGGCTCACAGCGGGGTGACGTACGCGCCGGTGATGCCGCCGTCGACCACGAACTGCGCGGCGGTCATGAAGGAGGCGTCGTCGCTGGCGAGGAAGGCCACCGCGGCGGCGATCTCCTCCGGCCTGCCGAACCGCCCCATCGGCACGTGCACCAGCCGGCGGGCCGCGCGCTCCGGATCGGCGGCGAAGAGCTCCAGCAGCAGCGGGGTGGCGACCGGGCCGGGGCAGAGCGCGTTGACCCGGATGCCCTCCCGGGCGAACTGCACGCCCAGTTCCCGGGTCATCGCCAGCACCCCGCCCTTGCTCGCCGTGTACGCGATCTGCGAGGTGGCCGCGCCCATCAGCGCCACGAACGAGGCGGTGTTGACGATCGAGCCCTTGCCCTGCCGGCGCATGTGCGGGATGACGTGCTTGCAGCAGAGGTAGACGCTCGTGGTGTTGACCCGCAGCACCCGCTCCCAGGCGTCCAGCCCGGTCTCCAGGATGGAGTCGTCCTCGGGCGGGGAGATGCCGGCGTTGTTGAACGCGATGTCGACCCGCCCGTGCCGCTCGGCCACCCCGTCGAAGAGGTCCCGTACGGCCGCCTCGTCGGCGACGTCGGCCGCGACGAACTCGCCGCCCACGGAGTCGGCGGCCCGGTTGCCGGCCTCCGGGTCGATGTCCACGCAGACCACCCGCGCACCCTCGGCGGCGAACCGCCGCACGGTGGCCAGCCCGATCCCGCTGCCCGCACCGGTGACCACGGCCACCCGGTCCTGAAGACGACCCTGCACGCGCCTCACTCCTCCGTTGCGATGAACACGTTCTTGACGTCGGTGAAGGCGTGCAGCGCGTCCGGGCCCAGCTCGCGGCCCAGCCCGGAGCGCTTCATGCCGCCGAAGGGGGTCCAGTACCGCACCGAGGAGTGCGAGTTGACGCTGAGGTTGCCCGCCTCGACCGCCCGCGCCACCCGGACGGCGCGGCCCACGTCCCGGGTCCAGACCGAGCCGGACAGGCCGTAATCGGTGTCGTTGGCGAGCCGCACCGCGTCGGACTCGTCGTCGAACGGAAGCACCGAGACGACCGGGCCGAAGATCTCCTCCCGCCAGTGCCGGTCCGCCGTGGAATCGGCGAGCAGCACCGTCGGGGCGTACCAGAAGCCGGGGCCGCCGGGGCGGGAGCCGGTGAACGCGACGGTCGCCCCGTCGACGTACCCCGCGACCCGGTCCCGCTGGCCGGCGGAGATGAGGGGGCCCATCTCGGCGGTCTCCCGGGCCGGATCCTCCACCCGCAACGCCCGCACCGCCGGCTCGAGCAGCTCCAGGAAGCGGTCGTACGCCGGCCGCTGGACCAGGATCCGGGACCGGGCGCAGCAGTCCTGGCCGGCGTTGTCGAAGACGGCGTACGGGGCGGTCGCCGCCGCCTTCTCCAGGTCGGCGTCGGCGAAGACCAGGTTGGCGCTCTTGCCGCCCAGCTCCAGCGTCACCCGCTTCACCTGGGCGGCACAGCCGGCCATGATCCGGGTGCCGACCTCGGTGGAGCCGGTGAAGCAGACCTTGCGGACGGCGGGATGGGTGACGAACCGCTCCCCCACCACGGACCCGGCTCCCGGCAGCACCGTGAACACGTCCTCGGGCAGCCCCGCCTCGCGGGCCAGCTCGGCTAGGCGCAGCGCGGTCAGCGGGGTCAACTCGGCGGGTTTGAGCACCACCGTGTTGCCGGCGGCGAGGGCCGGCGCGAAGCCCCAGGCGGCGATCGGCATCGGGAAGTTCCACGGCACGATCACCCCGACCACGCCGAGCGGTTCGTGGAACGTCACGTCCAGCCCGCCCGGCACCGGGATCTGCCGCCCGGTCAGCCGCTCCGGCGCGCCCGCGTAGTAGTCGAGCACGTCCCGGACGTTGCCCGCCTCCCACCGCGCGTTGCCGACGGTGTGCCCCGAGTTGCGCACCTCCAGCTGCGCCAGCTCCTCCAGGTGCGCGTCCACCAGCGCGGCGAACCGGCGCAGCAGCCGCGCCCGGTCCCCTGGCGTCAGTGCCCGCCACCGCGGGTACGCCGCGTCCGCCCGCCCGATCGCCGCGTCGACCTCGTCGGCCGAGGCCGACGGCACGACCGCCACCACCTCGCCCGTCGCCGGGTTCACCACCTCGGTCACGGGCCCCACCCCTTCCCGTCGATCATGCGGTCGTGGTCAGAGGCGTTCGAAGCCACGGAAGAGCTCCCAGTCGGTCACGGCGGCGTCGAAGGCGGCCAGCTCGACCCGCGCCTGGTTGGCGTAGTGCGCCACCACCTCGTCGCCGAATGCCTCCCCCGCCACCGTCGAGGACTCCCACCGGGCGAGGGCGTCGCGCAGCGTGCCGGGGACCCGCTCGGCGGCCGGGTCGTCGTACGCGTTGCCGGTGCACTCCTCGCCCAGCTCCAGCCCGCGCTCGATGCCGTGCACGGCGCCCGCGACCAGCGCGGCGATGGCCAGGTACGGGTTCACGTCCGCCCCCGGGACCCGGTTCTCCACCCGCATGCCCTGCCCGTGCCCGACCAGCCGCAGGGCGCAGGTGCGGTTGTCCGTGCCCCACCGCAGCGCGGTCGGGGCGAACGACCCGGGCTGGTAGCGCTTGTAGGAGTTGACGTTCGGGGCGAACAGGAGGCTGAACTCCTGCATGGTGGCGAGCAGCCCGGCCAGCACCCGCCGCCCGGTCGCCGACAGGTGCGCCGGCCCGTCGCCGAGCAGCGCCGACCGGCCGTCCGCGTCACGCAGGGAGAAGTGGATGTGGCAGGAGTTGCCCTCCCGCTCGTTCGGCTTGGCCATGAAGGTGATCGACATGCCCTCCTGGGCGGCGATCTCCTTCGCCCCGTTCTTGTAGATGACGTGGTGGTCGGCGCAGGCCACCGCCTCGTCGTAGCGGAAGGCGATCTCGTGCTGGCCCAGGTTGCACTCGCCCTTCGCGCTCTCGGGGGTCAACCCCGCCCCCGCCATCTCCCGGCGGATGCGGCGCAGCAGCGGCTCCACCCGGGCGGTGCCGAGCAGGGAGTAGTCCACGTTGTACAGGTTGGCGGGGGTCAACTCCCGGTAGCCGCGCCGCCAGGCGTCCTCGTAGGAGTCGCGGAACAGCACGAACTCCAGCTCCGTGCCGGCGTACGCGGTCAGCCCGTGCCCCGCCAGCCGGTCCAGCTGCCGGCGCAGGATCTGCCGGGGCGAGGCGACGACCGGCCCCGAGCCGTCCAGCCAGGCCAGGTCCGCCAGGAGCAGCGCGCTGCCCGGCTGCCAGGGCACCCGACGCAGCGTGTCGAGGTCCGGCACCATGGCGAAGTCGCCGTAGCCGCGTTCCCAGTTCGACATCGCGTACCCGTCGACGGTGTTCATGTCGACGTCCACGGCGAGCAGGTAGTCGCAGCCCTCGCTGCCGTGCGCGACGACGTGGTCGAGGAAATAGGGCGCGTGGAACCGCTTGCCCTGCAACCGGCCCTGCATGTCGACCAGGGCCAGCACCACGGTGTCGATCTCGCCTTCGGCGACGGCGACCCGCAGTTGTTCCAGCGTGAGCGGAGCTTTCCTCATCGGCGGGCCTCCATCACCAAGGTCTACTGGCTAACCTGACCACCGTCAATGCCCAGCCCCGGATCACGGCAACCGCCCCGGGGCAGGTGCGCCGGGCTCACACGGCCGGCTCGTCGCCCGGCTTCCCCCGGGGGTGGCTTTCCCGGCCCTGTCGAGCTGCCCCGTCCATGGGACCGGGCGGACGAGCCGGTCGAAGGGCCGAGCCGAGCCCGAGCCGGGCTGAATCGAGCCGGGCCGGCGAGCGGGCAAATTGCGTTGCCCTCCGGGCACGTGCACCGCATGCTTGAGCCCGTGACCAGGCCCGATCGCGACGGGCCACCGCCGGGCGCTCGGACCGCCCCGGCACCGCGGCGGCGCGGGGCACGTCACCTCTCTCTCACCCGTACGGCGCTGCGCCGTACCCGACGCCCGCCCCGCGCCGCCGCCCCCACCACCACGCCGTCAGGTCAGCAGCAGACCGGCGACCCAGAGCACCGCCACGAGCAGGCCGGCGAGGAACTCGACCAGCATGGACAGGCCGGCCGCCGCCACGGCCTGCCTCGTCGCGGGCCAGGCCAGCCGGGAGTCGCCCAGCCGCAGCCGCTCCGCCGCCCACACTCCGCCGACGAAGCCGAGCACCAGCCCGACCACCGGCACGACGAAGAAGCCGACCAGTCCCAGCACGCCGCCGGCGAGCAGCGACGAGGTGGGCACCCCGCTGCGTTTCAGGTTCCGCCCCGGCCAGGCGTACTTCACGACGGTGCCGCCGGCGACGACCACCGTGGCGGCGGCGAGCACCGCCCAACGCCCCGGCCCGGCGCCGCCGAAGAGCGCCCAGACCAGCACCCCGCCCCAGCACAGCGGCAGCGCCGGCAGGCCGGGCACCACCACGCCGGCCAGCCCGGCGAGGATGGCCAGCGCGGCGAGGACGGCGACGGCCGCCTCGGTGTCGGTGAGGCTCATGCCGCGGCTCCGTGCCCGCCGCCGCGCAGCCGGGCCGTGATCTCCGCCGCCGGCGCCGGCGGGCCGAAGTACCGCCCCTGCCCGGTGTCGCAGCGCAGCGCCCGCAGCCGCTCGGCCTGCACCCCGGTCTCGACCGCCTCCGCGGTGACCCACAGCTCCAACGCGTGCGCCAGCCGCACCAGCGCGTCCACGATCCGCTCGTCCCGATGGTCGGTGGCCGCCTCCGGGCCGTCGCCCCGGATCCCCTCGACGAACGGGCCGGCCAGCTTGAGGCAGTGGATCGGCAGCCGCCGCAGGTACGCCAGGTTCGAGTAGCCGGTGCCGAAGTCGTCGATCGCCAGCCGTACGCCCAGCGCGGCCAGCCGGTGCAGCGACCGCAGCGGCTCCCCCGCGGTGCCCATCACGGCGCTCTCGGTCAGCTCCAGTTGCAGCAGCCCGGCCGGGAGCCCGGTGGAGGCCAGCGCGTCGGCGACGGTCTCCACGATCCGCGGGTCGTCGGCCTGCCGGGCGGCCAGGTTGACGCTGACCACCAGCCGGGCCGCGGGGAACTCGCGCCGCCACTCCTCCGCGTCCCGGCAGGCCTGCCGCAGCACCCACTCGCCGAGCCGGACGATCAGGCCGGTCTCCTCCGCCAGCCCGATGAACCGGTCCGGCCCGATGAGCCCCAGCTCCGGGTGCTGCCAGCGGACCAGCGCCTCCACGGCCAGCATCGAGCCCTCGAGCAGGGACACGATCGGCTGGTAGTGGAGCACGAACTCGTCCCGGTCCAGCGCCGCCGGCAGCCCGGCGGCCAGCGCGGAGCGGGCGATGTCCCGGGCGCCACGCTCCGGGTCGTAGACCGCCCACCGGCCGCGGCCCTCCGCCTTCGCCCAGTAGAGCGTGGTGTCGGCGGCCTTCATCAGCTCCGACGCGCTCGTCCCGCCGACAGGGCACTCGACGATGCCGACGCTCGCCGAGACGGCGAGCTGGTGCTCGCCGATCCGGACCGGGGCGGACACGGCGGCCAGAGCCGCCTCGGCGACGGCCACCGCGTCGTCGATGCCGGCGCCGTCGTCGACCAGGATGACGAACTCGTCCCCGCCCATCCGGGCGACCAGGTGGCCGCGCCCGGCGACGTACTCGGCGAGCCGCCGGGCGATCACCACGAGCAGCCGGTCACCGAGGTCGTGGCCGAGGCTGTCGTTGACCGCCTTGAAGCCGTCCAGGTCGAGGAAGCAGACCCCGACGCGGTGGTCCGCGTCGGCCATGTCGAAGACCCGGCCCAGCGTCTCGAAGAACAGGGTCCGGTTGGGCAGGCCGGTGAGCGGGTCGTGCAGCGCCTGGAAGCGCAGCCGCTGCTGGAGCTCGTACCGCTCGGTGATGTCCTCGATCATCGCGACGGTGAACCGGGGCCGGCCGTCGTCGTACCGGATCAGCGAGACGGAGAGGTCCGTCCAGACCACGCTGCCGTCCTTGCGGTGGTAGCGCTTCTCCACCCGGGCGCTGTCGTGCTTGCCCTCGACCAGCTCCTGGTAGAGCTCCCACATCCCGGCCGCGTCGTCGGGGTGGAACAGCGACGCCACGTTGATCTGCCGCAGCTCCTCGACGGAGTAGCCGAGCATGTCCGCGAACGCCTGGTTGACGTCGATGATCCGACCGTCGACGCCGGCGATGCCGATGCCCGTGGCCGCCCCGACGAAGACCGCCCGGAACCGGGCCTCGCTGTCACGCAGGGCCTGCTCCACCTCGTCCCGCGCCTGCCACGCCGAGCGGGCGATCCGCTCCTGCTGCGCGAAGGTGCGGTCGCGCAGGGCGCGGGCGAACCCGGCGGCCAGCCCGCCCTGCAGGGCCGCGACCCGCTCCACCGTCTCGTCGTGGTGTGCCCGGGCGGGCAGCACCTCGGGGAGGAAGCGCTCGCCGAGGGCCCGCACCGACCAGTCGAGCACCCGCGGCTCCGTCAGGTGCTCCTCGACCAGTGCGCGCCCGACCTCCTCGGCCGGCAGGGCCGAGAAGGGTTCGGCGAGCACGGCCTGCGCCAGCCGGACGGTGTGCAGGTGCAGCAGCCGCTCGGTCTCGGCCGCGCTGAGCGGCACGAAACCGAGCCGGCGCACCGCCCGGGACCACTCGGTCGCGTACCGCACGGCGCCCGACCGGCTGAGGTCGTCGCCGCCGGGCTCCGGGACGGCGCCCATGGGCTCAGGCGGTGGGCCGGTCGTACCGGGCGACGCCGCCGAATGCGCCGAACCGCTCCGGGTGGTCGTCCACGTCGGACGGCGAGTCCGGACGCCAGAGCGGCATGTGCACCACGCCCGGCTCCAGGATCGTCCAGTCGCCGAAGAAGCTGGTGACCTCGGCCCGCGAACGCAGCGTGATCTCGGTGTCGGTACGCGCCGAGAGGCGCTGCGCGTCGAGCATCTCCTGCGGCTGGTCCTCGAAGGTGGAGTGCGAGATGACCAGGAAGCTGCCCGGGGCCGCGGCGGCCCGCAGGGTGGCCAGGACGTCGCCGGGACGGTCGGCGTCCGGGATGAAGTGCACCACCCCGGCGAGCAGGATGCCCAGCGGCCGGCTGAAGTCGAGCAGCGCCAGCTCACGGGCCTCGGTCAGGATCCGCTCCGGCTCGCGCAGGTCGGCGTGGATCACTCCGGTCAGCTCGTTGCCGGCGAGCAGCTCCCGGCTGTGCGCCACCGCGACCGGGTCGATGTCGACGTAGACCACCCGAGCCTTCGGGTTGGCCGTCTGGGCGACCTCGTGCACGTTGCCGACGGTCGGGATGCCGGAGCCGATGTCGAGGAACTGGTCGATCCCGGCGTCCAGCAGCGTACGCACGGCCCGGCGCAGGAACTCGCGGCCGGCGCGCATGGTGGCCGCCAGGTTGGGGGTCATGCCGGCGATCTGCTCGGCGAGCTGCCGGTCGATCTCGAAGTTGTGCGCCCCGCCGAGGAAGTAGTCGTAGACCCGGGCCGCGCTCGGCCGGGAGAGGTCGATCTCGGCGGGAAGTCCGTCCGGCATCTGCACTGCTGCACCCCATGTCGTCGCCGCGGTGCGGGAGGGAACCGGCGTCGGGCGCGTGGGGGGCACGCGGAGCCACCGGCCGACCCGCGGATCGAGTGGTGCTCACCACTCTAGGCCGCCCACTCGCGGCACGGGGAGGTCCCATGACCCACTTCGTCGGCCCGTCCGGTGTCCGTCACCGACCGGACACCGGGCGCCGGCCGGGCACATCCCGCGTCCCCTCGGGCCGGCGGGGGCGGCCGGCCCGAGGACGGGCCGGCCGCCGCCGGGTCAGCCGGCGGACTCCAGCAGCAGCGAGATGCCCTGCCCCACGCCGACGCACATGGTGGCGAGCGCCCGCCGCCCGCCCCGGCGGCGCAGCTCCAGCGCGGCGGTCAGGGCCAGCCGGGCGCCGCTCGCGCCGAGCGGGTGCCCGAGCGCGATCGCCCCGCCGTTCGGGTTGACGTGCTCGGCGTCGGTGGGCAGGCCCAGCTCGCGCAGCACCGCGACGGACTGCGCGGCGAACGCCTCGTTCAGCTCGATCACGTCGACCGCGTCGAGGCCGACGCCGAGCCGGTCGAGCAGCTTCCGGGTGGCCGGCACCGGCCCGACGCCCATGGTCCGGGGCGGTACGCCGGCCGCGGCGGCCCCGGCGATCCGGGCCAGCGGGGTCAGGCCGTAGCGGGTCACGGCCGCCTCGGAGGCGACCAGCAGCGCCACCGCGCCGTCGTTGACGCCGGAGGAGTTGCCGGCGGTCACCGTGCCGCCCTCGCGGAACGGGGTGGGCAGCGCGGCCAGCTTCTCCAGCGACGTCTCCCGGGGGTGCTCGTCGACCTCGACGAGCTTCGTCTCGCGCCGCCCCGCCGGCACGGTCACCGGCACGATCTCCTCGGCGAACCGGCCGTCGGCCTGCGCCTTCGCGGCCCGCTGCTGCGACCGGTACGCGAACTCGTCCTGCGCGGCCCGGCCGACGCCGTACTCGGCGGCGACGTTCTCCGCGGTCTCCGGCATGGAGTCGATGCCCCAGTGCTTCTTCATCAGGGGATTGACCAGCCGCCAGCCGATGGTGGTGTCGTAGACCTCGGCGTTGCGGGAGTACGGGGTCGTCGCCTTCGGCATCACGAACGGGGCGCGGCTCATGCTCTCCACCCCGCCGGCCACGACGAGGTCGGCCTCGCCGGCCACGATCGACCGGGCGGCGGTGGCCAGGGCGTCGAGGCCCGAACCGCAGAGCCGGTTGACCGTGCTGCCGGGCACCTCCTCGGGCAGCCCGCCGAGCAGCGCCGCCATCCGGGCCACGTTGCGGTTGTCCTCCCCGGCCTGGTTGGCGCAGCCCAGGATCACGTCGTCGACCCGCGCCCAGTCCACGGACGGGTGCCGGGCGACCAGCTCGCGGATCACGTGCGCGGCCAGGTCGTCGGGGCGGACGCCGGCGAGGGCGCCGCCGTACCGGCCGATCGGGGTGCGGACACCGGCCACCAGGTATGCCACGGTCATCAGCGCGATCCTTCGGGGGGTGGGAAGGGGCGGGGGCGGGCGCTTCCGGGTCACGGGGTCGCCCGGCCGCCAGGATATCCGCGCGCCCAGCGGATAGGTTGACGGCATGGCCCGGGCCCAGTTCAGCGCAGAGACCAGCGGCGGTGGCGCGTTCGTCCGCCAGCCCAACCGGTTCACCGGTCGGGTCACCCCCCACTCGACCTCCCCCGCAGGGGGCGGCCCGGACGACCAGGACCGCTGGCCGCTGGAGCCGGGCCGCTACCGGCTGATCTGGTGCCGGGCCTGTCCCTGGGCGCACCGGGCCCGGATCGTCCGTAACCTGCTCGGCCTGGAGGACGCGATCTCACTCGGCACGGTCGACCCGATCCGCGACGAGCGCGGCTGGCGGTTCAGCCTCGACCCGGACGGGTTCGACCCGGTGCTCGGCATCGGCTTCCTGTCCGAGGCGTACCTGGCCACCGATCCCGACTACACCGGGCGAGTCACCGTGCCGGCCCTGGTCGACACGCGCACCGGGCGGGTGGTCACCAACGACTATCCACAGCTCACCCTCGACTTCTCCACCGAGTGGCGCAGCCTGCACAAGCCGGGCGCGCCGGACCTCTACCCGGTGGAGCTCCGCCCGGAGATGGACGCGCTGATGGCGGAGATCCACCGGGACGTCAACAACGGCGTCTACCGGTGCGGCTTCGCCACCTCGCAGGCCGCGTACGAGGAGGCGTTCACGGCGCTGTTCGCCCGGCTCGACGCGCTGTCGGAGCGGCTGGCGGGCCGGCGTTACCTGATGGGCGACGCGATCACCGAGGCCGACGTGCGGCTGTTCACCACCCTGGTCCGCTTCGACGTGGCGTACCACGGGCACTTCAAGTGCAACCGGCAGAAGCTCACCGAGATGCCGGTGCTCTGGGCGTACGCGCGGGACCTGTTCCAGACGCCGGGCTTCGGTGAGACGGTCGACTTCGACCACATCAAGCGGCACTACTACGGCACCCACGCGGCGATCAACCCGACGGGCATCGTCCCGCTCGGCCCCGACACCTCCGGCTGGACGACGCCGCACGGGCGTGGCTGAGCCGCGCCGGGCAGATCCGACCGCCACCCCGGGCGTGGCCGAGCCGCGCCGGGCGGGCCCGACCGTCTCCCCGTCCCGGGCCGCCGCCGCGTCGGCCGCCACCGGCTGCATCGTCGCGGGCGCGACCGCCGTGACCGTCGCCGTGGTCGCCGGTCCCGGCCCGGGCCTGACCGGGTACGTCAGCGAGGCGGGCGTCACCGACAGCGCGTACGCCCCGGCGTACCGGATCGGGGTCTTCGCCCTCGCCGCGGCGCTGCTGCTGCTCGCGGCGGCCCTGCCGGCGGGGCTGCGGTCCGCGGCCGCGCTGCTCGCCGCCGGGAGCGTCTGCACCCTGGTCTCGGGCGCGGTGACGTGCAGCGCGGGCTGCCCGCTGCCGCCGTTCGAGCGGGCCACGGCGGCCGACCTGGTGCACGGCGGGGCGAGCATCGTCGCGACCGCGGCGGTGGTCTTCGCGATGCTGGCGATCGCCTTCCCGCCCGGGGCCGACCGGTCGCTGCGCCGGCTGGCCGCCGGGGCGGCGGCGGTGGCGCTGCCGCTGGCCGGGGTGGTGGGGCTGGCGATGCTCGCGGTGGGCCGGGGCGCCCTGGTCGGGGTGCTGGAGCGACTGCTGCTCCTGGTGGCGCTCCTCTGGGCCGCCGCCACCGCCATCACCATCGCCCTGCGCCGGTAAGGAAGGGCACCTTGTTAACGCCTCCGGTAGAGGAAGGGCCCCTTCCAAACATTCCCTGTAAGGAGCGTCACCGGAGTCGATCCTTCCGGTCGGTCGGCCGGGGAGATAGCCTCGGCGGGCGATGACCAACGTCTGGCACCTCACCGTACGCCTGTATGTCGACCTCCGACTGCAGGCCAGCGGCATCTGTCCGGCGCAGCCGCTCTCCTGACGCTGCCCCGTTCGACCCTCCAGACCCTGGGACACATCCTCATGGCTTCCGCCCTGCGCAAGATCCCCTTCTCCGTGCAGATCCTGCTCGGCCTCGTCCTCGGCGTGGCGCTCGGCTTCCTCGCCCGCGCCAACGACCTGAGCTGGCTCACCAGCACCCTCGACACCGTCGGCGGCCTCTTCGTCCAACTGCTCAAGCTGGCCGTGCCGCCGCTGGTCTTCACCGCCATCGTGGTCAGCGTCGTCAGCCTGCGGGGGGTGGCCAACGCCGCCCGGCTCGCGCTGAAGACCCTGCTCTGGTTCGGCGCCACCGCATTGGTCGCGGTGGCCGTCGGCATCGGGCTCGGCCTGCTCACCAACCCCGGCCGCGGCGTCACCCTGGACACCGCCGGCGCCGCCGCCCCGAAGCGGACCGGCTCCTGGACCGACTTCCTCACCGGCATCGTGCCGACCAACCCCGTCGGCGCGTTCGTCGAGGGCAACGTGCTCCAGATCGTCTTCCTGGCCCTCGTCGTCGGCGCCGCGGCGCTGCTGGTCGGCGAGAAGGCCGAGCCGTTCGTGGCGCTCAACCGGGCGCTGCTGGAGATCGTCCAGAAGGCGCTCTGGTGGGTCATCCGGCTCGCCCCGATCGGCACGCTCGGTCTGATCGGCAACGCCGTCGCCTCGTACGGCTGGGACCTGGTGGCCCCGCTCGCGAAGTTCACCACCGCCGTCTACGTCGGCTGCGCGATCGTGCTGTTCGTGGTCTACCCGCTGGTGCTGCTGGCCGCCGGCCGGCTCAACCCGCTGCGCTTCTTCGCCGGCGCCTGGCCCGCGATCGAGCTGGCCTTCGTCTCCCGTTCCTCGGTGGGCACGATGCCGGTGACCCAGCGCTCGGTCGAGCGGCTCGGCGTCCCCCGCGAGTACGCCTCGTTCGCGGTGCCGTTCGGCGCGACCACGAAGATGGACGGCTGCGCGGCGATCTACCCGGCCCTCGCGGCGATCTTCGTCGCCCAGGTCTTCGGGGTGGACCTCGGCCTCACCGACTACCTGCTGATCGCCTTCGTGTCGGTGGTCGGCTCGGCGGCCACCGCCGGCCTGACCGGCGCGATCGTGATGCTCACGCTGACCCTGAGCACGCTGGGCCTGCCGCTGGCCGGCGCCGGCCTGCTGCTGGCGATCGACCCGATCCTCGACATGATCCGCACCGCCACCAACGTGGCCGGTCAGGCGCTGGTGCCGACCATCGTCGCGGCCCGCGAGGGCACGCTGGACCGGACCGCGTACGACTCGGCCGGCCGACGCTCGCCACTCGACCCGGCGGACGCCGACGCCGACGCCCGGTCCCGCCGGCCGGAGGACCTCAGCCCCGTCCCGGCCTGAGAACTCCTCCCGCCCGCCGACGCGCGACGCCGCTGCGGCACGGCCCCGGCGGACCACCCCCGCCACGAGCCCCGGCGGGACGTCCGGGCGACGCCCACCACCGACGGGCGCGTCGACGCCGAGGAGGACCTCCGTGGGGAGGTCCTCCTCGGCCGGCAGAAAGGATGACGACATGAGTGTCCTGTTCACGCCGCTGGCCCTGCGCGCGGTCACCCTGCCCAACCGGATCGCCCTGGCGCCGATGTGCCAGTACACCGCCGGCCCGGACGGCCTGCCCACCGACTGGCATCTGGTGCACCTCGGCGGCCGGGCGGTCGGCGGCGCCGGCCTGGTGCTGACCGAGGCCACCGCGGTGGTGCCGGAGGGGCGGATCAGCCCCCAGGACACCGGGCTCTGGTCCGGGGCGCACGTCGACGCCTGGCGGCCGGTGACCGCGTTCGTCGCGGCGCACGGCGCCGTGCCGGCGGTACAGCTCGCGCACGCCGGGTTCAAGGCGTCGACGTACCGGCCGTGGGCGCCGCGCCGGGGCGGGGTGCCCGACGCCGAGGGCGGGTGGACGCCGGTCGGCCCCGGGTCGACGCCGTTCGTGCCCGACCACCGGGTGCCAACCGCCCTGGACGAGGCCGGGATCGTCGGCGTGGTCGAGGCGTTCGCGGCGGCGGCCGGGCGGGCCGTCGACGCCGGGTTCGCCGCCGTGGAGATCCACGCCGCGCACGGCTACCTGCTGCACGAGTTCCTCTCGCCCCTGACCAACCAGCGGCGGGACGGCTGGGGCGGGGACCGGGCCGGCCGGATGCGGCTGACCCTGGAGGTGGCCCGCGCGGTGCGCGCGGCGGTCGGCGAGGACGTGCCCGTGCTGACCCGGATCTCCGCCACGGACTGGGAGCCCGACGGCTGGACGGTCGAGGACAGCGTGGTGCTCGCCGGCGAGCTGGCCGGCGCCGGGGTCGACCTCGTCGACTGCTCCTCGGGCGGCGCGTCCACCACCGCCACGATCCCCGTCGGCCCGGGCTACCAGGTGCCGCTGTCCGCCCGGGTACGCCGCGAGGCGGGCGTGGCCACCGGCGCGGTCGGCCTGATCGTCGAGCCGGAGCAGGCCGAGGAGATCGTCGCCGCCGGCGACGCCGACCTGGTCCTACTTGGGCGGGAACTCCTGCGCGACCCGTACTGGCCGCACCGCGCCGCCGCCAAGCTCGGCGCCACCCCCACCTGGCCCGCCCAGTACACCCGCGCCCTCTGACCCCACCCCCTCCCCGGCCCCTCGGGACGGGGCCGGGGAGGGCGGGTCAACCGGCCAGGTGGGACCAGTGCGGTTCCAGGTCACGCCAGGGGCCCTGGGCGGCGACCGTGCCGGACAGGAGGACCACGACGTGGTCGGCCCGCACCAGGGCCGCCCGCTTCGAGGTCGAGCCCACCACGGTTACCCCGTGCTCGCGGAGGGCCTGCCAGAGCGCCAGCTCCGTGGTGACGTCCAGCGCCGAGGACACGTCGTCGGCGACCAGCAGTTCGGTACGCGGCGCGAGCGCCCGGGCCAGCGCGAGGCGCTGCAACTGCCCGCCGGAGAGACGGGTGCCCTTGTGCCCGATCAGCAGCCCGAGACCGCCCCCGGCCGCCGCCAGGTCGTGGTCGAGCTGGGCGGTCGACACCGCCGCGGCGGCGTCCACCTGGTGGCCCAGCGTGATGTTGTCGGCCACCGTGCCGGAGAGCACCCGGGGCAGCTGGCCGACGTAGCCCACCTGGTTGGGGCGCAGGAACAGCTCCGGCTCGGTGACCGGCTCGCCGTTCCACGTCAGCAGGCCGGTGTGCGGCGCGATGCCGGCGAGCGCCCGCAGCAGCGACGACTTGCCCGAGCCGACCGGCCCGACGACCAGGACCAACTGGCCGCGTTCCACCGTCAGGTCGACGTCGCGGACGGCCACCGTGCCGTCGGTGTGCCGGACCCCGAAGCCCGTCAGCTCCAGCCGGCGCAGCGGGCGCCGGGGCGGCACTTCCGGCGCCGGGGCGGTGCCCGCGCCGAGGTCCACGTCCGGCACCGCCGCCGAGTAGGCCGCCACCCCGGTCATCGCCACCGTCCGCCGCGTCCACACCCGCGCGGAGGGGATCTGCGAGATCAGCGACGCCGTCGTCCAGGCGAACCAGCGGGCCGCCGCCAGGGTGGCGACCGCGACCAGGGTGGCCCCGGCCGACAGCTCGCCGGCCAGGAACAGCGCCCACGCGCCGATCGGCAGCAGGCCGCTGACCAGCGACGGGGTCGACCGCGACCACACCTGCACCGCGATCTCGCGGCGTTGCCGGTCGCTGCGGACCACGTCGAGGTCGGCCAGGTGGGCCAGCACCGGCCGGGTGGCCCCGGCGAGTTTCACCGTACGGGCGGCCGACAGCGAGGAGACCAGCGCGGTGGCGAACGCGGCCCGCGCGGCGACGGTGGCCCGGGCGGAGCGTTCCAGCCGCGGCCCGAACAGCGTCGCGGCCAGCCCGGAGACCACCATCGTCCCGGCGAAGAACAGCCCCGGTACGACGCTGCCGGTCACGGCCGTCATCGCGGCCAGCAGCACGAGCGAGATCCCCTGGTCGCTCACGTTGTCGGCGAGCTGCACCACCCGCTCGGTGTCGCCGCCCTGGGCCACCACCTCCGCCGGGGTGTGCCCGCTGACCCGGCGCGGCCCGGTCTGCCCGTGCACCAGCCGCAGGCTGATCCGCAGCATCTGCCGGACCCACCACTGCGGGAACCGGTAGCCGGTGAACCAGTGCACCGGCAGGGTGACCAGTAGGGCGGCGACGATCCCCACCGCCGGCAGCCAGGGATCGCCGACGCCGTCGACCAGGTCGGCCCAGAGCCAGGGCAGCACCGGCCCGTCCATCCCGAGGACCACCAGCAGCACGAACATCGCGAGCGAGGCCAGCCCGTACCGGGCGTCGTTGACGCACAGCCGCAGGACCTCCCGCAGCCCGCGCAGGCCCCGCAGCCCCCGGGGCGGCGCCGGGGCCGTCGCCTCGGGCTCCGCCTGCACCGCTGGCGTCGGGTCGCCGTCGGGCGCGGTCGGCCGCCCGACCGCCGGCTCCGCCGGGTCGGGGCCGGTGGGCGGCCACGGGTCCGGCGGGCCGGGCAGCAGGTCCACCCCGCCGGACCGGGCCCCCGACCCCGCGTGCGCGTACGCGGTGGCGTGGCTGCTGGCGAGCAGGTCGGCGAAGCGGGCCGACTCCCGCAACGGGCCCGCCTCGACCACCGCCCCGTCGGCCATCACCACCACCTCGTCGCAGCGGCGTACGGACGAGAGGCGGTGCGCGATGACGATGCCGATCCGGTCGCGCAGCAGCCGCTCGGTGGCCTGCTGCACCCGCGCCTCGGTGACCGGGTCGAGACGGGCGGTGGCCTCGTCGAGGATCACCACGTGCGGGTCGCGCACCAGGATCCGGGCGAAGGCGACCAGTTGCTCCTGCCCGGCCGAGAGCACGTGCCCACCCTCGCCGAGCCGGGTCTCCAGGCCGTCGGGCAGCTCGGCGATCCAGCCCGCCAGGCCCAGCTCGTGCAGCGCCCGGGCGGCGGCGTCGCGCAGTTCCGGCTCGAACAGCGCGACGTTCTCGGCGAGGGTGCCGGCGAGGATCTCCGTGCGCTGGGGCACCACGGCGATCCACCGACGCAACTGCTCGACGTCGAGGTCGCGCACGTCGCGGCCGGCCAGGAAGACCGTCCCTGGTGGCACGTCGACGGCCCGGGTGAGGACCTTCGCCAGGGTGGACTTGCCGGAGCCGGTCCGGCCGACCAGGGCGTACGAGCGGCCACGGGCGAAGGTCAGGTGGACGTCGCGCAGCGCGGGGCCGCGCCCGCCGTCCGGCTCGGTGCCGTGGTAGTGGAAGGTGAGGCCGCGGACCAGCAGGTCGCCCTCGGTCGGGGTGGCCCCGCCCACGGGCTCCTGCGGGGAGTTCGCCAGCAGTTGCACCCGGCCCCACGCGCCGAGGGCGTACTGGAGCTCGGGGACCATCCGGCTGACGTGCTCGACGGTCATGCCGAACCCGATCGCGAGCAGCCAGACGGCGGTGAGCCGGGCGCCGTCGACCCGGCCGGCGACCAGCGCCCACGCGCCGCCGAGCACCACGGCGGCGATCCCGGCCAGGGTGGCGCCGGCGGCCACGGTGGTGACCCGCGCCGACATCCGCCACACGCGGACGCCCCGGTCGAGCACCTCGGCCGCCCGCCGGGCGTAGAGGCGCAGCACGTACGGCCGGGCCAGGCTGGTCCGCACGTCGTCCTGGCCGTGGACGGCCTCCTCCATCACGGCGGCGAGGTCGGACCACGCCTCCTCCTCGGCCATCCGGGCGGGGGCGATCCGCGCGGTGGGCCGGCGCAGGCCGACCGCGAGCAGCACCGTGAGCAGCAGCATCCCGACGCCGGCCGGCCACCAGACCGCGAGGGCGACGACCGTCGAGAGCAGGCCCGTCGTCAGCGCCTGCGCGATCCGTACGCCCTGGTTGCGCACCGCGGCGGCGACCTGGTAGACGTCGCCGTCGATTCGGTCGAGCAGCTCGCCGACCGGAGTGGTCTCCAGGGTCGGCAGGTCCTGCCCGAACGCCACCCGGCACAGCCGGCGGCGCACGTCGGCGGACCAGTCGGCGGTCAGCCCGGCCATCAGCAGGCTGACCGCCAGGTCGGTGAGCACGGCGGCGACCAGCGCCACCGCCAGCAGCGCGAAGAACCCGGGGGCGCGGTGCACCAGGACGGGACCGGCCAGCGCGGCGGCGGCGGCCTGACCGCCGGCGCCGAACACGATCAGGCAGGTCACGACCGCCATGCGGCGGGGCGAGGTGACCCACAGGTCCCGGAGCAGACGCATCGGAGTCCCTTCGGGAAGGCGGTGGGGAGGAGACGTCCAGCCTGCTCGGTGGGGGTGTCCGGTTCAACGCATTTACGGCCCGCCCGGCATACGCGACATCCGCGCGGGGCGCCGGGTCAGGTCCGGGCGACCCGGCGGACGATGCCGAGCAGCGCCTCCTCGACGTCCTCGATCGGCCGGTCCGGCTGGAACACCAGCCAGTCCACCGCCACCACCAGCCCGACGCCGAACAGCGCGGACGAGGCGGTCCGCACGTCCAGGTCCGCGGGCAGGTCGCCGGCGGCCACCCCGGCCCGGACCGTCTCGGCGATCACCTCGATCGCCTCGCCGCGCAGCAGCCGCAGCGTCTGCTGCCACTCCCGGTTCGTCCGCCACATCTCCGAGAGCAGGAGCTGCGCGAAGGCCCGGTACCGCCGGATGTACTCCAGCTCTGCGCGCACCAGCGCCGCCAGCGCCTCGCGCGGCGGCAGCCCGGCCACGGCGGCCCGGAACTCGGCGGTGAGCAGGCCGATCCCGTGCCGGAGCAGCTCCTCGAAGAGCACCGTCTTGGACTCGAAGTTGTAGTAGACGGTGCCCTTGGCCACCCCGGCGCGGGCCGCGATGTCGTCCACGGTGGTCGCCGAGAAGCCCTGTTCGGCGATGAGCTCCACGGCCGCCTCGAAGAGGCGCTGGCGGGTGTCCTCCCGCCGCCGCGACCGTCCGTCCGTCACTTGCCCTCCCCGTCCGCGCCTCCGGCCCGTCAGCATCCTCACATGGACAGCTCGGGGTGCAGGGTGGCCGGGGTCAGGCGGCGCGCCCGGCGGGCGGTGACCACGGTGAGCGCGAGCGCCGCCGCGCCGAAGCCGGCCAGCACCAGCGCCCCCGTGCCGACCGGCCCGGCCGATCCGCCGTTGACGGTGTGCCGCAGGGCCGTGACCACGTAGGTCATCGGCAGCCAGGGGTGGATCGCCTGGAAGAAGCCCGGTGAGGTCTGCACCGGATAGGTGCCGCCGGACGAGGTGAGCTGGAGCATCAGCAGGGCCAGCGCGGCGAGCCGGCCGGCGGGCCCGAGCAGCGCGCCGAGCCACTGCACGATCGCGGTGAAGGCGAGCGCGGCCAGCGCGAGCAGGCCGAGGGTGGCCGCCGGGCGCGCCGGGCCGAGGTCGAGCGCGAGGGTCACCACCGCGAAGAGCACCCCGGCCTGGGCCAGCCCGATCGCCGCGGCGGGCAGCCAGCCCGCCAGCGCCACCCGCCAGGCGGGCGCGCCGGACATCACGTGCCGCCGGTTGACCGGCCGCAGCAGCATGTACGTGATCATCGCACCGACCCAGAGGGCCAGCCCGAGGAAGTACGGGGCGAAGCCCACGCCGTACGCGCCGGCGGCGTTGCGGGCGGTGCGGTCCAGCGAGACCGGGTCGCCGAGGACGGCGGCGCGGGCCTCCGCGTCGGCGTACCCGGGGATCTTCTCCTCCCCCTCGGCGAGGCCGTCGGCCAGGTCGCCGGCGCCGCCGCCCAGCCGGGTCAGGCCGGCCGCGAGGTCGCCCGCGCCGCTCTCCAGCCGGGTGAGGCCGTCGGCGAGCCGCTCGCCGCCGGCGCTGAGCCTGTGCAGGCCGCCGTCGAGTTCCCGGGCGCCGGTGGCCAGCCGGAACAGCCCGCCGCGCAGCTCCCCGGCCCCGGTGGCCGCCGTGCCGAGGCCGTCGCGCAGCTTGGCGCTGCCCTCGGCGAGGGTGCCCAGCCCGGTGGCCAGCTCGTTGACCTTGGCCTTGGCGGCGACGACGTCGTCGGCCAGGTGGGGCGCCCCGGCAGCGATCTCCCGGGCGGTGGCGGCGACCCTGGTCATCCGGTTCTCCAGGGCGGTCAGGTCGGCGTCGTCCAGCGTGCCGGCCACGGCGCGGGCCGCCTCGACGGCGGCCTTCGCGGCCGTACGGGCGGCCACCGCGCTGGGATCGTCGGCGAGTTCGGGGTGCGCGGCGACCAGCGCGTCGAGCCGGTCGCGGACCTGCTCGGCCTGGCCGACCGCCTCCTGTGCCCGCCGGGGCAGGGCGTCCAGCCCGTCGGCGAGCGCCTGCGCCCCCTCGGCGATCGCCGTGGCCGACTCCTCGATCCGCTTCGCGTTGTCCCGCAGCACCGGCTCGATCCGGCCGGCCGCGCCGTTGACTTTGTCCGCCACCGCGCGGGTCTGCGTCGCGGCGCGGGCGGTGCCGTCGGCGAGCTGCACCGCCCCGGTACGCAGTTCGCCGAGCCCGGCGGCGAGTTCGTCGGCGCCCTTCGCGGTCTTGTCGAGCCCCGCCGAGAGGCTGCCCGCCCCGGTCGCGGACGCGTCCAGCCCGTCCGCGATCTGGCCCGCGCCGTCCTGCGACGTGCCCAGCCCGTCGGCTACCTTGCCCGCGCCGGTGGTGGAGGAGTCGAGCCCGTCGGCGAGCTTCGCGGCTCCGTCGGCCGCCCGGCCGGTCTCGGCCTTGGCGTCGGTGAAGCCCACGAGCATCTTCTCGAAGTAGTTCCCGGCGGCGCTCTGCGCGGCGGCGGCCCGGATCTCACTGAACGCCGTGCGGGCCAGCAGCCCGGAGAGGTAGTTGGTGGCGTCGTCGTTGACCACCCGCAGCGCCCCCCGCCGGGCCGGCCGGTCAGGCTCGGGGCTGTCCGCCAGGCTGGCGGAGAAGTCCTCCGGGATCGCGAAGACCAGGTGGTAGCGGCCGCTGCGCAGGCCGGCGGCGGCGTCCCCGGCGTCGGTGACGTGCCAGCCGAAGACCCGTCGGTCGAGCAGCTCGTCGGCGAGGTCCTGCCCCGCGTGCACGACGGTGCCGTCACTCGCGGTGGCGGGACGGTCGGCGTTGACCAGCGCCACCGGGATGCGGTCCAGCTTGGCGTACGGGTCCCAGAAGGCGTAGAGGTAGAGCGCCGCGTAGAGCAGCGGGACGACGGTGAGCACGGCGAGCGCGGCGCGGGGCAGCCGGCCCCGGGTCAGCCGGCGCAGCTCGAACCGGGCGAGTCGGAAGACGCTCATCGGGCCACCTCGACGGTCTCGGTCGGATCGGTCTCGTCGCCCGGACCAGCGGCGGCGGGCGGCCCGGCCGCCGCCTCGGGCAGTCCGGCCGCCGCCTCGGACGGTCCGGCCGCCGCCTCGTCGGGGGGTGACGGCACGGCCGGCGGGTCACCGAGGTGGTGCACGGTCGCGGGGGTGTCCGCCTCGACCGCGCGGGCAGTGGCGACCACCGCGTAGCCCTGGTCGGCCAGGCGGGCGAGCGTCGCCCAGAGCCGGGCGCGTTCCGGGGCGTCGCAACCGGCGTCCACGTCGTCGGCGACGATCAGCCGGGGCCCGCCCAGGGTGGCCAGGACCAGGCCGAGCACCTGCCGTTGCAGCGGGGTGAGGTCGCGCCCCCGGGTGTCCGGGTCGAAGGGCACCTCCCCGGTGAACCCGGCCCCGGCGAGCGCGGCGGCGAAGGCGTCCCGCCGGTACGCCCGGCGGGCCCGCAGCGCGGCGACCGGCACCAGTTGCCGCCGGCGGCGGCGGGGCACCGGCCCGAGCAGCAGCAGCCGCTCCCGGACATGCTCGGCGACGGTCAGCGCGGGGTCGGGCTCGTGCACGCCGGCGACCTGCCCCAGCGCGGCGGGGCCGTGCCGGGTCAGCCGTCCCTCGCTGGTCGGGAAGCGGCCCGCCAGGGCGAGCAGCAACGAGGTGCGCCCGCTGCCGGGCAGGCCGGTCACCGCGTGCAGTTCGCCCGCGGCGACGGTCAGGTCGACATCCCGGAACACCCATCCCCGCCGGGTACGCAACCCCAGCCCCCGCGCTTCGACGACCACCATCCGACCCGGCTCACTTTCTTAAACTGACTGGTCGGTGCAAAAACATGCCCAGCCTAGCCCCGGTCGTCCGGTTCGGCACTCCCCGTCGGGGTGATCCGGGCCATGCCCGGGAGCGTTCAGAAGAGCACGGTGGCGAGCGTGCCGACCGGGCGGAAGCCGCAGCGCTCGTAGACCCGGCGGGCCGGCAGGTTGAAGTCGTTGACGTAGAGGCTCACGGTCGGGGCGACCCGCAGCAGCGCGTCACGCACCACGGCGGCCATCGCCGCCGTCGCGATGCCCCGGCCCCGCCACTCGGGGGCCACCCAGACCCCCTGCACCTGGGCGGTCCGGCGGGTCACCACCGCCAGCTCGGCCTTGAACACCACCTGACCGTCGACGAACCGCGCGTACGCCCGCCCGGCCCGGACCAGTTCGGTGACCCGCCGCCGGTAGCCGCGCCCGCCGTCGTCGGCGATCGGCGAGACGCCCACCTCCTCGGTGTACATGGCCACCGCCGCCGGGAAGAGCCGGTCGATCTCCCCGCCGCGAACCAGCCGCACCTCCGGGTCCGCCCGCAGCGCCGGCAGCGCGTCGGTGGCCAGCAGCGGCTGGTTGGGGCGTACGTCCCGGGCCGGCCCCCAGACGTCGGAGAGCCGGTCCCAGAGGCTGAGCACGGCGTCGGCCCGGCCCACGATCGACGAGCAGAGCCGCTCCTCGCCGGCGAGCAGGTCGGCGTAGGCGGCGACGGCCGGCTCGGTGGCGAGCACGGGGGTGAGGTTGCCGCCCAGCCAGCAGACGGACTCCAGGTGGCGGCGGGTGCCGTAGCCCAGTACCCGGCCCTCGGCGCGCCACCAGGCCAGGCCGCGCGCGGCGACCCGCTCCGCGACCTGCGCGCCCGCGAACGGGTCGAGGTCGAGCAGCCGCTCGACAGCGCGGCGCTCCGACTCCCCGAGTTGCCGTACCGGCACCGTCAGCACGGATACCAGCCTGCCAGATCCGCCCCCCGCCGCGCCGGTCGAGTGGCGAGAGGGACTACGGCACCGGGACCGGTCGCGGCGCGGGTGCGGTGCCCCGGTTGCGGGCGGCCCAGCCGACCACTCCGGGCACCAGTGCACCGAGCAGCAGGAACAGCCCACCGAGCAGCAACCAGCCGGGCACGCCCCACCCGACGGCCAACGTGGTCACCACCACCGGCGCGATCATCCGGCCCAGCTCGAAACCCATGCTGTACGCCCCCTGGTACTGCCCGTGGGCGTGCTCGGGCGCAAGCCCGAAGGAGATCCCCCAGCCGGCGGCGGAGTGCCACAGTTCCCCGACGACGTGCGCGAGCGCGCCGGCAACCAGCAGCGCGACGGCGGCAACCGTCGGCAGGCCGCCGCTGGCGGCGAAGAGGACGCAGGCGGCGGCGATGGCGAGCCCGGCGCGCCGCGACGCCCGGGCCGCCCCGGCGAGGCTCTCGGTGCCTCGTGCGGCGCGGACCTGGAAGAGCACCACCACCAGGGTGTTGACCAGCATCAGCCCGGAGATCACCCAGGCCGGCGCCCGGGTGTGCCCGACGATCCACAGCGGCAGGGCGATGTTGAGCAGCCCGAAGTGCATCGACATCAGGCCGTCGAGCACGGTGAACGCCAGGAACGGCCGGTCCCGCAGCGCGACCAGCCGGGGGCCCTGCGTGGGGGCGGGCACGGGAGCGATGGCCGGCAGCCGGGTGAAGACGGCGGCGGCGAGCAGGTACGTCGTCGCGGCGGTGAGGATCAGCGCCACGTACGCCGCCCGGGTGTCGGCGGCGAGCGCGAAACCGGCGAGCACGGCGCCCACCGAGATCCCGACGTTGGTGGTGGCGCGCAGGTAGGCGCGGGTGCGGACCCGCTGGTCGGCGGGGACGGAACCGGCGATGAGCGCGCCCCGGGCGCCCCGGTCGGCGGCGTCGGCCAGGGCGGTGGCCGCGCCGACGGCCAGGAACGCGGCGAACGACTGGACGGTCACCAGGGCGGCGGTCAGCGCGCCCCCGGCGACCAGCGCGGCGACCTGGGTGCCCCGGGGGCCGAGCCGGTCGGCGAGGTATCCGGTCGGCGCGCTGGCCAGCAGGCCGACCAGGGCCGAGACGGTCAGCCCCACGCCCACCTCGGTGGCGGTGAGGCCGACCGAGCGGGTGAGGAAGAGCGCGCTGGCCACCAGCCACAGGCCGCGCCCGACGGTCCGCACGAGGGTGCCGAGGGTGAGGGTCCGGGCCGGGCCGGGTTCAGGAAGCAGCCGCACGCCCACACCCTAGCAAGACGTACGTACGGTTTGGTAAACGGGCACCGGCGTACCACGTGACAAAGTGCACCGGCCCCGACCGCCGGGTGGCGGTGGGGCCGGTGCGCGACGGCGCGGTGGGTCAGTGCACGCTGACGGTGGCGCCCGGCAGCAGGCCGCGCAGCTCCTCCGGCAACTCGGCGCCCATCTCGTCGGCGATGCGCAGCGCCTCCTCGATCAGCGTCTCCACGATCTGCGCCTCGGGCACGGTCTTGACGACCTTGCCCTTGACGAAGATCTGGCCCTTGCCGTTGCCGGAGGCCACGCCCAGGTCGGCCTCGCGGGCCTCGCCCGGGCCGTTCACGACGCAACCCATCACGGCGACCCGCAGCGGCACCGGCAGCCCCTCCAGGCCGGCGGTGACCTCCTCGGCGAGCTTGTAGACGTCGACCTGCGCCCGCCCGCAGGACGGGCAGGAGACGATCTCCAGGCCCCGCTCGCGCAGCCCGAGCGACTCCAGGATCTGGTTGCCGACCTTGATCTCCTCCACCGGCGGGGCCGACAGCGAGACCCGGATCGTGTCGCCGATCCCCTCGGCCAGCAGCGCGCCGAAGGCGACCGCCGACTTGATCGTGCCCTGGAACGCCGGGCCGGCCTCGGTGACGCCCAGGTGCAGCGGGTAGTCGCACTTCTCGGCGAGCTGGCGGTAGGCCCGGATCATCACCACCGGGTCGTTGTGCTTCACCGAGATCTTGATGTCGCGGAAGCCGTGCTCCTCGAACAGCGAGCACTCCCACAGCGCCGACTCGACCAGCGCCTCGGCGGTGGCCTTGCCGTACTTGGCCAGCAGCCGCTTGTCCAGCGAGCCGGCGTTCACGCCGATCCGGATCGGCACGCCCGCGTCGCCGGCCGCCTTGGCGATCTCCTTGACCTTGTCGTCGAACTGCCGGATGTTGCCCGGGTTCACCCGGACCGCCGCGCAGCCCGCGTCGATCGCGGCGAAGACGTACTTCGGCTGGAAGTGGATGTCGGCGATGACCGGGATCTGCGACTTCTTCGCGATCGCCGGCAGCGCCTCCACGTCGTCCTGGCTGGGCACCGCGACCCGGACGATCTGGCAGCCGGACGCGGTCAGCTCGGCGATCTGCTGGAGGGTGGCGTTGACGTCGGACGTGAGGGTGGTGGTCATCGACTGCACGGACACCGGCGCGCCCCCACCGACCGGCACGGAGCCGACCATGATCTGGCGGCTGGCCCGGCGCGGGGCGAGCGGCGGAGGCGGTACGGCCGGGATGCCGAGACTGACAGCGGTCACTTCAGGCACTCACCTTGAGAAGAGCGTGATCGGGTTGACGACGTCCGCGGTGATGGTCAGCAGCGTGAACGCGCCACCGATCAGGATCATCGCGTACGTGAGGGGCATGAGCTTGAGGTAGTCGACGCGGCCGGGGTCGGCGCGCCCGATCCGGGCGTAGACCCAGGAACGGGCCCGCTCGAACCAGGCGATGGCGATGTGCCCGCCGTCCAGCGGCAGCAGCGGCAGCAGGTTGAACACGCCGATGAAGAAGTTCAGCGAGACGAACAGCATGAAGAACAGCAGCCAGGCGTTGTTCTCCACCGCCTCGCCGCCGAGCCGGCTCGCGCCGACCACGCTGATCGGGGTGTCCATGTCCCGCTCGCCACCGGTGATCGCCGTCCACAGGGCCGGCACCTTCTGCGGGATGCGCTTCATCGCCTCGAAGGTGTTGACCGCCATGTCGCCGGTGAAGTCGGCGGTCGCGCCGAACGCGCCGACCGGCCCGTACGTGACCCGGGTCGGGGTGCTGGGGACGAGGCCGACGCCGAGCGCGGCGACCGTGGCGACCTGACCCTTCGGGTCGTCCAGCGGGGGGCGCTGGGTCTGCGCGAGCACCGCGCTGGCCGTGCCCGGCTGGCCGTCCCGGACGTACGCGATCTGCGCCGTGTCGCCCGGCTTGAGGGCGCGCAGGGTGGTCAGCAGCTGGCCGTAGTCGTTGATCGGCGCGCCGTTGATCGCGGTGATCCGGTCGCCGTCGCGCAGCTGCGCCTGGGCGGCGGGGCTGGCCGGGTCGGCGGTCGTGCACGCCCGCAGGGTGTTCTCCGGCACCACGCAGTCCGACAGCTGGATGACCGCCGGCTCCTTGCGGATCTCGGCCTCGGTGCTCGGGAAGTCGGGGTTGGGCAGGCCGGCGCTGACCGCGATGATCCAGAGGGTGACCAGGGCGAGGGCGAAGTGGGTGATGGACCCCGCGGACATCACGATCGTCCGCTTCCACACCGGGTAGCGCCACATCGCGCGCGGCTCGTCCGCCGGGTCGACGTCGTCGTCCTGCGGGGTCATGCCGACGATCTTGCAGAAGCCGCCGAGCGGGATGCCCTTGATGCCGTACTCCGTCTCGCCCCGCTTGAACGACCAGAGCGTAGGGCCGAAGCCGACGAAGTAGCGGGTGACCTTCATGCCGAAGGCCTTGGCGGTGAGCATGTGCCCCGCCTCGTGCAGGCTCACCGAGATGAGGATCGCGAGGGCGAAGAGCACCACCCCGAGCAGGTACGCCATCAAGCTCCTTCCACCGAACCCGCGATGATGATCTCCTGCGCGTGCGCGCGGGCCCACGACTCCGCCGCGAGCACGTCCTCGACGGTACCTGGTTCGTCGAAGTCGGGAGCGTCCTCCAACACCCGCCGGAGGGTGTCGACGATGCCGAGGAAGGGCAGCCGGCCGGCCACGAACGCGGCCACGCACTCCTCGTTGGCCGCGTTGTAGATCGCCGGCCGGCAGCGTCCGGCCTCGCCGGCGGCCTTGGCCAGCGCGACCGCCGGGAACGCCTCGTCGTCCAGCGGCGCGAACTCCCAGGTGTGCGCCGTCGTCCAGTCGACCGCGGCCGCGGCGTCGGCCACCCGGTCCGGCCAGCCGATGCCGAGCGCGATCGGCAGCCGCATGTCGGGCGGGCTGGCCTGGGCGAGGGTGGACCCGTCCACGAACTCGACCATCGAGTGGATCACCGACTGCGGGTGCACCATCACGGTGATGTCGGCGTACGGCACGTCGAACAGCTCGTGCGCCTCGATCACCTCCAGCGCCTTGTTGACCATCGTGGCGGAGTTGATCGTGACGACCGGCCCCATGTTCCAGGTCGGGTGCGCCAGCGCCTGCTCTGGGGTGACCTCGGTCAGCTCGTCGCGCCGCTTGCCCCGGAACGGGCCGCCGCTGGCGGTGACGACCAGCCGGCGCACCTCGGCGCGGGTGCCGCCGCGCAGGCACTGGGCCAGCGCCGAGTGCTCCGAGTCGACGGGGACGATCTGCTCCGGCCGGGTCACCGCGGCCCTGACGAGGGAGCCGCCGGCGACGAGGGACTCCTTGTTGGCCAGCGCGAGCGTACGCCCGGCGCGCAGCGCGGCCAGGGTCGGCGCGAGCCCGAGCGACCCGACCACCCCGTTGAGCACGACGTCGCAGGGCCACTGCGCCAGCTCGGTCATCGCGTCCGGGCCGGCCACGATCTTCGGAAGCCTGAAGTCGCCGGTGGCCCAGCCGCGCCGGCTCGCCTCGGCGTAGAAGGCGAGCTGGAGGTCCTGCGCGGCGGACGCCTTCGCCACGCCGACCGCCTCGACGCCGAGTTCGAGGGCCTGGGCGGCGAGCAGCTCGACGTTGCCGCCGCCGGCGCCGAGCGCGACCACCCGGAACCGGTCCGGGTTGCGCCGCACGATGTCGACGGCCTGTGTGCCGATCGAACCGGTGGAGCCGAGCAGAACAAGATCGCGTGGGGACGTCACCGGGCCATTCTTCCCCAGCGTTGCTGAGCGCCCGCTGGGAGCCTCCGTCACCTCGGGGCGGCGGGCCCGGCCAGCGTCGCCGGGTCGCCGCTGAGCAGCCCCCGCTCGCGCAGGACGGCGAGCAGCCGCTCCCGGTCCGCCCCGGCCAGCCCGTCGACGGGCACCGGGAACACCTGGCTCCGGCTGATCCAGAACAGCAGCTGACCCGGGACGGCCTCGACCCGGTTGAGCGCGGCCCACCGTACGGTGCTGTCGCTGAGGGCGTTGACGCCGCGGACGCCCTCGTCGGTGAAGGTCCAGGTGATCGGGGTGCCGTACATCTTCCAGGCGGCGCGGACCAGGGACCGCAGCGGCAGCGGCCCGACCAGCGCCAGGACGGCCGCGACCAGCGCCCAGCCGCCCGCCATGCGCAGGTCCCCGAAGAGCAGCCCGACCAGCGCCGGCAGCAGGGCCACGAACGGCAGGAGCCGCCACGGCAGCAGCGTCCGGCGGTACGCCCGGCGCAGGCCGGCGGTGAGGCGGCGGCGGTCCGGCTGCGTCTCGAAAGTGATCATCACGCCGAGAGAGGATACGGCGGGCCGTCAGGCGTCGGCGTGGCGCACGAAGGTCTCCACCTCCTCGCCGCCGTACCAGTCGGTGCGGCGGCCGACGTGGGTCATGCCGAGGCGGCGGGCCACCGCCATCGACGCCTCGTTGCCGGGCGCCACGACCGCGTAGACCTCCCGGGTGCCGGCGGCGAGTTCCCGCGCCACCACGGCCCGGGCCGCCTCGGTCGCGTAGCCGCGGCCCTGGGAGTCGGGGTGCAGGTGCCAGCCCACCTCGATGTCGTCGGTCGGCACGTTCTCGTCCCGCCCAGGCAACGGCTTGAGCAGCACGGTGCCGGCCACCACGCCGGTGTCGCGGACCTCGATCGCCCAGGTGCCGTACCGGCCGCCGTGCCCCGCGTGCCGCTTCCGCCACAGCGCGAGCCGGTCGGCCGCCTGCGCCGGGTCGGTCAGAGGCAGACCGGGCGCGTTCAGCCACCGGGTCACCTCCGCCCGGGAGTAGAGGTCGAAGATCCGGGCCAGGTCGGCCGGGTCGGCGGTCCACTCCCGCACGACCAGCCGCTCGGTGGTGAGCACGGTCATGGCGGGTGATCTTAATGAATGACTCTGGACGCGGTGGGGAATGAAGCCGCGATGGGTGGCGGATGGCAGCGGGCGAGGCGGATCACCCGGGCCGCGTTCCGCCCGCTGCGCGGCCGGGACCTGTCGCTGCACGCCGCCGCCATCACCTTCTACGGCGCGATCGCCGTGCTGCCGGTGGCGCTGCTGGCGATCTGGCTGACCTCGCTGGTGGCGGGGGGTGGCCGGGTACGCCGGCTCACGTCGCACGCGGTGGCGGCGCTGCCGGACGCGATCGGCGCGGCCCACGCGGTGGCCGCGCTGGTCGAGGCCGGGGTGGGGTTGACCCCGGTGCTGGCGTTGGCGTCGCTGCTGCCGGCGTCCCTGTACGGCGAGGGGCTGCGCCGGGCCTTCGTCTCCGTGGCCGGCGGGCGCGGCGACGAGTCCCTGGTGGGCTGGCGCGGCCGGCTGCTGCTGCTCCCCCTGCTCGCCCCGGCCCCGGTCCTGCTGCTGTCGATCCTGGTCGCGCTGCCGACGACGACCCGGCTGGTCCGCCAGGGCGGGTTGGCCGGCGCGCTGGGCGTGGTGCTGTCGTTCCTGGCGGTCTGGCTGGTGCTCACCCCGGTGCTGCTGTGGGTGTTCCGGGTGGTCGGCCCGGCGTCGCCGGACTGGCTCCCCGCGCTGGGCGTCGGCTCGTTCACCGCGGCGAACCTGTCCGGGTTCCTGCACGGCTTCGTGCTCTTCGCCTCGCTCCCGATCGACCTGGGCGTGCCATTCGGCGGTTTCGACGAGATCGGGGCGGGGGTGGCCGTCCTGCTCTGGCTCTACCTCTTCCACGTGATCGTGCTCGCGGGCTACTCCGCCACGCTCGCCCTCTCCCGCTGGCGGGCGACCCGCGCCCGGCCCGCGGGATGAGCGACCAGGATGCGTTCGCCCGAGCTGCCGGAAGCGATGAGGAGGCCGCCCGCCGGAAGAGCGACCAGGAGGTCCGCGTCGGACGCGGACCTCCTGGTCGACCGCTACCGGCGGGGCCGGTCAGCGGGTGAGGGCGGGCTCCCGGGGCGCCGGCTCCGGGTCGGCCGACTCGCGGATGCCGTAGCGGCGGTAGACCCGGCCGAGCGGGCCGGGGGCCCACCAGTTCCAGCGGCCCAGCAGCCGCATGGCGGCCGGCACCAGCAGGGCCCGGACCAGTGTCGCGTCCACCACGATCGCCACGATCATGCCGATCCCGATGAGCTTGATGTACGCCATCCCGCCGGTGGCGAAGCCGGCGACCACGACGATCAGCAGCAGCGCGGCGGCGGTGATGATCCGGCCGGTGTGCTGGAGCCCGGCGGCCACCGAGGCGGCGTTGTCCCCGCTGCGGTCCCACTCCTCGCGCACCCGGGAGAGCAGGAACACCTCGTAGTCCGTCGCCAGCCCGAAGAGCACGGCGAGCATGAGGATCGGGTTGCTGGGCTCGATGAACCCGGTCGGGGTGAAGCCGAGCAGGTCGGCGAGGTGACCGTCCTGGAAGATCCAGACCACCACGCCGAACGAGGCGCCGATCGACACCAGGTTCATCAGCACCGCCTTGATCGGCAGCACCACCGAGCCGAAGGCGAAGAAGAGCAGCACCAGGGTCGCGGCGGCCATCAGCAGGGCCATCCAGGGCAGCCGGTCGCCCAGGCTGTCCAGCAGGTCCCGGTCGGCGCCGGGCCGGCCGCCGACGAGCACCTCCGCGCCGGCCGGGGCGGGCAGGTCGCGCAGCGCCCGGACCACGTCCTGGGCGACGTCGCCGGTCGGCTCGCCGGGGTAGGTCACCGTCAGCAGCGTCGACGTGCCCCGGCTGGCCGCCACCTGCACGCCGGTCACGCCGGGCACGGCGGCCACCCGGTCGGCGAAGGGCTGTGCCTGCGCCGGGGACGCCCCGGACACCAGCACGTCGATCGGCGCGACCGTGCCGCCGGGGAACTCCGCGGCGATCCGCTCGGAGACGACCCGGGGCGCGGCGCCCGCCGGCAGCACGCGCTCGTCGAAGCCGCCGAAGGTGATCCGCAGGAACGGCGCGGCGAGCACCAGGAGCAGCAGGGTCACGCCGACCAGGTAGCGCACCGGGCGGCGCATCACGCTGCGCGCGATCCGGGCCCAGGCGCCGCCCGTCTCCCCCGCCGCCGGCCGCCCGGCCCGCGCCCCCCGCCGCCACGGCAGCGGTACGCGCAGCGCGTTGATCCGGTGGCCGAGCACCGCGAGCAGGGCCGGCAGCACGGTCAGCGCCGCCAGCATGGCGACCAGCACGGCGGCCATCCCGCCGAGCCCCATCGAGCGCAGGAACGCCTGCGGGAAGATCAGCAGGCTGGCCATCGCGAGCGCGACGGTGAGGCCGGAGACCAGCACCGTACGACCGGCGGTGGCCATGGTGCGGCGGATCGCGGCGGGCGTGTCGTGGCCAGCGGCCAGCTCCTCGCGGAACCGGCTGACCACGAAGAGGGCGTAGTCGACCGCCATGCCCAGGCCGATCAGGGTGATGACGTTGATGGCGAAGATCGACACGTCGGTGACCAGGTTGACCAGCCGGACGGCGACGAACGCGCCGAGGATGGCCAGCCCGCCGATCAGCAGCGGGGTGGACGCGGCCACCAGTCCGCCGAAGATCAGCACGAGCAGCACCAGCAGCACCGGCATGGAGAGGATCTCCGCCCGGGTGATGTCCTCGGTGGTCTGGCGGTTCGCCTCGTGCAGGAACGCCACCGTGCCGCCGACCTCGGTGCGTACGCCGGGCGTCGCCAGGGCCGGCCGCAGGTCGTCGTACGCGGCGGTCTTGGCGTCCTCGTCGGCGGCCCGGAGCTGCACCAGCGCGTAGGTGGCCCGCCGGTCGGTCGACAGCAGCGCGGGGGCCTGGGTGTCGTACCAGGTGGTGACGCTGGTGACCTCGGAGCGCTGGCGCAGGCCGGTGACGGTGGCCGTGACCGCGTCGCGGAAGGCCGGCTGGTCGACGGTCGCCCCGTCGCTGGTCCAGAGCACGACCAGGTCGGCGCCCTGCGGCCCCAGCTCGGCGGTGATCCGTTCGGCGGCGCGGCTGGACTCGCTCGCCGGGTCGTCGTATCCGCCCCCGGTCAACTGCCCGAAGACCCCGGCCCCCCAGGTCGAGCCGAGCACGACCACCACCAGGGCGGCGGCCAGCACCGCCCAACGCAGCCGTACCACCGCTTTTCCCCACCAGGCGAACATTCGCCTCCCCCTCCGTCGACGGCTAAGCTGTAACCATCGCTCATTGAAGTGAACGCCGTTAACTATGGCAACGGGGGTTCGCTTTAGTCAAGGGGGTTAGCCGCATGCCCACACCGTCCCGACGCGAACGCCTGCGCACCGCGACCGTCGCCGAGATCAAGGACGGGGCACGGCGGCTGTTGGTGACCGGCGGGGTGGAGGCGGTCTCGTTGCGGGCCATCGCCCGGGACATGGGCATGACGGCACCGGCCATCTACCGCTACTTCCCCAGCCTGGAGGCGCTGGTCGCGGCCCTCGCCGGCGACCTCTACGACGAGCTGCGGCTGCGACTGGAGGCGGCCCGGGACGACGCCGGGGCCGAGCCCGTCGACCAGTTGCTGGCCATGGGCCGCGCGTTCCGTTCCTGGTCGGTGGCCCACCCCGCCGAGTTCGGGCTGATGTTCGGCGCCCCGGTCCCCGGGCTGGCCGCCTTCGTCGACGACTGCGCCGACCCCGACCATCCGGGCGCCCAGTTCGGCGCGGTCTTCGTGCAGCCGATCATCGACCTCTGGCACCAGTCCCCCTTCCCCACCCCGCCCGCCGAGCTGCTCCGGCAGCGCCTGGGCGGGCGGCTGGAGCCGCTGCGGCTCAGCCACGGCGAGGTGCCGATCGAGGTCGCGTACGCCTTCCTCTCCGGCTGGACCCGGCTCTACGGGCTGGTCGCCATGGAGGTCTTCGGCCAGCTCGCCTGGGCGGTCACCGAGGCCGAGGCGCTGTTCGAGCTGGAGCTGACCACCTTCCTCGCCCAACTGCGCGGCGGGCGGCCCGGCGAGGCATCCGCCCAGCCCTCGACGAAGGGCTGACCGGCGGGGCCGGCGGGCACTAGGCTCCCCCGGCATGAGCGACGAGCTGCCGACCCGGGCCGACGTGGTGATCGTCGGGTCCGGGCACAACGGTCTGGTGTCCGCGATCCTGCTCGCCCGCGCCGGGCTCGACGTGCTGGTCCTGGAGGCCGCCGACGTGATCGGCGGGGCCACCCGGACGGAGAACCCGTTCCCGAAGGTGCCCGGGCTCCGCCACTCCACCGGCTCCTACCTGCTCGGGCTGATGCCGCCGGAGCTGCTCGCCACGCTGGGCGTGCGCATCCCGGTGCTACGCCGCGACCCGCACTACTTCCTGCCCACCCCGGGCCCGAAGGGATCCCCGTACCTGCTGTTCGGCAGCGACACCGCGGCCACCCGGGCTCAGCTCGCGGAGTTCTTCTCCCCCACCGACATGGCCGCCGACGACGCCCTCCAGGCCGAGCTGGCCGCGCTGCGCGCCGACCTCGCGCCGGTCTGGCTGGCCGACCCGCTGCCGGTCGAGGAGACCGCCGAGCGGTACGTCCGCCCGGCGCTGCGGCAGGTCTTCGTCGACCTGGTCCGCGGCTCGGTCGCCGACCACCTCGCCCGCTTCGACTTCCGCTCCGAGCTGCTGATCAGCATGTACGCGGTCACCGACGGCCTGTCCGGGCTGAACGCTGGCCCCGACGACCCCGGCACCGGGCACAACTTCCTCGTGCACAACATGTGCCGCCTGCCCGGCTCCGACGGCACGTGGATGATCGCCGAGGGCGGCATGGGCACGGTGTCCCGCACCTTCGCCCACGCCGCCCGGGCCGCCGGCGCGACGATCCTGACCGGCACGCCGGTCAGCGCGATCACCCTGGCCGGTGGAGCGGCCAGCGGCGTGGTCCTGGCCGACGGGCGGGAGGTGGGCGCCCGGGTGGTGCTCGGGGCGTGTGACCCGTACCGGCTGATGGACCTGCTGCCCGACGGCGCGCTCCCGGCGCCGCTGGCCGACCGGATGGCGGCGGTCCGCCGCCCCGGCACCACCCTCAAGCTCAACCTGGCGCTGACCGGCCTGCCCCGCTTCTCCTGCCTGCCGGCGGACGCGCCGAGCCCGTTCGGGTCGACCATCCACCTGCTGCCCGGCTCGACGTCGCTGATCGGCGGGGGCGGCGAGTCGCCGATGGCGGCGCTGCGCGGGATGTGGGCGGACGTCCAGGCGGGCCGGCTGCCCGAGGAACCGACGATCGAGTGGTACCTGCACACCACCGTCGACCCGTCGCTGTCGGACGGGCGGGGGCACCACTCCTCGGCGCTCTTCGTCCAGTCGGTGCCCTACGAGCCGGCCGGCACGACCTGGGACGAGGCGCTGCCCGGGTACGTGGAGCGGCTGGTCGGGATCTGCGAGCGGTACGCCCCCGGCACGGCCGACCTGATCGCGGACGCGGTGCCGCTGCCCCCGCCCGGCATCGAGGCGCACTTCGGCATCACCGGCGGGCACATCCACCACGTCGACAACACCGTCTCGTTCACCGACCGGATGCCGTACGCCACCGGCGTCGACGGCGTCTACGCCGGCAGCGCCGGCTGCCACCCCGCCGGCAGTGTCATCGGCGCCGCCGGCCACAACGCCGCCCGCCGCATCCTCACCGACCTCGGCCGCTGACCTCGCCGCCGTCCTCGGCGGGGGGCAGGTCGCCGGGGCGGCGGACGAGGGAGAGACCGAGGAGCAGCAGGTAGAGAACGAGGCTGAGGATCGGGTCGACGAAGACGAAGGCGAAGGCGATCAGATAGAGCAGTGGGCGCAGCTGCAGTCGCCGCGCGACCGCCCGGGCCAGCCGGGGATCCAGGTCGGGGTGGAGCAGCCTCCGCCGTCGCGCCCACCACCAGCTCAGGTTGAAGAAGATCGACTCGCCGAGCACGGTGCCGAAGTAGAGGGCGGCGGTCAGCCGCTGCTCGGTCGGACTGCCGCGCAGGTTGTCCGACAGCAGGTCGGCGGTGAACGGGATCGCGGCCACGAAGAGCAGCACGAGCAGGTTGAACACCAGCAGCAGCTGGTCGACCCGGACCACGTACCGCCACATGTTGTGGTGGCCGAGCCAGATCTGGCCGGCGATCCCGAAGGTGATCACGTACGCCAGGTAGGACGGCCAGGCGTGGGCGAGGGCGTCGGGAAGTTCTTTCCCGCCGGCCCTCGCCGGGCCGTTCTGGAGCAGTTCGACGGCCATCACCGTCAGCACGACCGCGAAGACGCCGTCACTGAACGTCTCCACCCGGGAGGCGTCCCGGGCCATCTCCCGGTCGCGCCGGTACCGGTACCCGCTCTTCCCCGCGCCCTCGGCCACGCCGCCCCCTTTCCGACCTGATGGTCACCCGGCGGGGGCGGCGGGCGCGGAGAAACGGCCGTTAGCTGACCGCCTCGCCCGCCGGGGCGGGGGTCTGCTCGTCGACGCGGTGAGCGCGGATCTTGTGCCCGACGCTGGTCAGGCACCGGCCGCTGGCCAGGTCGAACCGCCAGCCGTGCAGCTGGCAGGTGAGCTGGTCCCCGTCGATGATGCCGAACCGGGTCAGGTCCGCCTTCAGGTGGGGGCAGCGCCGCTGCACCACCCAGTCGCCGAGGGTGATGTCCTCGGCGTCGCTGGTCCGCTCGTGCTCGTCGTACCAGCCCTCGGCGTACTGGAGCCGCTCCTCCGAGAGGCACTTGAAGAACGCGTAGACGAACTCGTTGTACTGGCCGATCCGGGCGGCGGAGAAGCGGCAGGAGAGGAAGAGGGAGTTGACCCAGTCCACCTCGCCGATGTGCAGCAGGTGCTCGACCAGTGCCCGCTCGGTGCGGAACCGGTAGCGGACCTTCTCGTCCGCGTACGGCCGGACCTCCTTGCCCGGGAAGTCCACCACGATCGACTCAATCGTCTCCCCGCCTGAGCTGTCGGTGTCGACCAGGTCGAAGCGGACCGGCCCGCCGACCCCCTTGGCCAGGTAGATCGACTCGTCCAGCAGCGGCTCGATCCGGCGCTTCATCTCGCCGAGCACGTCCACCTCGGGGTGCCGCCAGGACGCCTTCTCCGCCTCGATGACCGGCCGCTTACGCTCCCGCATCTCCTCCAGGTGCGCGACCTTGTTCGCGAAGAACTCCTCCACGGGAACCGGATGGGTGGTCTCGGCGCCGGAGGTGGTGACCTCGGTGACGCTGCCGGGCAGCAGCACGATGCCGTTGGTGCCGCCGACCTTCGCGTACTCGCTGAGGAAGACGGACTGGTCGGGGAAGATATTGCCCTCGTCGCCGTGGATGTCGTTGAACTGCCACAGCTCGTCGTCGAGGAAGCAGGGCGGGCCGGCGATCGGGAAGACGTGGTCGGCCTTCAGGTCGTCGATGTAGCGCCAGGTGCGGTCGAACTGCCGGTCCCGCTTCTGCTTGCCGAACGCGGTCTTCGCCGCCTGCGGCAGCTCGTAGACCATCGGGTACCAGATCGCGCCGGAGAACTGGAGCATGTGCGCGTGCACGTGGCCCAGCTCGGCGAAGACGCTCAGGTCGGTGGGGCGGGCGTCGTTCTGGTTGAGCAGCCGGACCCCGTCGTACTCCACCCACAGCGACGAGTCGCCGATCGGGCCGTCGGTCGGGCTGGTCAGCGCCTGGATCATGATCTTCAGGCCGCCGTCCAGCTCCACGACCTGCTCGTTCGGCGCCTTCAGGAACTTCGTGAAGCCCAGCTCCCGCAGCTCGTCCTCCATCTCCGAGGTGGGGAACGCGGGCAGCAGCACGGTGGCCGACTTCGACACGAAGTCCCTCAGGTGCGCGGCGTCGAAATGGTCCCGGTGCAGGTGGGAGACGTAGAGGTAGTCGACGTCACCGAGGGTCTCCCAGTCGAGCAGGGAATTGTCCGGGAACGGGAACCACGACGCGAAATAGGCCGGGTTGACCCACGGGTCGCACAGGATGCTGCCCGCGGCCGTGTCGATCCGCATGCTGGCGTGTCCCGTACCGGTCACTCGCACCGCAGTTCCCCCTCGAAGACAAACAAAGGTGTACGTCCGAAACGCTACCGGAGGCAGTCTGGCGAGCGACCCGCGACGCCGGTAGTGCCGTTACGCCCGACACCGCCGGGACCTTGGACCCACCCGGCCGCAGGCGAGGGCAGTTCGGGCCGGCGCCCGGCCGTCGACGCGGATCGTGCGGTCTGCCCCATCCGGCCGGACCCAGCGCCGAGCCTGGCACGGGGCGTGCCAGACTAACCGGAGATCCGATCGCGAGGGAAGGACCGACAGTGGCAGGAAGCGAGCCGGTAACGTCGCCAGACCAGCACAAGCCCGGGCACCGCAAGTCCGGGCGGATCGGCGCGGTGCTCACCGCGCTGGCCCTGCTGGCGATGCTCTGCGGCAACCACGAGGGCAGGGTCGAGGACATCTGGCTGATCGGCCTGGCCGTGCTGCTGCTGGCCATCGTCATCGGCGACACCGTGCTGCGACGCAACGGCCTGCGGTCCTGACCGCACCCGCGTCAGCCGGCGTCGAACCGGTCCGCGCGCCGGAGGTGACACGCACGAGGGCCCGCCCCCGACCGGGGAGCGGGCCCTCGTCGTACGCGGGTCAGCGGCGGAACAGGATGTCCTGCACGTCCTTGAGCGCGGCGTCGACCTCCGCCTCGAAGTAGCCGCCGGGCACCAGCCCGAAGCGCAGCGTGTCCAGTTCCTTCGGGTTCACCGGCATAGGGTTGCGCCCCTGCATGCCGCCGAGCAGGGTATCGAAGAACCGGTCGACCTGGTCCGGGTCGTACCCGCTGCCGAACCGGCGCACCTGGAAGCTGCGGCGGATCTGGTCGACGCGGTAGAGGTCGCTGCCGGGCGGGCCGGCCATCGGCGGGGGGCCACCGACCGGCGGGCCACCGACCGACGGGGGGCCACCGACCGGCGGGGGGCCACCGACCGGCGGGCCGGCCACCGGCGGCGGGCCACCGAAGCCCTGCTGCGGGGGCGGCCCGGCCGGGCCCCGGCCCCGCAGGTCGCGCAGCTCTCGCTCGGGCATCCGGATCTCGGCGGTCATGTCGGTGCGCCCGCGCCGGCCGGCCTCGAAGCCGTCGAAGCGCGACTCGTCGCCGTAGCCGCCCGGACCGTCGCCGTAGCCGCCCGGACCGTCGCCGTAGCCACCGGGGCCGTAGCCACCCGGACCGTCGCCGTAGCCACCCGGACCGTCGCCGTAGCCGCCGGGGCCGTCGCCGTAGCCGCCTGGGCCGGCAGGCAGGCCGCGCGGAGGCGGGCCGCCGTGACCCGTCGGCGCGCCCGGACCCATCGGGCCGGGGCCGCCCGGGCCGCGGGGCGGCTCGTAGCCACCCCGGGGGCCGTCGTAGCCCCCGGCGAAGGCGCCGGTCGGCTCGTCGTAGCGGCCGTAGCGGTCGGCGGACGGGCCGGCCTGGGTGGGCATCGGCCGGGGCGGCATCGACTGCGGACCGGGAGGCATGCCGCGGTCGTCGCGCATCGGCGGGCCCATCTGGTCCGGCGGGCCCATTCGATCCGGCGGGCCGAGCCGGTCCGGCGGGCCCATGCGATCCGGCGGGCCGAGCCGGTCCGGCGGGCCCATGCGATCCGGCGGGCCGAGCCGGTCCGGCGGGCCCATGTGGTCCGGCGGGCCGAGCCGGTCCGGTGGGCCCATGCGATCGGGCGGGCCCATGCGGTCCGGCGGGCCGAGCCGGTCCGGCGGGCCCATCCGGTCCGGCGGGCCGAGCCGGTCGGCGGCCCGGGGGTCACCGCCGCGGCCACCGACGCCGCCGCGCTCCTCCAACTCGGCCAGCTGCCGCTCGACCCGATCCAGGTGCAGGTCGACCTGCCACTCGTCGTAGCCGTTGAAGCGGACCCGGAAGACGACGTCGTGGACCTCCTGGGAGGCCACGGGGGCACCGACCGGCTGACCGTCGAGCGTCGCCTCGACCCGGTCCAGGAAGGCGTCGACCTCGTCGACCTTGTATCCCCGGCGGAGCGCCTTGCGCCGGAAACGCTGACCCTGACTCGCCACTATGTCTCCTGGTCTCGTTCGCTACGCCCGGTCACGCAGTCTCCCCGGTCCCGTCGGTGTCCCTGTTGTCGACGGCGGCGGCGAGCTGCCCACACGCTCCGTCGATCTCGCGACCACGGGTGTCCCGCACCGTCGTCGACACCCCGGCCTCACGCAACCGCCGGACGAACTCCCGCTCGACCGGCTTCGGGCTGGCATCCCACCGGCTGCCCGGAGTCGGATTGAGCGGGATGAGGTTCACGTGGGCCAGCTTCCCGGCCAGCAGCCGCCCGAGCAGATCGGCTCTCCACGGATGGTCGTTCACGTCCTTGATCATCGCGTACTCGATCGACACGCGGCGCCCCGTCGTCGCCGCGTAGTCCCACGCTGCGTCCAGCACCTCGGACACCTTCCAGCGCTGGTTGACCGGCACGAGTTCGTCGCGCAGCTCATCATCGGGGGCGTGCAGCGACAACGCAAGGGTCACCGAGAGGTCTTCGCTGGCCAGTCGGCGGATGGCCGGCACGAGGCCGACCGTGGAGACGGTGATGTGGCGCTGCGACAGCCCCAGCCCCTCCGGCGCCGGGGCGACGAGCCGGCGGATCGCCGCGATCACCCGGGAGTAGTTGGCCAGCGGCTCACCCATGCCCATGAAGACGACGTGCGACAGGCGGGGCGGCGAGCCCGCCACCGCGCCGGAGGCGGCCACGCCGGCCAGGTAGACCGCCTGGTCGACGATCTCGGCGGTGGACAGGTTGCGGGTCAGCCCGGCCTGGCCGGTGGCGCAGAACGGGCAGGCCATGCCGCAGCCGGCCTGGCTGGAGATGCAGACGGTGACCCGGTCCGGGTAGCCCATCAGCACGCTCTCCACCAGCGAGCCGTCGTGCAGCCGCCAGAGCGCCTTGCGGGTCGCGCCGTCGTCGCAGGCCAGCTCGCGGACCGGGGTGAGCAGGCGCGGCAGGAGCTGGTCGGCGAGCCTGTCCCGGGCGGCGGCCGGAAGGTCGGTCATCTGCGCCGGATCGCGCACCAGGCGACCGAAGTAGTGGGTGGAGACCTGCTTGGCCCGGAACGCCGGCTCCCCCAGCTCGGCGACCAGCGCGCGGCGGCCGGCGAGGTCGAGATCGGCGAGGTGACGGGGAGGCATCGCGGGCCGGCGCCCGGGGGCGTCGGGGTCTGCGGGGATCAGGGGCAGGCTCGTCATGACGGGTCCAGTCTGTCACGCCGGACGGCCGACGCACCTGTCCGGAGGTGCCGAATCGACCCCCACCGCCTGGCCGGGGCCCGCGACGGCCGGTGATTCACGCCTCACTCCAGCACCGGGACGAAGACCGCCAGCAGCAGGTACGCGGTCGGCAGCGCGAAGAGGATCGAGTCGAGCCGGTCCATCAGGCCGCCGTGCCCGGGTAGCAGGTTGCTCATGTCCTTGACCCCGAGGTCCCGCTTGATCATGGACTCGGCGAGGTCGCCGAGGACGGCCGCACCGGAGACCGCCAGCCCGAAGAGCGCGCCCCACCACGGGGCCACGTCGAGGAGCAGCCAGAGCAGCAGGGCGCTGCCCAGCGCCGCGGCGGTGACCGAGCCGGCGAAGCCCTCCCAGGACTTCTTCGGGCTCACCGAGGGAGCCATCGGATGCTTGCCGAAGCTGACGCCGGCGGCGTACCCGCCGGTGTCGGAGAGCACCACCGCGACCAGCGTCACCAGCACCCGCAGGTGGCCGTCGTCCGGCGCCGCCGCCAGCAGCGCGGCGAACCCGCCGAGGAACGGCACGTACACGGCGATCAGGGTGGCGGCGGTCAGGTCGCGCTGGAAGCCGCGCGGCCCGTCGCCGAGCCGCCAGACCATCGTCCCGAGCACGGTGACCAGCAGGCCGAGGCTGAGCGCGTCGGGACCGGCGAACCAGGCCAGCCCGACGGTGAGCACCCCGCCGGCGATCAGGGGCACCAGCGGCGGGTGGGCGCCGCTGCGGCCCACCGCCCGGGCCATCTCCCAGCTGCCGACCGCGACCGCGCCGGCCACCACCATCAAGAAGGCGGGCGGGTAGAAGAACAGCGGGACCACGATCAGGGCGCCGAGGGCCACGCCGACCGCGATGGCGGCCGGCAGGTTGCGCCCGGCCCGACTCGATGCGGGCCGCTGGGTCGGGGGCCGGTCGGCGCTGGCCCGACGTCGGCCGCGCTGCCGCCGGCCCGGGGCCCGCGCGGGCTCCGGCTCTGGCTCCGGCTCGGCGTCCCGCACCGGTTCCAGTTGGGTCGTCGGATACTCGGAGTCGTCCGGGTGGTGACCGTTCGTCCCGGCCGGACGGTCGTACGGGGCACCGTCCGCGCTCCCCGGCTCCGAGTGGGCGTCGACCTGCGAACGGGGGCGGGTGTGCGGCTCGGCGTACATGTCAGGGGCGACGCCGCGGTGCCACTGGCCGGGCTCCGTCTCGGGCTCCGGCCAGGGCAGGGCGGGGGCGGGGCGGTCGGGGCGGTCCCAGCCGCGGGGCTCGGCGCTGCCGTAGGGATCGAGGTGGGACATCACGCACCGAACGGGCCCGGCACGAGATCCACCGCATGACGCACAACCACAACCATTCCCCTACCCGCGCGACTGTTCCGTCCGGTTGACCCGCCCGACGGCCGGCCGATCCCCACCGTTCACCGCAGGGTGGCCGGGAATCGTGCCGAGCCTACTGCACCCGTCGTGTCCCCACGCCGGACCGTGTCCCGCGCCCGTCCCCCGGGCTGGCGGGCCCAACGACGGTGGCACCGGACCCCGCCACCCGGGTGCGGGCGGCGGCGCCGGTGCCACGTGTCGTCGTCGCCGGTGGTGACCGGCGTACGGTCTCAGACCTCGAGGAGCTCGTTCTCCTTGTGCTTCACCAGCTCGTCGACGGCGGCGACGTAGCGCTGGGTCAGGTCGTCGAGCTCCTTCTCCGCGCGCCGGCCGTCGTCCTCGCCGACCTCGCCGTCCTTGACGAGCCGGTCGAGCTCCTCCTTGCCCTTGCGGCGGATGTTGCGGATGGCCACCTTGGCCTCCTCGCCCTTGTGCCGGGCAACCTTGATCATGTCGCGGCGGCGCTCCTCGGTCATCTGCGGGAGCAGGATGCGGAGCTGGTTGCCCTCGTTGTTCGGGTTCGCGCCGAGGTCGGAGTCGCGGATCGCCTTCTCCATGGCGTTGATCTGCGAGTTGTCGTACGGCTTGATGATCACCATGCGCGGCTCGGGCACGCCGATGGACGCCATCTGGGGCAGCGGGGTGGGGCTGCCGTAGTAGTCAATGATGATCTTGGAGAACATGGCGGCGTTGGCGCGACCGGTGCGGATCGCGCCGAACTCCTCCTTGGCGTGCTCGATGGCACGCTCCATCTTCTCCTCGGCCTCGAGGAGGGTGTCGTCGATCACCGGTCTCCTCGCCTCCTTCTGTGCTCGTTGTGGCTTGTCGTGTCGGAGGAACCGCTGAGCGCGGTCGCGAGACCCGCTCAGGCGGTGATCAGAGTGCCGATCTTTTCGCCACCCACGGCCCGGATGATGGTGTCGTCGCCCTGCGCGCCGAAGACCAGCATCGGCAGGCCGTTCTCCATGCACAGGCTGAACGCGGCGGCGTCCGCGACCCGCAGGTTGCGGCGCAGCACCTCGGAGAAGGTGATCGAGTCGAACTTGCTGGCGGTCGGGTCGACCCGCGGGTCGGCGGTGTAGACGCCGTCCACGCCGTTCTTGCTCATCAGCACCACGTCGGCGCGGATCTCCAGGGCGCGCTGGGCGGCCACCGTGTCGGTGGAGAAGTACGGCATGCCGGCCCCCGCGCCGAAGATCACCACGCGCCCCTTCTCCAGGTGCCGGATGGCGCGCAGCGGGATGTAGGGCTCGGCGACCTGGGCCATCGTGATCGCGCTCTGCACGCGCGTCTCGACGCCCTCCTTCTCCAGGAAGTCCTGCAGCGCGAGGCAGTTCATCACGGTGCCGAGCATGCCCATGTAGTCGGCCCGGGCCCGGTCCATGCCGCGCTTCTGCAGTTCGGCGCCCCGGAAGAAGTTGCCGCCGCCGACCACCACCGAGACCTGCACACCGCGGCGCACCACGGTGGCGATCTGCCGGGCGACGGCCTGCACCACGTCCGGATCCACGCCGACCGCGCCCCCGCCGAACACCTCGCCGGAGAGCTTCAGCACCACCCGTCGGGCCCGGCCGGGGGGCGGCGCCGTCGGATCGTCCGCCGCCAGACTCCGGTTACTCACAACCTGCGTCATCCGCCCCGCCCTTCCCCATGCGCACATCCCGTACGCCGCGTACCGCAAAACTGCCGTAGCCGACCCTATGTGACAAGGAGGCCGCGGTGCCTGTCACGTACACCGGCGGCCTCCTCGTCGACGTTTACCCTTCCCGCGGACGCACGACGCGCCCCGGGGCGGCTCAGGCCTGGCCGACCTCGAACCGCACGAAACGGGTGACCTCGATGCCGGCCTCGGCCAGCATCTGCTTCACCGTCTTCTTGTTGTCGGCGACCGACGCCTGCTCGACCAGGACGTAGTCCTTGAAGAAGGCGTTCACCCGACCCTCGACGATCTTCGGCAGGGCCGCCTCGGGCTTGTTCTCCTCGCGGGCGGTCTGCTCGGCGATGCGCCGCTCGGACTCGACGACGTCGGCCGGCACCTCGTCACGGGTGAGGTACTTCGGCCGCATCGCGGCGATCTGCATGGCGACGGCACGCGCGTCGGCGTCGCCGGCCTCGTCGGTCTTGCCCGCGTACTGCACGAGCACGCCGACCGCCGGGGGCAGGTCCTGGCTCTTGCGGTGCAGGTAGACGGCGGTGGTACCGTCGAGCTTCGCGAACCGGTTGAGGACCAGCTTTTCGCCGATCTTGGCGGACTGCTCCTGGACCAGGTCGGCGACGGTCTTGCCGTCCAGCTCGGTGGCGAGCAGCTCCTCGGCAGTGCCGACGCCGCTGCGCTCGCCGTGCTCGACCAGCCGCTGGGCCAGCTCGATGAAGGCGTCGGTCTTGGCGACGAAGTCGGTCTCGCAGTTGAGCTCGAGCAGCGCCTGGCCGGAGTGGGCGATCAGACCGTTGGCGGCCGTACGGCCGGCCCGCTTGCCGACATCCTTGGCGCCCTTGACGCGCAGGATCTCGACGGCCTTGTCGAAATCGCCCTCGGCCTCGGTCAGCGCCTTCTTGCAGTCCATCATGCCGGCGCCGGTCAGGTCGCGGAGCTTCTTGACGTCCGCGGCGGTGAAGTTGGACATGGCTCTCTCTTCGGTGTTGAGACTGCGGGTGGGTTGGTCCTGGTGCCGGTTACCCGGATCCGGGCGCGACGTGCCCGGCGTACCGGCCGCTTCCCCGCCGTCCGAAAAAACGGACGGCGGGGAAGCGGCGGCGCGGTCACTCCGCGGCGGCGGTCGCCGGCTGCTCGGCCGGCTGCCCCTGCTGCTCGTCGGCCTTCTTCGGCTCCTCGAGCAGCTCGCGCTCCCACTCGGCCAGCGGCTCGTCGGAGGCCACACCCGGCTCCGGCTTCTCGTCGGTGCCCCGACGACGGCCGGAGCGGGCGATCAGCCCGTCGGCGACGGCGGCGGCCACGACCTTGGTCAGCAGCTCCGCCGAGCGGATCGCGTCGTCGTTGCCCGGGATCGGGAAGTCGACCTCGTCCGGGTCGCAGTTGGTGTCGAGCACCGCGATCACCGGGATGCCCAGCTTGCGGGCCTCGTCGACGGCGATGTGCTCCTTCTTGGTGTCGACCACCCAGATCGCGGCCGGGAGCTTCTGCATGTCCCGCAGACCGCCGAGGGTGCGGGTCAGCTTGTCCTTCTCGCGGGAGAGCTGCAGGGTCTCCTTCTTGGTGTACCCGGCGGCCGTGCCGCTCAGGTCACCCAGGGCCTCCAGCTCCTTCATCCGCTGCAGCCGCTTGTACACCGTCTGGAAGTTGGTCAGCATGCCGCCGAGCCAGCGGTGGTTGACGTACGGCTGGCCGACCCGGGTCGCCTGCTCGGCGATGGCCTCCTGGGCCTGCTTCTTGGTGCCGACGAAGAGGATGCTGCCACCCTCGGCGACGGTCCCGCGCACGAAGTCGTAGGCCTTCTCGATGTAGTCGAGGGTCTGGCGCAGGTCGATGATGTAGATACCGTTGCGCTCGGTGAAGATGAAGCGCTTCATCTTCGGGTTCCAGCGCCGGGTCTGGTGCCCGAAGTGGACACCGCTCTCCAGCAGCTGGCGCATGGTCACGACGGCCATGGTGGGGTACTCCTTGCGTCCCTGGTTGTCCCGCCCGGCCGGCGGCCGGGCGTCCTGGCGCCCGGTCGCCGGCCATGACGGGCCCGACCAAGATCGGGACCAGGGAGGCCGTCGCCCCACGACGACTCGTGGAGAGGGCGCGCGAGGTCGACCGCACGAGGCGGTCGCCAGTCGACCAGTGTACGCCCCTTTCCCGCCGCCGCCGCCGCGGGTGGCGGGAAGGGGTCAGAACGCCCATTTCCGGCACCGCCGCATTCTCATCACCGGCGCTCGCCGGGCGCTCGCAGCTCGGCCGGCGTCAGGCCGTGGGGGCGGCGGCCCGCCGGACGGTCCACGGCCGGGACGGCGTCAGCTCGGGGGGTGGTGGCCCGCCGGGCGATCGCCGGCTCGGGGCGGCGTCAGCCGACCGCGAGGGCGGCGGCGACGAACAGCACCAGACCCACGGTCAGGTAGGCCGTCGGCGGGCGCAGCCAGCCCCGGCTCCCCTCCGCAAGCGACAACCCGCCGGTACGCAGCCCGTACAGGCCGATCGCGAAGATCGGCAGGCCGCAGACCAGGAAGGTGCCCGCCACGACGTCGGCGGCCGAGACCGGGTCGCCGGTCACGCCGCTGAGCAGCACCCGCAGCGCGGGGACCTCGAACACCGCGACCAGCAGGGTGAAGAGCGCGGCCAGCGCGGGGCGGCGGGTCCGGTAGACCCCGTCGCCCGCAGGCGGGGCCGGGTGCGGGCCGACCACCGGCGGGTAGACCGGCACCTCCCCGGGCGGCATGTCGCCACGGGGACCGATCGGCGGCATCGGTCCGGTCGGCATCTCCAGCGGGTTCGGCGTCCCGACCGCCGGCTGGGGCGCGACGGCCGGCGACTCCGGCGGGTTCGCGGACTCGGCCCCCCGATGGGGCTCGACGATCGGATAGCCGCCCAGCGGGGCCGGGCGGGTCGGCTCGTCGACCCGCTCGACCGGGCCCGCACCGGCCAGCACGTCGACGCCCGACGTCGAGACCGCGTCCCGCGACTCCCGCGCCTCCCGCGCCGCGCGCCGACCCGGCCGGTCGGCCGGCAGCTCACCGGAGACCTCCGGGTCCGGCTCGGCGCGCCGGGCGCGGCTCGCCCGGTATCCCTCGGTCTCCGCCCGGTCGTCCCCGAGCAGCGGCACCGCGACGAACCGTCCCAGGTCACTCTCGGCGCCGCCGAACCGCCCGGACGCCGGCTCCGTCACCGCGAACCGACCAGAGTCCGGTTCGACCGCCGCGAACCGACCAGAGTCCGGTTCGACCGCCGCGAACCGACCAGAGTCCGGTTCGACCGCCGCGAACCGACCAGAATCGGGTTCGACCGCCACGAACCGGCTGGAATCCGGGTCGGCCACCGCAAAGCGGCCCGAGTCCTCCGGGTCACCGAAGCGGGACCGGTCGGTGTCGACGGCGCCGAAGCGTCCCGAGGTGGGCTCGTTCATCGCACCGAAGCGGCCCGGCTCACCGCGCCGGCCGGTCGCGGCCTCGCCGTGGCGGCCGTCCTCCGCGGCGCGGCGCTGCTCGGGGGAACTCAGGTCGTCGTCCCGGTGCCGGGTCTCGGCCGGTCCGCGCCAGTCCGGCTCCCCGTAGCCACGGTCGCGGTCCGCCGGATACCAGCGCGACTCCTGATCTTCGGCAAAGCTCCGTCGTCCGTCCACGTCCGGCACCGTATGCGACGGGCTCCACGGGCGCCATTCGCCCCTCGGGCACCCGCCGCGACCGAACAGCGGGCTATGGCAGGACGACTGTCAGGGGCAGGGCGACGGCGGTCAGGGGCGGGGACCCGCGAGCCGGTCCAGCTCTGCGGCGAGCTGCGCGCGCAGCTCTCCGTGCGAGGGCCCGAGGGCGTACGCCGAATCGCGCCACACCTGGGTCGGATAGCGGTATACCGGCCCCGCCGCAGCTCGGCCGGCTCCCAGTCGTACCGGGGACGCACGTGTGCGTGCAGGAAGGCGTCGAGGTTACCGAGGATCTCGTAGTTGATCCGCTGGAAGCCCGGGTCCCGCCGGGCGCAGACCCGGGCCACCGCCTCGCCGAGCAGATCCATGTCCGCCAGGAACGCCAGTCGCCGGTCCCGGGGCAGGTCGGTCAGCCGGTCGGCCGACGGGTCGTCCGTGATCAACACGCAGTACGGTCCACATAGCACAGAACGGGCATGATCGTCCGCTCGTCCACAACCCGTCCGTCTGTCCACAGGTCGGCGACGTGGGACGGCGGAACCTCACCCCGGCCGGGCACGGTGCCGGGCATGACGAAGCGGAACCAGGCAGTCGGCGCATACGGCGAGCGGTGCGCCGTCCGGCACCTGATCGGGGCGGGGCTGCGCCCCGTCGCCCGGAACTGGCGCTGCCCGGCCGGGGAGATCGACATCATCGCCTGGGACGGGCCGGTGCTCGCCTTCTGCGAGGTGAAGACCCGCGGCTCGGACGAGTTCGGCCCGCCGGCCGAGGCCGTCGTACCGGCCAAGGCCCGCCGGTTGCGCGGGCTCGCCGCCCGGTGGCTGGCCGACACCGGCACCACCGCCGACGAGGTGCGCTTCGACGTGATCTCGGTACGCCTCACCGGCGCCGGCGCCGCCCGGGTCGAACACCTCAAGGGCGCGTTCTGAGATGGCCGGGCGCAGCGGACGGATCACCGATGGCCTGGGGCGGGTGGCGGCGTGAGCTACGCGAAGGTGCTCTGCGTGGGCCTGGTGGGCGTCACCGGGCACCTGGTGGAGGTCGAGGCCGACCTGGCGGCCGGCCTGCCGGCCGTCGTCATCTCGGGGCTGCCGGACACCGCCCTGCACGAGGCCCGGGACCGGGTCCGCGCGGCGGTCGTCAACTCCGGGCAGCGGTGGCCCAACCGCCGGATCACGCTCAACCTGCTGCCCGCCGACCTGCCCAAGTTCGGCTCGGCGTTCGACCTGGCGATCGCGGTGGCCCTGCTGGGCGGCTCGGGCGAGCTGCCGCTGCTGCCACTGGAGCGCGTGGCGGTCCTCGGCGAGTTGGGCCTCGACGGCACCGTCCGGCCGGTGCGCGGCGTACTGCCGATGGTCGCCGCGGCCGCCCGGGCCGGCGTCGAGCGGGTGATCGTCCCGGCCGGCAACGCCGCCGAGGCGGCGGTCGTCCCCGGGGTCCGGGTCCGGGCGGTCGACACGCTGCACCGGCTGGTCAGCTTCGTCCGTGACGGCACGCCCCTGATCGAGCCGGAGGCGAGCGGCCCGGCACCGGTCGGCGACGGGCCCGACCTGGCCGAGGTCGCCGGGCAGGGGCTGGGCCGGCGGGCGCTGGAGGTGGCCGCGGCGGGCGGGCACCACCTGGCGCTGCTCGGACCGCCGGGCGCCGGCAAGACCATGCTCGCCGAGCGCCTCCCGTCGATCCTGCCCGAGCTGGACGACGAGGCCGCGCTGGAGGTCACCGCCCTGCACTCGATCGCCGGGCTGCTCCCGCCTGGCGGCCGGTTGCTGCGCCGCCCGCCGTTCCAGGCGCCGCACCACACGGCGACGGTGCCGTCCCTGGTCGGCGGCGGTTCGGGGCTGGCGCGTCCCGGCGCGGTCTCGCTCGCCCACCGCGGGGTGCTCTTCCTCGACGAGGCGCCCGAGTTCAGCCGGGGCACATTGGAGGCGCTGCGCCAGCCGCTGGAGAACGGCCGGGTCCGGCTGGCCCGCAGCCGCGGCGGCGCCGAATACCCGGCCCGTACGCAACTCGTGCTGGCGGCCAACCCGTGCCCGTGTGCCAAGCCGGCCGGGGACGCGTACTGCGAGTGCCCGCCGCAGGCCCGCCGGCGCTATCTCAGCCGGCTGTCCGGCCCACTGTTGGACCGGATCGACGTGCAGGTGAAGCTGCCACCCGTCCGGGCGGCGGAGCTGATGGAGGCCACGGTGGACAGCGAGTCGTCGGCCACCGTCGCCCGGCGGGTGGCAGCCGCCCGGGAGGCCGCGGCCGCGCGCTGGGTGGTCCTCGACCGCCGGCTCAACGCGGAGATACCCGGGCCGTGCCTGCGTCGACCGCCCTGGCGACTGCCCGGGCCCGACACCGCCGAGCTGCGGGCGCGACTGGACTCGGGGTCGCTCTCCGCCCGGGGCTTCGACCGGATCATCCGCCTGGCCTGGACGATCGCGGACCTCGACGGCCGGGACCGGCCCGACCGGGAGGACGTCCGGGAGGCCATTCAACTGCGAACGGGGGACGGCACGTGAGCACCGACGAGGAGACGCTGGCCCGGGTGGCGTTGACCTGGCTCGCCGAGCCGGGCACCCGGTCGGTGCACCGACTGGTCGACCGGCTCGGCCCGGCGGCCACACTCGACCTGCTGCTCGACGGGGGCGCGCCGGACGAGACGTTGCGGGCGACGGTGGCGGCGCGCACCGCCGCCGGGGACGCCCGGGCGGTAGCGGCCGAGGCGCTGGCCCGCGGGGACCGGCTCGGGGCCCGGGTCGTGGTCCCCGGCGACGGCGAGTGGCCCGACCGGATCGACCAGTTGCGCGGGCTGCGGCTGCCCGGCGCGTACCGCCGGGTGGACACCGAGACCGCGCCGCCGCTCTGCTTCTGGGTACGCGGCTCGTGGCCGCTCGCGGAGGCGCTCGACCGCTCCGTCGCGGTCGTCGGTGCCCGGGCCGCCACCGGGTACGGCACTCACGTCGCCACCGAACTCGGCTACGGGCTCGCGGACCGGGACTGGACCGTCGTCTCCGGTGGTGCCTTCGGCATCGACGCGGCGGCCCACCGGGGCGCGCTCAACGCCGGGGGCATCACGGTGGCCGTGCTCGCCTGCGGCGTGGACCGTCCCTACCCGATGGGCAACGCGGCACTGTTCGACCGGATCGCCGACACCGGGCTGCTGGTCAGCGAGTGGATACCGGGGGCCGACCCGCTGCGTCCCCGGTTCCTCATCCGCAACCGGGTGATCGCGGCGGGGACCCTCGGCACCGTGCTGGTGGAGGCGGCGGCGCGCAGCGGCGCCACCCAGACCACGCACCGGGCACTCGCCCTGACGAAGCCGGGGATGGTGGTGCCGGGCCCGGTCACGTCGGCGATGTCGGTGGGCACGCACGAGTTGCTGCGCGACTACCCGAAGGCCCGGCTGGTCACCGGGGTCGCCCAGGTGCTGGAGGAGGTCGGGCGGATCGGCGAGCTGGCGCCGGTGCCGCGCGGCCCGCAGCGGCCGGTCGACCAGCTCGACGACGACGCCCGGTCGATCGTCGAGGCGCTGCCCCGCCGGGGCGCCGTGGGGGTGGACGTCCTCGCCGCCCGGGCCGGTGTCGCCGTCCGCACCGCCCTGCGGAAACTGTCGATGCTGGAGGAGCTGGCCCTGGTGGTCCACCGCGCGGACGGATACGCCCTCGCGCCGCCGGCCGGCGCGGGCCGGGCCGGCCAGGGGCGGCGCGGTCACGACCAGCCGCCGCACGAGGGCGGCCGGGCGGGCGAGGAGGCCCGACGCTGAGCGGGCCGCCAGCCCGGTCAGTCCCCCTCGAAGCGGATCTCCATGTCGCGGTCCGGCCGGCAGTGCCGCGCCAACAGATCCAGGCGGCGCACGTGCGTCACCTCGGGCGTCGTCCGGGCCACCTCGGCGAGGCGACCCAGCTCGGCGAGAAGCTGCGGCGTCTGGTCGGCGGGGACCACCAGCTGACCGACGGGGTCGACCCGGTCCAGCATCGGGGTACGCCCGGTGCCACGGACCCGCTCGACGAGATCCAACAGCACGTCGTCGGGATCGGGCAGCACCTCGGCCGGCACGAGGCGACGCCGGCCCGAGCCCGCCTCGACCACCCGGTAGAGGACGACATCGACCCCCATGCCCGGTCCCCCTTCGTCGAGCACCGTCCGCCCCGTGGCGTGGCGACCTGGCTGACCCGTTGGTACGACAAGTCTGCGCGCACCGGCCCCGGTAATCCATCACCCCGCCCGCACAGGTGAGAGAGCTTCGCCCCGTGGTGCCGCGCCGGCACCGCCCGGCTGCGCAGCCGCCCCGCCCCCCCGTCACCCGGCCTCGGAGCCGTCCCGCCCGGCCGCCCTGCCTTTGAGCCGTCCCGCCCCGGTCCATCCGCCCCGGAGCCGTCCCGCCCCGGTCCATCCGCCCCGGAGCCGTCCCGCCCCGGTCCATCCGCCCCGGAGCCGTCCTGCCCGGAGTCGTCCCGCCCCGGAGCCGTCCCGGAGCTGTCCCGGCCGGTCGCACACCCGCCCCGCAGCCCGGTGCCCGGCCGGGGCGGATGATCCGGGCGCATGGTCGTCGGGTCCCGTCGACCGTAGGCTGGCGCTGTGCCAGAGGATCCGCCACCGCCGGCGTCCGGGAGGGTCACACCCTGCCGACCGCGCCGCCCACGATGCCGGCGGCCGGCCCCGGGGGGCGGAACTGTTGGCCGGGGGTGCCGACGACGGTGGCGAAGCGGGGCGTCGCGGTGAGCCGCGAGCTGGCCGGCACCCGGGCGATGCACGAGGCGCTCCCGTCGGCGATGCGCGAGGCGGTGGACGAATTCGCCGGGCACCTGGCCGGGGTGCGCAACCGGTCCGCGCACACGGTCCGGGCGTACGTCGGCGACGTGGTGTCGCTGCTGGACCACGCGCGCCGGATGGGCTGCGCCGAACTGGCGGAACTGGACCTGACGGTGCTGCGCAGCTGGCTGGCGAAGCAGCGGACGATGGGCGCCGCACGGACGTCGCTCGCCCGCCGCTCGGCTTCGGCACGGACGTTCAGCGCCTGGGCGCACCGGGCCGGGCTGCTCCCCACCGACGTGGCGGGTGCGCTGGCCAGCCCCCGCGCCCACCGGGACCTGCCGTCCGTTCTCCGTGCCGACCAGGCCGCCGCGCTGGTCGAGGCGCCCGGCCGGTCCGCCCCGGGCGCGTCGACGCCGGACACCGTCGCCGGCTCACGGCCCCGAGTCCCGGCGTCGGGCGGACGCCTGACCGCTCCGGGCAGTGCTTCCGGGCCGACGGAGACGGACACGGCGGACGGAGACGCGGCGGCGCATGCGGCAGGCGGCACCGCCAAGGCCGGCACCGCGAGCGGGGCCACGGCGGACGGTACCGCCGAGGCCGTGGTGCTGCGGGACAGGGCGCTGCTGGAGCTGCTCTACGGCACGGGCGTACGGATCAGCGAGGCGTGCGGCCTCGACATCGCCGACGTCGACCACGCGCGGCGGGTCGTGCGGGTGTTCGGCAAGGGCGGCCGGGAGCGCGCGGTCCCGTACGGGGTGCCGGCGCAGCGGGCGCTCGACGAGTGGCTGCGGCACGGCCGCCCCGCACTGGCCGGGCCGCACTCCCGGGAGGCGCTGCTGCTCGGCGCCCGCGGCGGGCGGCTCAACCCGACGATGGCCCGACGGATCGTCAGCGGGTACGCCGAGGCCGCCGGGCTGCCCCCGGTCAGCCCGCACGGGCTGCGGCACTCGGCGGCGACCCACCTGCTGGAGGGCGGTGCCGACCTGCGGGCGGTGCAGGAACTGCTGGGGCACTCGTCCCTCGCGAGCACGCAGATCTACACCCACGTGTCGGTGGAGCGGCTCCGCGCGGCCTACCGCCAGGCCCACCCCCGCGCCTGACCGGTGGGAGGGAGCCGGACGGCCATGCCCGACCGTCGCGGCGGTGGCCCGACCGCTGGGGACGCCGCGATGCTGGCCGGTGTGGTCGCCTGGCAGCTGCGGTCGCCGGCGTCAGCTCTCAGGACCGGCGCGGCGACGAACCCGGGCCGTCCGGGGCAGAGCCGCGGAGCAGTACGTGCGGCGGCCGGCCCAGGTCCAGACACATCCGCACGTCGTCGTAGCGCTCGTCGCCCACCTCGATGACGTTCGGCAGCCGGCCCCATTCGCGGAACCCGAGCCGCTCGTAGAGCTCGATGGCTCCGTGGTTGTTGCCGCGTACGCCCAGCGCGAGGGTCTCGATGCCGGCCTTGCGGGCGTCGTCGATGAGCGCCCCGGTGACCAGCCGGCCGATGCCTCGGCCACGGGCGGCCGGGTGCGCGGTGATCTTCTCCAGGTCGGCGTAGTGGGCGAAGATCGGCTTCGGGCCGCGCCGCCACAGCCCGGTGCCCACCACCCGGGAGTCGAGCACGGCGAGGACCAGCGCGGCGTCGCCGGCCCCGACCAGGCTCAGCACCGCGTCCAGCCAGGCGTCGGTCTCGGCGCGGCCGGGCGGGACCGCGTACCCGATCGCGCCACCGTGCTCGGCCACCGCGTGCAGCACCCGGTGCACGTCGGCGCGGAGCTGTCGGTCGGCGGCGGTCGGCCAGCGCAGTTCCACGTGGGTGTCCACGATCCGCAATTCTGCGGGATCGAGCGGGGTCGACCGGCACGGGCACCCGGCGGAACGCCGGCCGGAGATCCACCGGCCGCTACGATCACCGGGTGAGCGTCCCGCAGCCGCCAGAGCCGATCGCGGCAGCCCGCCTGCTCTTCTCGCTGGACCCGGCGGTCAGCCACCTCAACCACGGGTCGTTCGGCGCGGTCCCGGTCCCGGTGCAGCGGGCCCAACAGCGGCTGCGCGACGAGATGGAGGCCAACCCGCTGCGCTTCTTCACCCAGGGGCTGGTCGACCGGATCACGCACACCCGCCGTCATCTGGCCGGCTTCCTGGGCGCCGACCCGGACGGTGCCGCCCTGGTGCCGAATGCCACCACCGGGGTGGCGGTGGTGCTCCAGTCCCTCGGCCTGCACCCCGGCGACGAGGTACTGACGACCGACCACGGCTACGGCGCGGTGGGCCTCTCCACCGCCCGCGAGTGCCGCCGTACGGGGGCGGTCACCCGGGCGCTGCGGGTACCGCTGGCCGCCACCGACGAGGAGGTCGTCGAGATCGTCCGTGCGGGGCTGCGCCCCGGCCGGACCCGGCTGCTCGTGGTGGACCAGCTCACTTCGGCCACCGCCCGGCTCTTCCCGGTCGCCGCCGTCGTCGGGGTGGCCCGGGAGCACGGGATACCGGTCCTGGTCGACGCCGCGCACGCCCCGGGCATGCTGCCGACCCCGGTCGGTGGCATCGGCGCCGACTTCTGGGTGGGCAACCTGCACAAGTGGGCGTACGCGCCGCGGGGCAGCGCCGTGCTGGTGGTCGCGCCGCCGTGGCGGGAGCGCATCGAGCCGCTGGTCGTCTCGTGGGAGCAGGAGTCGGGGTTCCCCGGTCAGGTCGAATGGGCGGCGACGCAGGACTACACCGGCTGGCTGGCCGCGCCGGTGGGCCCGTTCACGCTGCGCAGCCTCGGCGTCGACCGGGTGCGGGCACACAACGCCGCGCTGGTGGCGTACGGCCAGCGGGTGGTCGGGGACGCGCTGGGGGTGGCCCCCGCCGACCTGCCGAACCCCGGCGGGCCCGGGGTCGCCATGCGGATCATCCCGCTGCCGGCGGGCCTGGGCGCCACGTTCGAGGCGGCGCGGGCGCTGCGGGAACGCATCGCCGAGCGGCTCGCCACGGAGGTGGCCGTCATGGCCTGGAACGGGCGGGGCTGGCTGCGGCTGTGCGCGCAGGTCTACAACACCGCCGACGAGTACGAGCGCCTCTCGGTGCGGCTTCCCCCGCTGCTCGCCCAGCGCTGAGCCACCGCCGCCCCACCGCCGCCCGCCCGACACCGGCTGTCCCGGTCCGCCGGTTGCCGGCGGCAAGTCGGTGCTGGCGCCGTCGAGCGGCAGCAGCCGCACCGGGCCGAGGCCGAGCAGCGCCAGCGGGTCGAGGTAATCCGTGCCGCGCCGCAGTCCCCAGTGCAGGCAGGCCGGGGCGGGGCAGCCGGGGTGGCCGGCGAGCAGCGCGCCCAGCGGCGCCCCGGCGGCGAGCCGGGCACCCGGGCGGACCGCTGGTGACACCGGCTCGTAGGTGGTCCGCAGCCCGTCGGCGTGCCCGACGCTGACGACCGGGCGGCCGGCGACCATGCCGGCGAAGAGGACCGTGCCGGCACCGGCGGACCGCACGGTGGCGCCCGGCGCAGCGGCCAGGTCGACGCCCCGGTGACCGGGCAGCCACGGCTGCGGCGGCGGGTCGAACCGGCGGACCGGGCGGGGCACACCGTCGAGCGGCCACCGGAACCGCGCGGCCCCGGGTGCCAGGGCCTCGGGCGACGGCGGAAGGTCGGGTGCCACGGCCGGGGCCTCGGGCGACGGCGGAAGGTCGGGTACCACGGCCGCCGCCGCCCCGATCAGCGCCGGACCCGGCCCCGTGGCGGGCACGGCGGCCGGGCCGAGGGACAGCAGGGCGGCGCAGAGCGCGGCGACGCCGGTACGGGTTGCTGGTCGCATGGGCCGCAGCCTGCTCGGCGAGCGTCCCGCCCCGCCACCCCGGACGGCCGCCCCTGTGGACAACGGGTCTCCTGTGGACAGCCACCAGAGCCCGACGTGATCTGCTATGTGCCGGCTCGACCGGCGCGCTCCTCGCCCGTCACCACCGCCCACGAGGTGTCCCCCCGACCGGGCGGGGCCGACGCCTAGGCTGGGCCGGTGACGCGGGACTGGTACGGCTGGCACGACGACTACGAGGACCCGGGCTCGGCGCTGTCCCGCCGGCTCGCCGAGGTGCGGCTACGCGTCGGGCAGGCACTCGACGCGGCCCCGCCTGGCCCACTGCGGGCGATCAGCCTCTGCGCCGGGCAGGGACGCGACCTGATCCCTGTGCTGGCGGCCCACGCCCGCCGGGACGACGTGACGGTCCGGTTGGTGGAGATGGATCCCCGCAACGCGGAGGTGGCCCGGTCGGCCGCCCGGACGGCGGGTCTGTCGTCGGTGGAGGTGGTGGTGGGCGACGCGGCGCGTACCGACGCGTACGCGGATCTCGTCCCGGCCGACCTGGTGCTGGTCTGCGGGGTGTTCGGCAACGTCAGCGAGGCGGACATCCGCGCCACGGTGCGGCACTGCGCGGCGCTCTGCGCGACCGGCGGCACGGTGTGCTGGACCCGGCACCGGCGCAGCCCCGACCTCGTGCCGACCATCTGTGGGTGGTTCGCGGCGGAGGGCTTCGCGCCGGTGGCGGTGAGCAGCCCGGCGGACGGTGTGGGCGTGGGCGTGCACCGTTTCCTGGGCGAGCCCCGTCCCCTCCCGACCGGGGTGACGATGTTCGAGTTCGTCGACTGAGACCGACCACACCGGACGATCAGGTCGGTGGCGAGTTCGAGGGCCGCGTGGCGGGTGGGGGCGCCGACGGGCCGGGCGCCCGGTGGTCGGGCCACCGGGCGGGACGTGGGCGGTGGGTCAGCCGCCGAAGCCGGAGTCGGCGGGGAGGGAGATGTCGGGCTTCTCCAACTCCTCGACGTTGACGTCCTTGAAGGTCATCACCCGGACGTTCTTCACGAACCGGGCGGGACGGTACATGTCCCACACCCAGGCGTCGTGCATCTCGACCTCGAAGTAGACCTCGCCGTCGGAGTTGCGCACGTGCAGGTCCACCTGGTTGGCCAGGTAGAACCGGCGCTCGGTCTCCACCACGTAGGAGAACTGGCGGACAATGTCGCGGTACTCCCGGTAGAGCTGCAGCTCCATCTCGGTCTCGTACTTCTCGAGATCTTCCGCGCTCATCGCACTCCGCCTTCCATGACCACATCTTCCCCCACCGACGCCGGAGGCCGAGGCTGCTCGCCCAACGCCACGCCGACGGTACCCCCTGCCGGCCCGGAGCGCTCCATCGGCTCGTCCGGCCTTGCGCCCACCGGGCGACGTGCCCTGGGCGGGGCGCCGTCCCGGCCGGACACCACCGCCACGTTGACGTACGAGAACCGGTGCTCCCGGCACGGCCCGCGCTCGCGCAGCGCCGCGCTGTGCTCCGGCGTGATGTAACCCTTGTGCTCGGCGAACCCGTAGCCGGGGAACGTCCCGTCCAGCTCGACCATGATCCGGTCCCGGGTGACCTTGGCGAGCACGCTGGCCGCCGCCACGCAGGCGGCCACCCGGTCGCCCTTCCACACCGCCAGCCCCGGCACGTCGAGGCCGTCCACCCCGAAGCCGTCGGTCAGCACGTACTCAGGGCGGGTGGCCAGCGAGGCGAGGGCGCGGCGCATCGCGGCCAGGTTGCACACGTGCAGGCCCCGCTCGTCGACCTCCTCCGCCGGGATGACCACCACCGAATACGCCAGGGCGCGGGCGACGACCTCGTCGTATATTCGCTCCCGGCTGGCCGGGGTGAGCAGCTTCGAGTCGGCCAGCCCGTCGATCTCGCCCCGGCGCCCCTCGGGCAGGATCGCGGCGGCGGCGACCAGCGGGCCGGCGCAGGCGCCGCGGCCTGCCTCGTCGGCCCCGGCGACGTGCCGGAAGCCGCGCCGCTGCAACGCCCGCTCCAGCGCGTAGAGCCCGCCCTCGCGGCGGACCACCGTGCGCGGCGGCGTCAGCACGGCACACCTCCGTCGGCCGCCGGCGCCTCGGCCAGCGCCCGGCTCAGCACCGCCGGCAGGTCCGGCGGGTAGTAGCGCTCGTCGGTGGCGGCCAACTCGGCCAGCGGCCACCACCGGTGGGCGGCGACGCTGGCCCGCTCGATCTCGCTGAAGCCGGCGGTGTCGACCTCGTGGTCTGCCACCCGCACCAGGAAGAACTCCTGCTCCTGCCGGTACCACACGCCGTCGAACGGGAACTCCGTGACGTCGCGGTGCACCGGCGCGCCGAACGCCGGGGCCGGCAGCCGTAGCCCCGTCTCCTCGGCCAACTCCCGCGCGGCGCCCTCGGCGTACGTCTCGCCGGGGTCCAGACCTCCGCCGGGGGTGAACCACCAGCGGCCGTGCTCGGGACGGGCCGGGTCGGAGCCGCTGAAGAGCAGCACCCGACCCGCCGCGTCGACGAGCAGGACGCGGGCCGCGCGCCGCGGGGTGTAGTCGGTCACCGCACCAGCCTGCCAGACGCCGCCGACAACGCCCACGCCCGGCGGCCCCTACGGCTCGGGGATGCCCTCGAACCCCTTCGGAACACTCAGCCAGGTGGCCCGGTTGACCGGCCAGAAGACGGTGAACGCCCGCCCGACGACCTCGTCCTCGGGGATGGTGGCCGTCGTGATGTCCTGCCCGGACTGCTGCCAGTGCTCCAGCGAGTCGCCCGACGCCTCGCGGTGGTCGCCCATCACCCAGAGCCGTCCCTTCGGGACGGTGATGTCGAACTCCTCGGCGGTCTTGTCCCCCGGGTAGATGTACGGCTCGTCCAGCGGCTTGCCGTTGATCACCAGCCGCTCCTGCGGGTCGCAGCAGACCACGTGGTCGCCGCCGACGCCGATGACCCGCTTGATGAAGTCCTCGCCGTCGGGGTTGCTGCTCCACTCCAGGGGAGCCTTGAAGACGATCACCTCGCCCCGGCGCGGCGACCGGAAGTCGTAGACCAGCTTGTTGACCAGCACCCGATCGTCGATCTGGAGCGTGTTCTCCATGGACGGGGAGGGGATGAAGAAGGTCTGCAGCACGAAGGCTCGCACCAGCACCGCGACCAGGATCGCCACGCCCAGGAGGATGGGCAGCTCCTTCCAGAAGGAACTGCGGGGCTTGTCGGTCTGCTCGTCAATCACGGATGGAGCCTACGTTGCCCGGCTGGGCGCCACCGTCCGGAACGCGCGAGAACGGCCAGCGCGGCCACCAACGGGACGAGGAGCACCACCCCGCCGCCCGGGGTGGGACGCACCGGGGGCGGGGCCCCGGTGGAGGTGGCGGGCGGATCGGCGACGTCGTCGAAGGTGGCCGGCACCGACAGCGTGCTCCACCGTGACGACGGCCAGACCACCGTGAAGGCGCGGCCCACCACGTTGTCGATCGGCACCGGCCCCTGGCAGCGGGCGTCCTGCGAGACCAGCCGGTGGTCACCCATCACGAAGATCTGCCCGGGCGGGACCACGACCTCCTCGAAGCGCCGGGACCGGCACTCGCGGGGGTTCGGCGGGATGTCGAGCGGCGAGTCCCGGATGACGTACGACGACTCGTCGAGCGGCGTGCCGTTGACCAGCACCCGGCCCTGGGCGTCGCAGCACCTGACGCGGTCACCGGGCAGCGCGATGACCCGCTTGATGAAGTCCTTCTCGCCGGGGCGGCTGACGCCGACCAGGTCGCCGACCGTCCGGCCGAGCTTGCCCACGAACCCGGGCTCCGGCTGCTCGTCGACCTGCGGGGCCCACCGGTCGGTGCCCCGGAAGACGACCACCTCGCCCCGCACCGGGTCGCGTACGTCGTAGACGACCTTGTTGACCAGGACCCGGTCGCCGACGAGGAGCGTGTCCTCCATCGAGCCGGAGGGGATGAAGAACGCCTGGAGCAGGAAGGTGCGGATCAGCACCGCGAGGCAGAACGCGACGACCAGCAGCAGCGGCAGCTCCTGCCAGAGCGGCATCTGGCGGCGGGGACGTCGCGCCCGGCGGCGCCACGGGTCGACGGCGCCGTCCTCGTCCAGCGTCTGCACCACGCCACTCCCCGGTCAGCAGATATGACAACTACCGCCCGGGAGCCTCGTCGAGGCCCCCCGGGCGGTAGTGGACGTCTCTCCCGCCCTCGTGGCGGAAACGTCGCCCGGCTGCGCCCGTACGACCAGGGTAGTGCGGTCCGGTCGGTACGACACACGCGCAGCTCGGGCGGCGTGGCGAGCGTGAGGTCAGCTCGGCTGCTTCTCGCGCTTCTCCTTGATCTTGGCCTTCTTGCCCCGCAGCTCGCGCAGGTAGTAGAGCTTGGCGCGACGCACGTCACCGCGGGTCACGACCTCGATCCGGTCGATGGCCGGGCTGTTGATCGGGTAGGTGCGCTCGACACCGACACCGAAGCTGATCTTGCGGACCGAGAAGGTCTCGCGCAGACCGGCACCCTGGCGGCGGATGACGACGCCCTGGAAGATCTGGACACGGGACCGGTTGCCCTCGACGACCCGGGCGTGCACCTTGACGGTGTCACCGGCACGGAAGTCGGGGAGGTCGGTCCGCTTCGACTGGGCGTCAAGGGCGTCCAGGATGTTCATCGCTGCGTCCTCGTGAGGCTCACGGCGCACCGTCAATCGGTGCGCGGGTGGGTGATTCTGATCCCCGGGTGTGGTCGGTGGCCCGACCTCGGTCGAGGATCCTCGCAGCCGTCCGCGGCGCGGCCGGTTGCGGCAACCCCCCTACTTTGCCACATCCCCCGGGGGCACCTGAAATCCGGCCCTGTCCAGCGCGGCGATGTCCCGTTTGTCCAGGCGCTCCGGGTCGAGCGCGGCGAGCATGTCGGGGCGGCGCCGGGCGGTGCGGGTCAGCGCCTGGTCCCGCCGCCAGCGGGCGATCCGCCCGTGGTCGCCGGAGCGGAGCACCTCCGGCACCTCCAGCCCGCGCCAGGTCGCCGGCTTGGTGTACATGGGGGCCTCCAGCAGCCCGTGGGCGTGCGACTCCTCGTCCAGCGAGCCCGCGTTGCCGAGCACCCCGGGCAGCAGCCGGGTGACCGCCTCCAGGATCACCAGGACGGCCACCTCCCCGCCGAAGAGGACGTAGTCGCCGAGGGAGACCTCGGTCACCGGCATCCGGGTGGCGGCGTGGTCGAGCACCCGCTGGTCGATGCCCTCGTACCGGCCGCAGGCGAAGAGCAGGTGCGGCTCGGCCGCCAGCTCGTGCGCCATCGCCTGGGTGAAGGGGGCGCCCGTCGGCGCGGGCACCACCAGCCGGGGCGGGGCCACCTCCGCCGGGGCGAGGGCGTCGAGCGCCTCGCCCCACGGCTCCGGCCGCATCACCATGCCGGGGCCGCCACCGTACGGCGTGTCGTCGACCGTGCGGTGCACGTCGTGGGTCCAGCCCCGCAGGTCGTGTACGGCCAGCCGCAGCGTGCCGTTCGCCCGTGCCCTGCCGATCAGCGACAGGTCCAGCGGGGCGAAGTACTCCGGGAAGATCGACACGATGTCGACGCGCATGCGGGGGTGCTCCAGCAGCTCTACAGGTCGAGCAGGCCGGCCGGCGGGTCGACGACGACGCGACCGCCGGCGAGGTCAACCTCGGGGACGATCGCCTTGACGAACGGGATGAGCGCGGTGCGGCCCTCGGGGCGGCGCAGCACCAGCAGGTCGGAGGCGGGGGCGTGGTCGATCCGGGCCACCTCGCCCAGCCGCTCGCCGCCCGGGGTGACCACGGCCAGCCCGACGAGCTGGTGGTCGTGGAACTCCTCCGGGTCCTCCGGCGGGGCGACGTCGGCGCTGTCGACCGCGACGAGGGTGCCGCGCAGCGCCTCGGCGACGTCCCGGTCCAGCACGCCCTCGAACGCCACCAGCAGCCGTCCCTGGTGCCAGCGGGCGGACTCCACGGTCAGCTCGGCGGGGACCCGGAACGGCTCCCCGTGCTCGGGCGCGGCCTGCTGCGGCGGCGCCGCTCCCGGCTCGGTACGGAGTACCGAACCGGGAGCGAAGCGCGCTTCGGGCTCGTCGGTCCGCACCTCCACGGTGACCTCACCGCGGATCCCGTGCGGCTTGCCGATCCTGCCGACGATGAGCAGCATCAGTACGAGTCGACGATGTCGACGCGTACGCCGCGCCCGCCAATGGAGCCGATCACCTGGCGCAGCGCCTTGGCGGTCCGGCCGGACCGCCCGATCACCGTGCCGAGGTCCTCCGGGTGCACGCGGACTTCGAGCCGCTTGCCCCGACGGTTGTCGACCAGCCGGACGCGCACGTCATCGGGGTGGTCGACGATGCCCTTGACCAGGTGCTCCAGCGCCGGACGCAGTGCCATGTCAGGCCTGCTCGCCGGAGTCCGCACCGGCCTGCTCCTCGGTCTTCGGCGCCTCCTCGGCGGCCGGAGCCTCGGCCTTGGCGGCCTTCTTGGCAGGCTTGGCCGGGGTCTCGGCCAGCCCGGCGGCGGCCTTCGCCTCGGCCTCGTACGCGGCGGTGCGGTCGACCCGCTCCGCGGCGACCTTCAGCGGCGGCGGGGCCGGCAGGCCCTTGAACTTCTGCCAGTCACCGGTCAGCTCCAGCAGCCGCTGCACCGCCTCGCTCGGCTGGGCGCCGACGGACAGCCAGTACTGGACCCGCTCCGACTTGACCTCGATCACCGAAGGGTCTTCCTTCGGCTGGTAGACCCCGACGAACTCGATCGCCCGGCCGTCGCGCTTGGTGCGCGAGTCGGCGACGACGATGCGGTACTGCGGGTTGCGGATCTTGCCCATCCGCAGGAGCCGGATCTTTACGGCCACAGTTGTTTCGCTCCTGTTGCGATCTCACCAGCCCTGACGAGGGCGGTGCACGGGTGAGCGCCGACCGGCACAGTGGGGTTTGGGCCGGAGACTGCTCGGTGGACTGGCGCGGTGCCCGGGTTAGAGGGCGCCGGACACACGCCGGATACCAGCCAGCCATTCTGCCAGATCGGGCCCGGATCTCTCACACCGGACCGCCCGGGGTCACCCGCGCACCGACGGAAGTGACCGAAAACACATCTGCCGGGTCAGCGCACCGGGGGGCGGTCCCAGCCGGGCGGCAGCTCGTCAGGGGTGGTCCACTCCGCCGGCGGGGCGAAGTCGCACCAGGTGCCGTCGAACGGGAACTCCCCCGCCTCGGCCAGCGCGATCACCCGCTTGCCCTCGGCCCGGACGGCGTCGGGGTCGGCGACCCAGTAGTGCGCGGGGAAGGCGAGCCGCTCGACGAACTCGTCCTCGTCCTTCCACTCCCAGCCCAGGTCCGGCCGGACGACCACGTCGAGGTCCTGGTCCACCATGTCGACCCCGGCGAGCGCGCCGTCGTCCCAGCGCACCCCGGGCTCCTCCAGGTTGACGTACCAGGCGGCGAAGCGGTCGTGCGCGTCGCGGAACCACCACACCGAGTGGCTTGCCCCGGCGGGCAGGAACTTCAGCACGGGCGGGCCGTTCCACCGGCCGGCGGCCAGGCGGTAGGACGAGGAGACCCACTCGGCGAACGGCACCGCCCGCATGCCGAGCCCGGCCTCGGTGACCTCGCTCGCCACGGGCGAGTTCCGGGCCACCCAGAGCACCAGGCCCCGGTCGTCGTCGCTGACCACCCGGGCGGCGCGCACCCAGCCGATCCGGCCCCGCCGCACGTTGCGGTGCACGACCAGCCGCCCCGGTTCGAATCTCACCCCCCGACCCTACCGCTGCCCGCCCCGCGAGCCCGCCCACCCGCTCCGGGTGTTAGGAAGGGCCCCTTCCTCTACCTCAGGCGTTAGGAAGGTGCCCTTCCTTACACCGCACTCAGTAGGCGCGGGCCAGGATGGCGACGAGGTCCGGCTCGTCCTCGGAGTCTGGCACGGAGCCGTCGGCGCGGAGCAGGCAGCGCACGGTGACGCCCTGCCCGTTGGCCTCCGCCTCGCCCTGGACGCCGACCGCCGACCACGGCACCCGGGCCCAGCCGGTGGCGGCCGCCTCGATCGCCTCGGCCAGGGTCGGCACCTCGACGGTGCGGGACTGGCGGTGCGCCAGGGCCTGGTCGTGCAGCGCCCGCTGGTCGGCGTCGAGGGCGGCCAGCACGGTGGTGACCACGTCGGCCACGGCCGTCGGGGACTTCGAGCCGTCGGTGCGCCGGACCACGACGGCGTTGCCGGCGGCCAGGTCGCGGGGGCCGACCTCGACGCGTACCGGATAGCCGCGCAGCTCGGCGTCGACGGCCCGGCGGCCGAACGGGGTGTCGGTGCGGTCGTCGAGCGCGACCCGGACGCCGGCGTCGCGCAGCGCGTCGCGCAACTTGGTCGCCGCCTCTCCGACGCCCTCGCCGTCCTTGACCACCATGACGTACGCCTGCACCGGCGCCAGCTTCGGCGGCACCCGCAGGCCGTTGTCGTCGCCGTGGCACATGATCAGGCCGCCGAGCATCCGGGTCGACGTGCCCCAGGAGGTCGTCCAGGCGTGCTCCCGGCCGCCCTCGGCCGACGAGTAGCTGATGTCGAACGCCTTGGCGAAGTTCTGCCCCAGCTCGTGGCTGGTGCCGAGCTGGAGGGCCTTGCCGTCACCCATCATGCCTTCGCAGGTGTAGGTGGCGGTCGCGCCGGCGAAGCGCTCGCGGGCCGTCTTCAGGCCGACGACCACCGGGATGCCGAGCACGTTGACCATCAGGTCCTCGTACGCCTCGTGCAGGATCCTGCGGGCGTAGGCCCGCGCGTCGGAGCGGGTGGCGTGGGCGGTGTGCCCCTCCTGCCACAGGAACTCGCTGGTGCGCAGGAAGATCCGGGGGCGCAGCTCCCAGCGGACCACGTTGGCCCACTGGTTGAGCAGCAGCGGCAGGTCCCGGTAGGAGTCGATCCACTTGGCCATGAACTCGCCGATGACGGTCTCGCTGGTGGGGCGCACCACGACCGGCTCGGCGAGCTGCTTGCCGCCGCCGTGGGTGACCACCGCGAGCTCGGGCGAGAAGCCCTCGACGTGCTCGGCCTCCCGCTTGAGGTAGCTCTCGGGGATGAAGAGCGGGAAGTACGCGTTCTCCGCGCCCGCCGCCTTGATCCGGGCGTCCATCTCGGCCTGCATCCGCTCCCAGATGGCGTAGCCGGCCGGCCGGATGACCATGGTCCCCCGGACCGGGCCGTTGTCGGCCAGCTTCGCCTTGGCGATCAGGTCCTGGTACCAGCGGGGAAAGTCCTCCGCACGGGGAGTGAGCACGCGTGCCATGACCGCACATCCTATGCGTCGGCCGTCCGGACGGCGCGATCGGGCGCGGTGTCGTCGTCAGCTACCGGGACGGCCGGGTGCGGCGGGCCGGGGGCGTACGCCACCATGGCAGCGTGAACAACGGCAGCCGGTCCAGGGACGCGATCGTCGATGCCGCCCGGGCGCTGACGGTCGCGAGCGGTTGGGACGCCGTCCGGATGGGTGCCGTCGCACGGGCGGCCGGGGTCAGTCGCCAGACGGTCTACAACGAGTTCGGCAGCAAGGCGGGGCTGGCCGAGGCGCTCGCCCGGCGGGAGGTCGACCGGTTCGTCGGCGACGTGCGCGCCCTCCTGCGCGCACACGGCGACGACGTCCGGGCGGCCGCGCACGCCACCATCTCGCACACCCTCACGCAGGCGGCCGGCGACCCGTTGATCAAGGCCGTCCTGACCAGCACCGGGGGCGGCTCCGACGAGCTGCTGCCCTACCTGACCACCCGGTCGGATCTGGTCCTGACCGAGGCCACCGAGGCGCTCCTGGAGTGGGCCGACGGCGTGCTGCCGGGCGCCGACCGGGCCGCGGTCGCCTTCGCCACGGACTCGGTCGTCCGGCTGGTGATCAGCCACATCGTCCTGCCCGGCGCCCCGGTCGACCAGACCGCCGCCGACCTCGCCGACCTGGCGGTGTACCTGCTCCTGCACGCGGTCACCCAGGGCGCCCGCACCGGCTGACCGGCGCGGCACCGGAGCGGGAGTGCCCGCCCGCCGGCTCGCCGGCGGGCGGGCACGGCAGGTCAGCGGACGACGCGACCGCGCAGCACGATGCGGGCGGGGCCGCGCACGGCGCGCAGGTCGGCGCGCGGGTCCTCGGGATAGACGACGAGGTCCGCCAGGCCGCCCTCGACCAGGCCGGGGAAGCCCAGCCACTCGCGGCCCCGCCAGGACGCGGCGGCGAGGACGTCCACCGCCGACATGCCGGCCTGCTCGTGCAGCAGCAGCATCTCCTCGGCAGCCAGGCCGTGGTCGATGCCGCCGCCCGCGTCCGTGCCCACGTAGATCGGCACCCCCGCCTCGTACGCGGCCCGCACCACCTCGGGGAAGCGGTCGCGCAGGGCGAGCATGTGGTCGGCGTACCCGGGGAACTTGGGCCGGGCCTGCTCGGCGATCCCGCCGAAGGTGCGGATGTTGATCATCGTGGGGACCAGGGCGGTGCCCTGCCGGGCCATCAGGTCGATCAGGTCGAGGCTCAGGCCCGTGCCGTGCTCGACCGAGTCCACCCCGGCCCGCACCATGATCTCCACGGCCGACTCGCTGAAGGTGTGCACCGCGGCGCGTACCCCGGCGGCGTGCGCGGCCGCGACGGCCGCGGTCATCGTGTCGGCGTCCCAGGACGGCGCCAGGTCCCCCACGCCCCGGTCGATCCAGTCGCCGACCAGCTTGACCCAGCCGTTGCCGACGGCCGCCTGCGCGGCGACCGTGTCGGCGACCTCCGCCGCGCCGACCTCCACGCCGATGTCGCGCAGGTAGCGCTTCGGCGGCGCGACGTGCCGGCCGGCGCGGGCCAGGCGCGGCAGCTCCGGCTCGTCGTCGAGTTCCGGGTACGGGTACGGCGAGCCGGCGTCGCGGATGGCGAGCACCCCGGCGTCGACGTCGGTGCGGGCCAACTCGCGGGCCTGGTCGAGGGAGGTGATCGGCGCCCCGCCTCGGGCGATGCCGATGTGGCAGTGCGCGTCGATCAGGCCGGGCAGCACGAAGCCGCCGTCGACGATCGTCTCCGCGCCGGGCACCGGTTCGAAGGTGACCCGGTCGCCGACCAGCCAGAGGTCCCGGACCTCGTCGTCGGGCAGCACCACGCCGCGTACGTGCCAGGCCATGCGTCCTCCGGTCGGTGGGCGAAAGAGCGGTCTGCGGCCATTCTTCCCGGCCGGCGTGGGCCGGTCCCGGCCGGGCCGTCCCCGGCGGGGCGACCCGGACACCGGTGGCCCCACCCCGCTGTTGCTCGATCACAGAGAGACACGAACAGGTGATTGACAGATTTCTCTATTTGCACATGTCTTGATGATGGGATTCGCCGTCGCCAGGATGCTCCGAAAGGTGCCCGCACCAGGGCATGCGCAGTTTCGCCTCACAAAAGGAGCGTCGAGACAGTGGCACCACGACGATGGCGAATGGCAGTGGTCGGCCTGGCGGTCGGCCTCACCCTCCCGGTCGGCGCCGGCGGACCCGCCGCCGCCGGACCGGACCCCGCCCAGGCCGAGGCCAGGGCGGTGGCCGAGAAGGTCGACAGGAAGGTCACCACCCGGCTCGCCGGCCAGACCAAGGCCAGCTACTGGGTCTTCCTGGACAGCAAGGCCGACCTGTCCGGCGCGGCCAAGCTGCGAAGCAAGGCGGACAAGGCCGCGTACGTCCACCGCACCAAGACCGCGCACGCCGAGCGCAGCCAGGCCGGCCTGCGCGCCATGCTGGCCGCGAAGGGCGCCGAGTTCACCCCGTTCTGGCTGGTCAACGCGATCAAGGTGACCAGTGACGTCGACCTGCTCGGCGACCTCGCCGTACGCTCCGACGTGGCCGAGATCCTCGCCGACGACCCGGTCGACATCCCCGAGCCGCTGCCCGGCGAGACCGTTCCCGCCACCGACGCCGCGGAGTGGAACATCGACCGGGTCGCCGCTCCCCGGGTCTGGGGCGAACTGGGCGTGCGCGGCGAGGGCATCGTGGTCGCCAACATCGACAGCGGGGTCGACGTCACCCACCCCGCCGTGGCCGCCAGCTACCGGGGCCGCAACGGCGACGGCACCCTGGACCACAACTACAACTGGTTCGACCCGGCCCAGGTCTGCCCCACCGCCGCGCCGTGCGACAACAACGACCACGGCACGCACACCATGGGCACGATGGTCGGCTCGGACGGCGCGAACGTGATCGGGGTGGCCCCGGGCGCCCGCTGGATCGCCGCCAAGGGCTGCGAGACCAGCAGTTGCTCGCGGGCGTCGCTGCTCGCCTCCGGCCAGTGGATCGTCGCCCCCACCGACCTCACCGGCGCGAACCCGCGACCCGACCTCGCCCCCGACATCGTGAACAACTCCTGGGGCTCCAACGCCTACGACCCGTGGTACACCGAGACCGTCTCGTCGTGGGTGGCCGCCGGCATCTTCCCGGCCTTCTCCAACGGCAACAACGGCCCGAGCTGCAACACCTCCGGCAGCCCCGGGTCGTACACGATCAGCTACAGCTCCGGCGCGTTCGACGTGAACAACGCGATCGCGAGCTTCTCCAGCCGGGGCACCGGCGAGAACAGCGACATCAAGCCGAACATCGCCGCGCCGGGCGCCAACGTCCGCTCCTCTGTGCCGGGCGGCTACGCGTCGTTCAGCGGCACCTCGATGGCCTCGCCGCACACCGCGGCGACCGTGGCGCTGATGTGGTCGGCCTCGCCGGCCATCCAGGGTGACATCGCCGAGACGCGGCGCATCCTGGACGACACGGCGATCGACGTCAACGCGCTCACCTGCGGCGGCACGGTCGACGACAACAACGTCTTCGGCGAGGGTCGGCTCGACGCGTACGCGGCGGTCAACGCCACCCCGCGGGGCGCCCTCGGCGCGCTGGGCGGCCAGGTCACCTCGGGCGGCGCCCCGCTGGCCGGGGCGAACGTGGCGGTCAGCGGTCCGATGGGGCGTGCCACCACCACCGCCGCCGACGGGTCGTACGCGTTCGACCGGCTGATGGTCGGCACCTACACCGTCTCGGTGAGCAAGTTCGGCTACCTGACCGCGACGACCTCGGTGACGGTCACCGAGAACCAGACGATCGAGGCGGACGTCACCGTCGAGCAGGCCCCCTCGGCCACGCTGAGCGGCACGGTGCGCACCTCGGCCGGCCCGGCCGGCGGCGCCAGCGTCACGGTCCTCGGCACCCCGCTCGCCACCACCGCCGACGAGCAGGGCCGCTACCAGGTGACCGTGCCGCAGGGCACCTACGACGTCCGCTTCGCGCACGCGTACCGCTGCTCGGACGTGGTGACCCGGCCGGCGGAGGTCGCCGCGGACACCGTCCTGGACGTCAGCCTGCCTGACAGGGTGGACGCCTTCGGGTACGCCTGCGGCGCGGCCGGGGGTTCCTTCGTCAGCGGCACGGAGCTGATGCCGCTGACCGGGGACGACCGGACCGCTTCCGTCACGCTGCCCTTCCGGGTGCCGCTGTACGGCAAGTCCTACCGGCAGGCATGGGTGAGCACCAACGGCGTGCTGGGCTTCGGCACCGCGTCGACCAGCCGCGCCAACACCGCCCTGCCGAACACCGCCAACCCCGACCTGGCGCTCTTCCCGTTCTGGGACGACCTCTACGTGGAGGCCGACTCGGGGATCTACACCGCCGTCACGGGCGCCAGGCCGCACCGCACCTTCGTCGTGGAGTGGCGCAACGTGTCGGTCTTCGCCGACCGGTCGACGCGACTGACGTTCAGCGCCGCCATCAGCGAGGACGGCTCGATCACCTACCGGTACGCCGACGTCGACGGCTCCGGCGTGGAGACCGGCACCGGCGCGACGATCGGCCTGGAGAACGTCGACGGCACCGTCGGGTTCGAGTACTCGTACAACGCCCAGGCGGTCGCCGACGGCACCGCGATCGCGTTCCGCACCACCCGCACCGGAGTGCTCTCCGGTGTGGTCACCGACGCCAACGACGGGCACCCGGTCGCCGGGGCCACGGTGACCGCCCGGGTGGGCGACGCGACCGCCACGGAGACGACCGAGGCCGACGGCACGTACCTGATCCAGGCCCCGACCGGCGCCGTCGGGTTCGGCATCGAGAGGGAGCACTACGAGGCGGCGACGGGCACAGTGACGGTGCCGGCCGGCGGCGCCGAGGTCCGCTCGGCGGCGCTGCGCACCGCCCGGGTCGGCACTCCGACCAGCGAGCTGGCCGTCGTCGCCCCGGCCGACCAGACCCGGAGCCGGGAGGTCGTCCTCAGCAACACGGGCGCGCTCGGCACCGACGTCACCGTCACCGAGCTGAACGCCGACGGGGCGCCGCAGGACATCGGCTGGCTGGGCCTCACCGGCGCCACCGCCAGCCTGGCCAGCGGCAGCCGGCACACCGTCGGCGTGGCGGTCAGCACCGCCGGGCTGACCCCCGGCACCCACCACCGGGCCAAGCTGCGGATCGCCTCGGCCAGCGGCCGCCAGCCGGTCCTGGTCATCCCGGTCACCCTCGTGGTGCCGGGCTACGCCCTGGCGATCGACGCCGGAGCGGGCGCGGAGCGGGCCGACGTGGAGGGTCAGACCTGGTCGCCGGACCGGGCCTGGGCCGCCGGCGGCGCGGGCTACCTCGGCACCTCCACCCCGCGGTCGACCAGCACCCCGATCACCGGCACGAACGACCCGGCCCGCTTCGCGGACCAGCGGGAGGGGATGTACGAGTACCGCATCGACGGGCTCGCGGACGGCTACTACACGGTCGAGCTGGACTTCGCCGAAGTCCGCCGGCAGTCCCCGGACAAGCGGGTCTTCGACGTGCTGCTCGAGGGCCAGGAGGTCCTGTCGTCCCTGGACGTGGCCGGTGAGGTCGGCAGCTTCGCCGCGCTGAGCCGGACGTACACGGTGCGGGTGACCGACGGCCAGCTCAATGTGCGGTTCGTGACGCACAAGGGCTTCGGCGCGCCGATCGTCAACGCGCTGCGGGTCACCGACCGGCCGGACCTGGTGTCCTGACCCGTCGCACGACAGCGGGGCCCGGCCGGTCAAGGCCGGGCCCCGCCCGTATGGAGGGTGCGGTCAGCCGCCGTCGCGCGCGAGCAGCCCGGCCCGCCGCGTCGTCAGCGCGGGCAGGTCGACGGAGACCTTCCAGGGCCGCTCGGTGACGAAGAGGTCCTCGGTGTGGGTCACCACCTCGTACTCGCCGGTGGGGCCGAGCGTGTATTCCGTCAGGGTCATCCGCTCGTGCAGCGGGTCGACCACCCAGTACGTCCGCACCCCGGCGTGCGCGTAGACCTTCGCCTTGTCGTAGAGGTCGCGGAACGTGGAGGTCGGCGAGAGGACCTCGACGGCCAGCAGGGCGTCCTCCACGGGGACGGGCGACCGGTCGGCGTGTTCGCGGCGGATCGCGACCACGTCGGGGCGCGGCTCGTTGCGGCGGTCGATCCGCATCGACAGGTCGATGCTGACCAGGTAGTCGGCGGGGCAGTTGACCCGGAGTGCGAGCAGCAGCTCGACGCACAGGTCCTGGTGCACGGCGGTGGGGGACGGCACGATCAACCTTCCGTTGACCAACTCGTACGGAAGGTCCTTCGGCAGGTCACCGAGGTCGTCAACCGTCCACTCCGACCGCTCGGGCAGGATGGGTGCCACGGTCATGACTCCTCCTTCCAGGGGCGACATCACCCTAAGCAAGGATGACGTCACCCGCCGCCAACGACACGCCTCAACGGGGCCGGCCGTCGCCGCCCTTGCCGAGCTTGTTGAAGTCGATCTTCGGCAGCTTGAAGCCCGGGGGCAGTCCCTGGCCGGCGGCCAGGTCGCTCGGGTCCATCCCCGGCGGGAGCTGCGGCATGCCGCCCGGGAAGCCGCCCGGCAGGCCGGCGCCCGCCCCGGCGCGCGGCCGACCGCCGCCCTTGGTGCCCTTGCGCTTGTTCTTCGGCGACTTGGTCGCCTTGCGCCGGCCGCCGCCGGGCAGGCCCATCATGCCGCCCATCTGCTTCATCATCTTTTGCGCGTCGGCGAAGCGGTTGAGCAGCTGGTTGACGTCCATCACCGTGACGCCGGAGCCGTTGGCGATGCGGGCCCGGCGGGAGCCGTTGATGATCTTCGGGTTGGTGCGCTCGCCCGGCGTCATCGACCGGATGATCGCGGTGACCCGGTCGAAGTGCTTGTCGTCCAGCTCCGCGAGCTGGTCCTTCATCTGCCCCATGCCCGGCATCATGGCCAGCACGTTGGCGATCGGGCCCATCCGGCGGACCGCGATGAGCTGGTCGAGGAAGTCCTCCAGGGTGAACTGCTCGCCGCCCATCAGCTTGGCGGTCATCTTCTCCTTCTGATCGGCGTCGAAGGCCTGCTCGGCCTGCTCGATCAGAGTGAGGACGTCGCCCATGCCCAGGATCCGGCTGGCCATCCGGTCGGGGTGGAAGACGTCGAAGTCCTCCAGCTTCTCGCCGGTGGAGGCGAACAGGATGGGCTGCCCGGTGACCTCCCGGACCGACAGCGCGGCGCCGCCGCGGGCGTCGCCGTCGAGCTTGGAGAGGACCACGCCGGTGATGCCGACGCCGTCGCGGAACGCCTCGGCGGTGCGCACGGCGTCCTGACCGACCATGGCGTCGATGACGAAGATGACCTCTTCGGGGTCGACCGCGTCGCGGATGTCGGCGGCCTGCTGCATCATCTCGGCGTCGATGCCCAGCCGGCCGGCGGTGTCGACGATGACGATGTCCCGGGCCGCCCGCTTCGCGTGCTCGACCGAGGCGCGGGCGACCTGCACCGGGTCGCCGACGCCGTTGCCGGGCTCGGGGGCGTACACCTCGACACCGGCGCGGCCACCGAGCACCTGGAGCTGCCCGACGGCGTTGGGGCGCTGGAGGTCGGCGGCGACCAGCAACGGCTGGTGCCCCTGGGCCTTCAGCCAGCGGGCCAGCTTGCCGGCGAGGGTGGTCTTGCCGGAGCCCTGGAGACCGGCCAGCATGATCACGGTCGGCGGCTGCTTGGCGAACTGGAGCCGCCGCCCCTCGCCACCGAGCACGTTGACCAGCTCGTCGTTGACGATCTTGATGATCTGCTGGGCGGGATTGAGCGCCTGGGAGACCTCGGCGCCGCGCGCCCGCTCCTTGACGTTCGCGATGAAGCCCTTGACCACCGGCAGCGCGACGTCCGCCTCCAGCAGCGCGAGGCGGATCTCGCGCGCGGTGGCGTCGATGTCGGCGTCGGTGAGCCGGCCCTTGCCGCGGAGCTTGGTGAAGATCCCGGACAGGCGGTCACTCAAGGTGTCAAACACGCGAACATCCCGTTTGTCGTTTTCGGCGGGCACAGGGCGGCTGGGCAGGTGTCCAGCCCACCGCTAGGGTAGCCCGCCGCCCGCACCCGCGCTTCCGCCCCAGGCCCGCCCCACGGCGGTCAGGAGGCGACCAGGCCGGACTGGTAGGCGAAGACCACCAGCTGGGCGCGGTCCCGGGCGCCCAGCTTGACCATGGCCCGGCTGACATGGGTCCGGGCGGTCGCCGGACTGACCACCAGCCGCTCGGCGATCTCGACGTTGCTCAGCCCCTCGCCGACCAGCCCCACCACCTCGCGTTCCCGGTCGGTGAGCGTGCCGAGCCGGGGGTGCGGGCGGGGCACCCGGGCCGGCCGGGTGGCGAACTCCCGAACCACCCGCCGGGTCACCGACGGGGAGAGCAGCGCCTCCCCGTCGGCGACCAGCCGGATCGCCCGCAGCAGCTCGGCCGGGCGGGTGTCCTTGGTCAGGAAGCCGCTGGCCCCGTGCCGGAGCGCGTCGAAGACGTACTCGTCCAGTTCGAAGGTGGTCAGCACGACCACCCGGGTGCCGGCGAGCGCTGGGTCGGCGACGATCCGACGGGTCGCCTCGATGCCGTCGACGCCGGGCATCCGGACGTCCATCAGCACCACGTCGGGGCGTTCCCGGCGGGCCGCCTCGACGGCGGCGAGCCCGTCGGCGGCCTCACCGACCACGGTGAGGTCGTCCTCGCTCTCCACCAGGGCACGCAGCCCGATCCGGACCAGGTCCTGGTCGTCGGCGAGCAGCACCCGGATCATGTGCCCCCCTCCCCGGGCAGTGTGGCGGACACCCGGAAGCCTCCGGCGGAGGCGGGGCCGGCGGTGAACGACCCGCCCAGCGCGGTGACCCGCTCGCGCATGCCGGCCAGCCCGTAGCCGGGCCGGTCCGTCGAGGCGGCCGGGCCGCGGCCGGTGTCGGTGACCTCCACGGCCACCTCGGTGGGCGCGTACCGGATCGAGACCGTGGCGGTGGCCGGGCCGGCGTGCCGCAGCACGTTGGTCAGCGCCTCCTGCACCACCCGGTACGCGGCCAGGTCCACCGCGACCGGGATCGGGCGCGGCGCCCCGGCCACCTCGACGGTGACCGGGAGCCCGGCGCCGGCCAGCCGCTCGCGCAACTGCGGGAGCTGGGCCAGCCCGGGCGCGGGGGCGCGCTCGTCGGCGGCCTCGTCGCGGCGGACCACGGTCAGCGTCACCCGCAACTCGTCGAGCGCCTCCTTGCTGGTCCGGCTGATCGCGGTGAGCGCGGCCTCGGCCTGCTCGGGCTTGCGGGCCAGCAGGTGCAGGGCGATCTCGGCCTGGAGGTGGATGGCGGCGAGCCCGTGCCCGACCACGTCGTGCACCTCCCGGGCCACCCGCAGCCGCTCGGCGTCGGCCAGCCGGCGTGCCTCGTCGGTGCGGCTCCGCGCCGCGTTGTCCCGGCCCAGCCGCACGGTGACCCCGACGGCGAAGGGCACCACCACCCAGGCGGCGGCCGGCATCAGCCCGACCAGGCCGGGTGGGCGCATCCCGACGAAGACGTGCGTGAGCAGCACGAGCAGCGCCACGCCGTTGGCGACCGCCGCGACCCGCACCGGCCGGTACGCGGCCGTGGTGTAGACCGCGACGAAGAACGACAGCAGGATCGGGCCGTACGGGTAGCCGAGCACCAGGTAGGCGGTGCTCGCCGCGGTGGTCACCGCCAGGGTGACCAGCGGCCAGCGCCGGCGCACGGCCACCGCGAGCGCGGCCACAGCGACCAGCGGGTAGGTGGCCCGGCCGGTGCCCACGCCCTGGTTGAGGCCGGCCGGCGCGGTGCCGGCCAGCCCGATCACCAGCAGGGCCAGGGCGACCAGGCCGTCCAGGAGCCGGGGGCCCCAGTCGCCACGCTCGCGGTCCACGTCCCCTCCCCCGCCCCGCCTCAGCCGATGTCCCGCCGGCGCAGCAGCACCGCGCCGACCGCCGCGAACCCGACCAGGTACGCGGCCACCACCACGGCCGCCTGCCCGCCGCCGACGGTGGCCGCTACCCCCGGGGTGTCCCCCGGCGCGCCGAGCGCGGCGGCCAGCGACCCGGCGTTCGGCCCGGGCAGCCCCTCCTGCGCCGTCGCCACCCAGTCGACCAGCGGCGCGGCGATCGCGGCGAGCAGGTTCTGCACCGCGAGCATCCACACCAGGCCCAGCCCGACCGGCAGCGCCACGGCGCGCAGCGCGACGGCGAGCACGGCACCGAGCATGGCCCACATCGTCGCGATGAGCCACCCCGCCCCGATCCCGGTGAGCAGGTCGCCGACCGGCGGCCAGGTCACCGGCTGCGCCTCGGCGGAGGCGATGAGCAGGCTGGTCACCGCGCCGACCGCGAACACGGCGAGCACCACGGCCAGCGCGGCGGCGGCCAGGGCGAGCAGCTTGCCGGCGTACACCTCCAGCCGGGTCGGGCCCTGGGTGAGCACGGTCTTCCAGGTGCCCCAGCCGTACTCGCCGCCCACGGTGAGCACGCCGAGGATCAACAGGATCGAGCCGAGGAAGACCGGCAGGCCGCCGAGGGAGTTCCCGACCAGGTGGTCGGGGAGCAGCGCGGGCAGTGCCCGGTCGGTGTTCGGCCCGTCGGTGCCGCCGGCGAGGCCGGCGTACGGGAAGACGTAGGTGAAGATCAGCGAGAGCACCAGCGTGATGGCCAGCAGCAGCCAACTGGCCGGCCGCCGGACCAGCTTGACCGTCTCGGCGCGGAAGCTACGCGACATCGACCGTTCCCTTCTCCACGAGGTCGAAGAAGACCTGTTCCAGGTCCCGTTCCCGAGGGCGCAGCTCGCGCACGGCGAGCCCGGCCCCGACCAGTTCGGCGTTGAGCCAGGCGGCCCGGTCCGGCGCGACGGCCAGTTCCAGCCCGCCGTCGACCACCCGGACCCGCTCGGCGCCGACCAGTTCCCGCGCCCGGGCGGTCGCCTCGTCCAGCGGGTCGGCGAGCAGTCGCAGCCCGGTGGCCCCGCGCAGCTCTGCGACGGTGCCCTCGGCGACCAGCCGGCCCCGGGCGATCACCCCGACCCGGTCGCAGACCTGCTCGACCTCGCCGAGCAGGTGGCTGGAGACCAGCACCGTGCAGCCGGCCGCGCCGAGCCGGCGGATGAGGGTGCGCATGTCCGCCATGCCGGCCGGGTCGAGGCCGTTGGTCGGCTCGTCGAGGATCAGCAGGCGGGGGTCCTTCAGCAGCGCGGCGGCGACGCCGAGCCGCTGTTTCATGCCCAACGAGTAGCCGGCGTAGCGGTCGCCGGCCCGGTCGGCCAGGTCGACCAGGTCGAGCACGAGCGCGACCCGGTCGGCACCGACCCCGGCGTAGCGGGCCAGCACCCGCAGGTTGTCCCGGCCGGAGAGGTACGGGTAGAACGCCGGCCCCTCGATCAGCGCCCCCACCCCGGTCAGCCGGCCGGCGGTGGGCGGCCGGCCGAGCAGCCGGACCGTGCCGGCGGTGGGCCGGACCAGCCCGAGCAGCATGCGCAGGGTGGTGGTCTTGCCGGCGCCGTTGGGGCCGAGGAAGCCGTACACCTCGCCGGCCCGGACGGTGAGCTGGAGGTCCCGCACGGCGGTCAGGCCGCCGTACCGTTTGGTGAGCCTTTCGGTCTGCACTGGCAGGTTCATGCCCCGAGCGTGCCGCCGCGCCGATCTCGGCACGTCGCCCCGACGGCGGCTGTCGGCGTACGTCGGGGGACGTAGCCGCCCTCAGACGGCGGCCAGCACCGCGGCTTCGACGCGCTCCCGTTCCGCCTCCGAGGGCCAGCCGCCGACGAGGTAGAACGCGTCCACCACGTCCCCGCCGAGGGTGGAGATGCGCGCCGCGCGCACCTGGGCGCCGGCCTCGTCGAGGGCGCAGGCGACCCGGTAGAGCAGGCCCGCCGCGTCGGCGGCGCGCAGCTCCAGCAACACGGCGTCGGTGGCCGCCTCCCGGTGCCAGACCACCCGCGGCGCGGCCCCCTCGGCCCGCGCCGCCAGGGCCCGGCCGCGCAGCCGCTGGGTGACCGAGACGTCGCCGTTCACCGCACGGCGCAGGTCGGCGCCGAGGGCGATCGGGTCGGGGGCCAGGCCGTGGCGGGGCTGCACCCGGCACTCGACCAGGGCCCGGCCGTCGACCGTGGAGGCGTCGGCGGAGATCACCTCCAGCCGGTGCAGGGCCAGGCACCCGGCCACCGTCGCGAGCAGGCCGCGCCGGTCCGCCGCGGCCACCGCCACCCGGTCCCCGGTCAGGTGTACGACCGGCAGGGGTCCCGCCAGCACCGCCGGGTCCGGGGCGGGCGGGGCGGGCAGCGCGCCGGTGTCCAGCGCCGTGCGGACCCGGGCGACCAGCTCGGCGACCAGCCGGCCCTTCCAGTCCGACCAGGCGGCCGGCCCGGTGGCCACGGCGTCGGCGCGGACCAGGACGTGCAACAGGTCCAGGGTGGTGGTGTCGCCGACCCGCTCGGCCACCCCGGAGATGGTGACCGGGTCGGCGAGGTCCCGCCGGGTGGCGACGTCAGGTAGGAGCAGGTGCAGCCGGACCAGCGTGCCGATCAGCGCCACCTCGGGCTCGGGCAGGCCGATCCGGGCGGCCACCGCCTCGGCCAGCGGAGCCCCGACCGTGCTGTGGTCCCCCGGCAGCCCCTTGCCGACGTCGTGCAGGAGTGCGCCGAGCAGCAGCAGGTCGGGACGGTCCACCTCGCGGGTGTGCCGGCTGGCCTCGTACGCGGTCTGCACGAGGTGCCGGTCGAGGGTGAACCGGTGCACCGGGTTGTGCTGCGGGAGGCTGCGCAGCCGGGTCCACTCGGGCAGCCAGCCCTCGATCAGCCCGTACCGGTCGCAGGTCTCCCAGGCCGGCACCAGGCCGGGACCCGCGCCGAGCAGGGTGACGAACGCGGCCCGGGCCTCGGCCGGCCACGGCGCCGGCAGCGGCGGACAGTACACGGCCAGCCACTCGCAGGTGGCCCGGGCGATCGGCAGCCGGGTGGTGGCCGCGGCGGCGGCGACCCGCAGCGACAGGCTCGGGTCGGGTCGCGCGCCGATCGCGGCGCGGGCCAGCACCAGCTCGCCGTCGTGCTCCACGACGTCCCGGGCCACCGGCCGGCGCACCGGTCGCCCGTCGGCCCCGCGGCGGCGGCCCGAGCGGAGCCGGTCGGCGGCGCGGAAGGCGTCGTCGAGGGCGTGGCTGACGGTCCGGGCGTCCCCGGCCACCCGGCGAAGCAGCGCGTCGCCGTCCTCGGCTACCGCTCCGGCCCGCAGCCCGGCGTGGGGCGCGCCGCGTGCGGGTTGGCGCAGCCCGGCGTGGGGCGCCCCCGGCGAGGGTTGGGGCAGCCCGGCGTCGGGCACCCCGGGCCTGGGCTGGCGCAGCCCGAGCAGCGCGGCGACGCCGTCGCGTTCCTGGGCGACCAGCCGGTCGACCCGGCGGCCGACCTGCACGTGCAGCGCGTCCCGGGTGTCCAGCAGCCGCCGGTGCGCGGCGCGGACGGCGGGGCGCAACGCGTCGGTGATCCCGGCGGTGGCGATCGCCCGCAGGATGCCCACGTCGCGCAGCCCGCCGGCGGCCTCCTTCAGGTCGCCCTCCAGCAGGAAGGCCAGCTCGCCGTGGGCCTCCCAGCGGGCGGCGGTGATCTCCCGCAGCCCGGGGAGCCGCCGTACGGCGGTGCGCCGCCAGTGGTCGACGGCGGACCGGACGAGCGTGTCGGCGAGGGCGGCGTCCCCGGCGACCAGCCGCGCGTCGAGCAGCCCGAGGGCGACCTTCACGTCGTCCTGGGCGACCGACAGCGCCTCGGCGACGGTGCGGACGGAGTGGTCGAGCCGCAGCCCGGCGTCCCAGACGGGATACCAGACCGCCGCGGCAAGCTCGTCCACGCCGGGCACCCCGGCGTGCAGCAGCACGAGGTCGAGGTCGCCGTGCGGGGCGCACTGCCGCCGTCCCAGCCCGCCGACGGCGACGAGCGCCACACCGGGCCGGTCCGGCAGCAGCGCGCGTAGCCACCGGTCGTGGGCGTCGGCGCGCGCGGCCCGGGCCGCCTCCCCCACGCCCGCGTCCGCGCCGACGAACCCGTCGACCGGGAGGACCGGGCCGCCGTTGCCGGCGTGGCCCGACGCGTTCCTCCCGGTCGACGAGGTCATGTCGGTCGTGGCCCGGTCAGAGCGCGTCGAGGCCGCGCTCGCCGGTGCGGACCCGGACGACCTCGTCGACCGAGGTCACCCAGACCTTCCCGTCGCCGATCTTGCCGGTCCTCGCGGCGGCGACGACGGCGTCGACGATCTTCTCCAGGTCGATCTCGTCGGTGAGCACCTCCACCCGGATCTTGGGCAGGAACTCGACCGTGTACTCGGCACCCCGGTAGACCTCGGTGTGCCCCTTCTGCCGGCCGTAGCCCTGGACCTCGCTGACGGTCAGGCCGGCCACGCCGAGGGCGTGCAGGGCCTCCTTCACCGCGTCCAGTTGGTACGGCTTGATGACCGCGGTCACCAGCTTCATGTCCAACCCCTCCATCACAGGAACGTTAACCGGCGATCTTCTCGTCGACCGGCTCGGCGGCCGGCTGGGCGGGGGACGCGGCGGGCGCGGCCGGTGCCGCCGTCTGCTTGGCACCGGTCAGCCCGGCCATGGCGAAGGCGCTGCCGCCGCCGCCCGCGGCCGGCGACAGGTCGTAGCCGCTCTCGGCGTGCTCGGCGATGTCGATGCCGCCGACCTCGTCCTCGGCGCGGAGCCGGAAGCCGATGGTCTTCTCGATCGCGACGGCGAGCACCCGGGCCACCGCGAAGGACCAGACGGTGACGATCAGGCCGGCCAGGGCCTGCCGGCCGAGCTGGGTCACCCCACCACCGTAGAACAGGCCGTCCGAGGCGCCGACCACGTCGGTGATCGCGCCGTTGACCGAGTTGGTGGCGAACAGGCCGAGCCAGAGCGACCCGATCCAGCCGCCGACGAAGTGCACACCGACCACGTCGAGCGAGTCGTCGTAGCCGAGCTTGTACTTGAGGCTGATCGCCAGCGCGCAGACCGCCCCGGCGACGACGCCGAGCAGCACCGCCGCCCAGGGCGCGACGAAGCCGCAGGCCGGGGTGATGGCGACCAGGCCGGCGACGGCGCCGGACGAGGCGCCGACCAGGGTCGGCTTCCTGTCCTTGATCCACTCCACGGCGATCCAGCCGAGCACCGCGGCGGCGGTGGCGAGCTGGGTGTTGACGAAGGCCAGGCCGGCGACCGAGTCGACGGTGAGCTCGGAACCGGCGTTGAAGCCGAACCAACCGAACCAGAGCAGCCCGGCGCCGAGCGCGACGAGCGGGATGTTGTGCGGCTTCATGCCCTCCCGGGGCCAGCCGAGCCGCCTGCCGAGCACCAGGGCCAGGGCCAGGGCCGCCGCGCCGGCGTTGATGTGCACGGCGGTGCCGCCGGCGAAGTCGAGCGCGTGGATGTCGCCGCCGATGATGCCGCCGCCCCACACCCAGTGCGCGACCGGGAAGTAGACCAGCGTCGCCCAGCCGAACGCGAACAGCAGCCAGCCGGCGAACTTCGCCCGGTCGGAAATCGCGCCGCTGATCAGCGCGACGGTGATCACGGCGAAGACCATCTGGAAGGCCATGAACACGTAGAGCGGGACGCCGATGCCGCTCGGGTTCTCCGCCGTCGCGCCCCAGAGGTCGGTCTCGGCGAGGAAGGTCTTGGTGCCGAGGTAGGCGCCCGGGTCGCCCCAGAAGCCGTTGACATCGCTGCCGAACGCGATGCTGAAACCGTAGAACCACCACAGAACGGAGATGAGCCCGATCGCGGAGAAGCTCATCATCATCATGTTCAGTACACCCTTGGCCCGGTTCAGGCCGCCGTAGAACAGCGCCAGTCCGGGCGTCATGAGCAGCACGAGCGCCGTCGACACCAGCAACCAGACGGTGTTGCCGGAATCGATCGTGGGTGCGTCAGGCACGCCGGCCTCCTAAAGGTGAAGTCCCTCCTTCCCGGCTTCCGGGGCAGCGTCGCCCGTACGCCGGATGCGCGGAAGCCTGCTCGCTCCCTGTTTCCCCCAGCGTCACCCGTCGATTTCCGGACGGTGACGCCTTGTTTCGGACGTGTGAAGAGAACCTCACCGCCGGCAGGAACGGCCACCGGCGGCACGGACCGGTCAGCGCAGCGCGTACTCGAGGGCGTTGCGCTCGTAGTCGAGCAGCCGCAGGTCCCGCATCGGCCGGCGCAGGTGCCCCTTGTGCACGATCCGGACGAAGGCCGGCTCACCGGCGGCGGCCATCCGGCGGATGCCCTCGACGTGGTCCACGATCCGCTTGCGGATGGTCCGGATCAGCCGGTGCCGGTCCCGCGGGATCAGCCCGTACGCGTCCGCGAAGAGGCGCAGCCGGCGCGGCCGGTCGGGGTGCTTCCAGCCGAGCGTGATCGAGTCCCGGTCGGAGAAGATCGGCACCCACGTCCAGGCCGCGTACGCCACGTCGTAGATCCGGGCACCGGGCGAGGCGAGGTCGAAGTCGATCAGCCCGAGGGTGCCGTCGGGCCGCCAGATGACGTTGTGCGGGGCGGCGTCGTGGTGGCAGATCACCTCGGTGTCCGGCGGCGGCGGGCCGAACGAGCGCCACACCGCCCCCGGCGGCGGCACGAAGCCGTACTGGGCGTCGTGGAACATCCGCAGCATCGTGGCCACGGTCACCAGGGCCTCGTCGGTGACCCAGTGCGGGGCCAGCGGGTATTCCCCGCACTCCCCCTCCAGGTACGACAGGACCTCCCGGTTGCGCTCGTCCATGCCGAGCGCGCGGGGGGCGCCGGTGAACCCGACGTACTCCAGGTGGCGCAGCAGGGCGTGCACCGAGGGCGTCCACGGCCCGGCGTTGCGCCGGACCGTGTCGCCGACCCGCACCACGGTGCTGACGTTCCCGCCGTGCAGCGGGATCTCCTGCGAAGTCACGTACGGTCTCCCGAGGCGCTGCGACGGGTGGCTGGGGTCGCGCCATCCGGCGTAGGCACGATCGTTGCTCGTCACTGCGAGGTTACGCGTCCCGGGCGAGCGGCTCGGTACCGAGCAGCGCGTCGACGAACTGCGCGGGGTCGAACGGGGCGAGGTCGTCCTTACCCTCGCCGAGCCCGACCAGCTTCACCGGGATGCCCAGCTTGCGCTGCACGGCGATCACGATGCCGCCCTTGGCGGTGCCGTCGAGCTTGGTGAGCACCACGCCGGTCACGTTGACCACCTCGGTGAAGACCCGGGCCTGCTCCAGCCCGTTCTGCCCGGTGGTGGCATCCAGGATCAGGATCGTCTCGTCGATCGGGCCGTGCTTCTCCACCACCCGCTTGACCTTGCCCAGCTCGTCCATCAGGCCGACCTTGTTCTGCAGCCGGCCGGCCGTGTCGATCAGCACCGTGTCCACGCCGGTCTCGATGCCGCGCTTGACCGCGTCGAAGGCGACGCTGGCCGGGTCGGCCCCCTCCGGACCACGCACGGTCTCGGCCCCGACGCGACCGGCCCAGGTCTCCAGCTGGTCGGCGGCGGCGGCGCGGAAGGTGTCGGCCGCGCCGAGGATCACGCTCCGGCCGTCGGCCACCAGCACCCGGGCGATCTTGCCGCAGGTGGTGGTCTTGCCGGCGCCGTTGACGCCGACCACCAGCAGCACGGCCGGCACGCCGTCCTTGGGCGCGGTGTGCAGCGAGCGGTCCAGCGTCGGGTCGAGGGCGTTGACCAGCTCGGCGGCGAGCAGGGCGCGCAGCTCGGTGCCGGACCGGGTGCCGAGCACCCGGGTGCGCTCGCGCAGCCGGTCGACGATCTCCCGGGTGGCGTCGATGCCGACGTCGGCGGTGATCAGGCTGTCCTCGATCTCCTCCCAGGTGTCCTCGTCCAGGTGGTCGCGGCTGAGCAGGCCGAGCAGGCTCTTGCCGAAGACGTTCTGCGAGCGGGACAGCCGGGAGCGCAGCCGGACCAGCCGCCCCGCGGTCGGCTCGGGCACCTCCAGCACCGGGGCCGGGGCCTCCACGACCGGCGGTTCCACCAGGATCCCGGTGGACAGTTCGGCCTCCGGCGCCGCCACCGGCGGGCCGGCGAGACCCTCCTCGGCCCGGGTCTCGACCTCCGTCTCGGGCAGCGGCGGCTCCGGGCGCCGGCGCAGCCGCGGCACGACCAGCCCGATGCCGCCAAGGATCAGCACGCCGAGCAGGGCGAGTGCGATGAGGAGGTATTCGCTCATGCCGGAATCCTGTCAGATGCCGGCGAAGCTGTCCCAGCCACCGCTCCCGGCGGGCCCGTCCGGGAGCCGGCGGTAGGCTCGGTCACAGCCAGCAGTGGTGCGACCGCCGGCCGGGTAGTAGAAGTGAGGTCCGCTTACCTGGAGGTCGACCATGCCCGCGGCACACCTGCTCATCGGCCCGTTGCTGCGGCGGGTGGTCGGCACGCGGGCCACCGTCTGGGTCGAGACCAGCGCGCCCGCCGTCGTCACCGTCCGCACGGCCGGCGGCGCCCACGGCACCGCGCCCACCTTCTCCGCGTGCGACCACCACTACGCGCTCGTCGTGGTGGAGGGGCTCACGCCCGACAGCACCGCCAGCTACGAGGTGCTGATCGACGACGAGGTGGCCTGGCCGGCGCCGGGGAGCGGGTTCCCGCCCAGCGTCATCCGCACCCGGGCGGCCGACGACCTCGACCAGCCGGTCCGGTTGGTCTTCGGGTCGTGCCGGGAGACCACCCAGCACGCCACCACCCGCCGGCTGCCCCCGGACGCGCTCGACGCGTACGCCCGGCGGCTGATGGCCGGCCCCGACCCGGCCGGCCTGCCCGACCTGCTGGTGCTCCTCGGTGACCAGGTCTACGCGGACGTGACCTCCCCCACGGTGCGGCGGCTGCTGAAGCGACGCCGCCGGCGGCCCCGGGGCGCGCCCAGCGACCAGGTGGTCAGCTTCGACGAGTACACCAAGCTCTACCTGGAGTCCTGGCGCGACCCGGAGATCCGCTGGCTGCTCTCCACCGTGCCGAGCGTGATGATCTTCGACGACCACGAGATCATCGACGACTGGAACACCTCGGCCGCCTGGCGGGCGGACATGCGCGACCAGCCCTGGTGGACGGAGCGGATCACCAGCGGCCTCGCCTCCTACTGGGTCTACCAGCATCTGGGCAACCTCTCCCCCGACGAGATCGCCGCCGACCCGGTCTTCGCGAAGGTCAGCGCGGCGGAGGACGCCACCGGCGTGCTGCGCGAGTTCGGCCAGCGGGTCGACACCGAGGCCGACCTCGCCCACGACACCGAACGGTGGCGGGCCGTGCAGTACCAGTGGAGCTACGCGCTGGACCTGGGCCGGACCCGGCTGGTGATGCTGGACAACCGGTGTAGCCGGGTGCTGGAGCCCGGCCAGCGGGCGATGCTGCCCCCGGGCGAGTGGTCGTGGTTCCTCGACCAGGCCCACGGCGTCTACGACCACCTCGTGGTGGGCGCCTCGCTGCCCTGGCTGCTGCCGCCGGGCATCCACCACGTGGAGGCGTGGAACGAGAAGCTCGCCGACTCGCGGCGGCGCTGGGTCGGGCGCCTGTCGGAGAGGCTGCGCCGGGGGCTGGACCTGGAGCACTGGGCCGCGTTCCGCCGCTCGTTCGACGCGCTCGGCGCGCTGTTCGCCCGGATCGGCAGCGGCACTCCCGGCGAGCCCGGCGACCGGGTCGGGGCCGGGCCGGCGTACGCGCCGCCGGCGTCGATCAGCGTGCTCTCCGGTGACGTGCACCACTCGTACGTGGCGCGGGCCCGGTTCGACGACCGGAGCGTGGTCACCCCGGTACACCAGCTCACCTGCTCGCCCATCCACAACCAGGTGCCCGCCGGGATGCGCCCGCTGATGCGGCTGGGCTGGTCGTCCGGGCCAGCCGGAGCCACCCGGGCACTCGCCCGCTCGGCCGGGGTACGCCGCCCGCCGTTCCGCTGGAAGCGGCTGGCCGGCCCCTACTTCGGCAACGCGGTCGCCACGCTGGAGCACACCGGGCGGGCGGCCGAGGTGACCATCGAGGGCACCACCAGCGACGGCCACCTGCGCGAGGTGATGCGGCAGCGGCTGGCTCCACGCGCCTGACACCGTCCGCCGTACCCTGACCCCGTGGACGAGCACCTGCCGGAGGCGATGCAGGCCGTGGAGCACGAGCTGACCGCCCTGCTGCGCCGGGGGCGGGCCGTCTCCTCGGAACTCGCCCGGGAGGTGCACCCCGGCCTGGAGCCCGACGCGTACGGGCTGCTGCTGTGGCTGCGCCGGTGCGGCTCGGTCCGGCTCACCGACCTGGCCGCCCGGCTCGGCGTCGGCAAGGGGACGCTGAGCCGCCAGATCCACGGGCTGGAGGGCCTGGGCCTGGTCCGGCGCGACCCGGACCCGACCGACCGGCGTGCCGCGCGGCTCAGCCTGACCGAGGAGGGGCAGCGCCGGTTCGACGCCGCGCAGGGCGGCCGGCTCGAACGCTTCCGGCAGACCCTGGGCACCTGGTCGGCGGCGGACGTCGGGGACTTCGCCCGGCTGCTGCGCCGTTTCAACGAGGAGTACTTCTAGGCCGCCGGAATAGGGCTGCGCCCGGGCAGGTTGTTGCCTAGGGCAACCGGAGAGGACGGAGCTGGCATGAGCACGGACGCGCCGGAACGGGAGGAGTACGGCCCGCGCACCCGGCCCGGGCCCTACGAGCGCGGCACGGACGGGCCGAGGGTCGTGCTGGTCGGTGTGGACGGCACCCGCACCTCGGAGCGCGCCGGCTGGTACGCGGCCGGGCTGGCCCGGCGGCAGGGCGCCGCCCTGGTGGTGGTCCACGTCAGCCCCGCACCCGGGCTGACCACGCTCGTGCCGGGCCTGGACGCCGGGGAGGTGCAACGCTGCCACGACGAACTGACGGCGGAACTGCGCCGGGAGTGCCGGCGCGGCGCCGAGGAACTCGGCCTGCCGGTCACCTTCCTGCGCCGGCGCGGGGACGCGTACGCCGAACTGCGTGCGGCGGCCGACGAGTTCCGGGCCGACCTGGTGGTCGTCGGCTGCTCCGAGCAGGCCGGGCACCGGCTGGTCGGCTCGGTCGCCACCCGCCTCGTCCGGGCCGGCCGCTGGCCGGTCGTCGTGGTGCCCTGACACGTCGCGGCGCGGGGGCGCGCCCCGGAGCCCGGACACGTCCTGACGCAGGGACGGGTCGCGGCGGATATGCGGTCGCGGGTTGTCGGGCGGGCCGGCGAGGATGGCCGACATGACCTGGAGAGCACCGGAGATCACCCGGACCCCCGAGCCGTACGTCGGCGACGAACGCACCATCCTGGAAGGCTGGCTGGACTACCACCGGCAGACGCTGCTGCTCAAGTGCGCCGGGCTGACCGCCGAGCAGTTGCGGACGCCGAGCGTCGAGCCCTCCGGGCTGACCCTGCTCGGGCTGGTCCGGCACCTGGCCGAGGTGGAGGCCTGGTGGTTCCGGGAGAACTTCGCCGGCGAGCGCGTCGACTACCCCTACTTCACCCCCGACAACCCGGACGCCGACCACGACGTCAGCGCCGCCGACGCCGAGGCCGACCTCGCCACGTTCCACCGGGAGGTGGAGCTGGCCCGGGCCGCCGCGGCGGGCCGCTCGCTCGACGACACCTTCACGGAGGTCGGCCCGAAGCGCCGGACGTTCAACCTGCGCTGGGTCTACGTGCACATGATCGAGGAGTACGCCCGGCACAACGGCCACGCCGACCTGATCCGCGAACGCATCGACGGCGTCACCGGCGAGTGACCGCCCGGGGCGGCGCCGCGCCAAGCGCCCCGGCGCCGCCCACCGGCACCGGGGAGCCCCGCGCCGCCGGACCGGCAGCCCCGCGCCACGGCCGAGCGGACCAGCCAGGGCAGGCCTCAGTACGCCAGCGCCGCCCGCAGGTAGCGCAGTTCCTCGGGGCGGCCGGTCCAGCGGAGCGCCGACAGCCCTGCGGCCCGGGCGCCGCGCACCGACCAGTCCTCGTCGTCGACGAAGAGCACCCGGTCCGGCGGCGTGGCCACCGCCCGGCAGGCGGCCTGGAAGTACTCCTTGGCCGGCTTGTTCACCCCGAGCCGGTACGAGTTGACCACCGCGTCGAACTCGCCGACCAGGCCGAGCGCGGCCAGGTCGTCGTCGAGCAGGTCGGTGGCGTTGGTGGCGAGGCCGACCGGGAGGCCGCCGGCGCGTACCCCGCGGACGAAGTCGAGCACCTCGGTGTTTACCTCGCCCCGGTAGCGCTGCCACTGCTCGACCGCGGCCCGGGCGCGCTCCGGCCCGCCGGCCGGCCCGGTCAGCGCGTCGGCGACGCTGGTCATCCAGTCGGCGTGGCTGACCTGGCCGGTGAGCACCGGCTGGAGCCGCCCCCACTGCATGGCGATCTCGGTGAGTACGCCCTCGGACAGGCCGTACTCCCGCTCCACGCCGGCGGCCACCGCCGGGTCCCAGCGCCGCAGGACGCCGTCGAAGTCCACCAGGAGCGCCGTGGCGCGTTCCCGACCCACTACTCGTTCTCCTCGCCGCGGCCGCGCCGCTCGTCGTCGGTGTCGGCCCGGTTGAGCCGTTGGCTGATCACCTGGGTCACCCCGTTGCGCATGGTCACGCCGTACAGGGCGTCGGCGACCTCCATTGTCCGCTTCTGGTGCGTGATGACGATGAGCTGGCTCTTCTCCCGCAACTGGGCCAGCAGCGTGATCAGCCGGCCCAGGTTGACGTCGTCGAGCGCCGCCTCCACCTCGTCCATGATGTAGAACGGGCTGGGCCGGGCGCGGAAGATCGCCACCAGCATCGCCACCGCGGTCAGCGACCGCTCGCCGCCGGAGAGCAGCGACAACCGCTTGATCTTCTTACCCGGCGGGCGGGCCTCCACCTCGACGCCGGTGGTGAGCAGGTCCTCCGGGTCGGTGAGCACGAGCCGGCCCTCGCCGCCGGGGAAGAGCACGGTGAAGACCTGCTGGAACTCCCGGGCCGTGTCCTCGAACGCGCTGGCGAAGACCTCCAGGATCCGGTCGTCGACGTCCTTGACCACGGTGAGCAGGTCGCGGCGGGTGGCCTTGAGGTCCTCCAGCTGCTCGGAGAGGAACTTGTAGCGCTCCTCCAGCGCGGCGAACTCCTCCAGCGCGAGCGGGTTGACCTTGCCGAGCAGGGTCAGTTCCCGTTCCGCCTTGGCGGCCCGCTTCTCCTGCACCGGACGCTCGTAGCGCACCGGCTCGGGCACCGGCAGGCCGTCCCGCTCGGCCGCCGCCACGTCGGCCTGGGTGGGCGGGACGGGCTGGTGCGGGCCGTACTCGGCGACCAGGGTCTCCACGTCCAGCCCGAAGTCCTCCGCGGCCTTCGCCTCCAGCTGCTCAATGCGCAGCCGCTGCTCGGCGCGGGCCACCTCGTCCCGGTGCACCTGGCTGGTCAGCCGCTCCAGCTCCGCGCCGAGCCGCTTGGCCGCGCCGCGTACCTCCTGCAGCTCGGCCTCGCGGGAGGCGCGCTCGCGCGCCACGGCGTCGCGGTGCTCCTCCGCCGCGGCGATGGAGGTGGTCAGCCGGGTGAGGGCCTCGCGGGCGCCGCCTGCCACAGCCCGGGCGATCCCCGCGCCACGGGTCCGCGCCGCCCGCCGCGCCGCCGCGCGTTCCCGCGCGGCCCGCTCGGCGGTGGCCTGCCGGCGCAGCGAGTCGGCGCGACCGGCGATCGAGGAGACCCGCTCCTCGGCCGTACGCACCGCCAGCCGGACCTCCATCTCGTTCTGTCGCGCCTGCGGCACCATCGCGGCGAGCTGGTCGCGTTCCTCGGTGGAGGGTTCCGCGTCGACCGGGGTCTCCTCGGCCAGCCGCAGCCGTTCCTCCAGCTCGGCCAGGGTGAGCAGGTCCCGTTCCCGGGCCGCCTCGGCGCGGGCCCGGGACTCGCCGAGCCGGTCGGTCTCGGCCTTCGCGGAGCGGGCGGCCGCGCCCAGCTCGGCCAGCCGCCGGGCGGCGGCGTTGCGGTGGCTCTCCGCCTCCCGCTTGGCGGCGGCGGCGTGCTGCACGGTCTCCTTCGCGGCGGCCACCTCGGCGCGGGCGTCGACGAGCTGTTCGCGCAGCTCCGCGCCGGTCCGCTCGGCCGCGAGCCGGTTCGACCGGGCCTCCTCGACCGCCGCCTGCACCTCGATGAAGCTGGGCGCCTTGGCCGACCCGCCGGCCGCCGCGTACGCGCCCACCACGTCGCCGTCCGGGGTGACCGCGCGCAACTCGGGATTGCCGGCGACCACCTCGGCCGCGGCGGCGAGGTCGTCGACCAGCACCACGTCGCGCAGCGCCCGGTGCACCGCCGGTCGAAGCTGCGGGGAGCACTCCACCAGGTCGGGCGCCCAGCGGGCGCCGTCGGGCAGCTTCGGCCGCAGCGCGTCGGGGTGGGCGTCCATGCCCGGGCCGGCGGGGCTGCCGACCAGCAGGCCGGCCCGGCCGGCGTCGGAGATCTTCAGCAGCCGCATCGCCTCGACGGCCTCGTCGACGCCGCTGACCGCGACCGCGTCGGCGAGCCCGCCGAGCGCGGCGGCGAGCGCGGCCTCCTGCCCGGGGGCGACGGTGAGCAGCCCGGCCAGGCTGCCCAGCAGGCCCGGGACCTCGTCGGCGCGGGCCAGCAGGGCCCCCGCCCCGTCCTTGCGGCGCAGGCCCAGGGCGAGCGCCTCCTCCCGGGCCTTCCAGGTGGCGGCGTCCTTCTCCGCCGACCGCTCGGCGTCGGTCAGCGACCGCACGGTGGCCTGCGCCCGCTCCAGGGCGGCAGCCGCCTCGGCGTGCCGGGCGTCGAGGTCGGCGTTGTCCCGGTCCGCCTCGGTGGACTGCTCCGCCACCGCGTCGTGCTCGGCCTGCGCCTGCTCTGCGCGGGCCAGCGCGTCGGCGTGCGCGGCGGCGAGCCGTTCGATCTCCTCGCCCGCGCTGGTGGTGCGGGCCCGGGCGGAGTTGACCTGACCGGTCAGCCGGGCCAGGCCCTCCCGCCGGTCGGCGATCGCCTTCGCGGCGGCGACCAGCTCGCGCTCGGCCGCGGCGAGCTGCCGTTCCAGCTCCTGGCGGTGCTCCACCGCCTCGGCGAGCCGGATCTGGTCGTCGGTGAGCGCGGCGCGCAGCTCCTCCTCCTGCTCGCGGACCCGCTCGGCCTCGGCCTCCAACTGGTCCGGGTCGCGGCCGGGGCGCTCGTCGTCCGGGGTGGCGCTGAGGTGCCGCAGCCGCTCCCGGGCGAGCTGCTCGATCGAGCGGAACCGCTCGGAGAGCGCGGAGAGCTTGTACCAGGTGTCCTGCGCGGCGGCCAGCAGCGGCGCGTCCTCGGCGAGGGCCGCCTCCAGCTCGGCCAGCCGCGCCTGCACCTCGGTGTGCTCGGCCTCGACCTGCTCGCGCCGCTCACGCACCGCCGTCTCGTCGGCGATCTCCCGGTCCAGGGTGGCGCGCAGGGTGGCCAGGTCGTCGGCGAGCAGCCGCAACCGGGCGTCGCGCAGGTTCGCCTGGATCGCGGCGGCGCGCCGGGCCACCTCGGCCTGCCGACCCAGCGGCTTGAGCTGGCGGCGCAGCTCGGCGGTGAGGTCGGTGAGCCGGTTGAGGTTGGTCTGCATGGCGTCGAGCTTCCGCAGCGCCTTCTCCTTGCGCTTGCGGTGCTTGAGGACGCCGGCCGCCTCCTCGATGAACGCCCGCCGGTCCTCCGGCTTGGCGTGCAGCATGCCGTCGAGCCGGCCCTGCCCGACGATGATGTGCATCTCCCGGCCGATGCCGGAATCCGACAGCAGCTCCTGGATGTCGAGCAGCCGGCAGGAGTCGCCGTTGATCTCGTACTCGCTCTCGCCGGAGCGGAACATCCGGCGGGTGATCGACACCTCGGTGTACTCGATCGGCAGCGCGCCGTCGGTGTTGTCGATCGTCAGGGTCACCTCGGCCCGGCCCAGCGGGGCCCGGCCGGCGGTGCCGGCGAAGATGACGTCCTCCATCTTGCCGCCGCGCAGCGCCTTGGCGCCCTGCTCGCCGAGCACCCAGGCGATGGCGTCGACGACGTTGGACTTGCCGGAGCCGTTCGGGCCGACCACGCAGGTGATCCCGGGCTCCAGCTTCAGCGTCGTCGCGGAGGCGAAGGACTTGAAGCCCTTCACCGTCAGGCTCTTGAGATACACCTTCTCGATCCTCGTCCGGTGGCCGCCGTACCGTCGCCGGCTGCGCGGACCTGGGTGAACCCGCAGACTAACCCGGGACCGACGGCCGCCCGGCACGCGACCCGCCTGCCGGGGCGCCCGGCCGCGCCGCGCGGCGGGCCCACCGGGGTACGCCGGGCGACGTCGGGAGGACCATTTCCGCCGGTCCCCGACAGATCCGCACAAGATCGCGAATTGGTGCCGGCGAAAAGGGACGCGGACAGAACTGCGCGCCGGCACGGAAGTGTCGGCGCGCTTTTTGCGTGGTGCGATTCAGTTTTTCGATCCCGGAGCTCAGGTCAGCGCGGGCTCGGCCAGACGGAGCAGATCGTCCGCCTCCGCCGCAGCCGCCGCGAGCCGATCGTTCTCGGCACGCAACCGCGTGATCTCGAACTCCAGTGCCCGAACCGTGGCACGCAGTCGGGTGACCTCGTCGAGCAGACGCCGATCGGGCGCCGCACCTACGTGGCCGTACAGGGCCTTCGCCATGATGACTCCTTGATATGCGCTGCCGGAAAGGCCGGCCAACGCGCGCCCAATGTGTACGCGGCTGTCATTCCAGGCGATTCTGGGCATGACCGGGCGCGACTGGCGACACCTATATATTGAGCCGATACCCCCTCCTTCGTCAAGTTCTCGCAGGCCGTAGATCATTTCCACGTCGACCTGTCCACTTGTCGGGGGGCTGCCACAAGGCGCGGACACTCTCTGTCCGGACACCTTGACTCTACGCCCCGGATCCCGGGAAGTCCCTACCCGGCCGTCCGACTTCCCCTTAACTCTTCCTTAGCCACGTTGCCGCTGCTCAAGCCCCCCACGTAGCGTCACTCCGCCCGCACCCGACCCCTTGGAGGCAGAGGCGTGTACCGCTGGACCGACCCGAACGACCCGGACGGCGCCACCCGGCACCCCGAGCAGCCGCGCAGCGAGGAGCCGGCCTGGCTGACCGACCGTCCGGAGCCGAGGTCGGCCTACCTGTTCGGGGACGACCCGGACCGACCCGCCGACGAGTGGCACCGCGACCAGCCGACCGCCCGCTCGCAGGCCGAGCCCGCCGAGCCCGCCGCACACCGGCATGCCGAGCCCGCCGCGCACTGGCAGGCTGGCCCCGCCGACGCCGCCGAGCCCACCGAGCGCTGGCGGGCCGAACCCACCGAGCGCTGGCAGGACGAGCCCACCGCGACCTGGCCGGCCGGTCCCGCCGCGCCGGCCGTCACCTGGCAGGCCGAGCCGGGCGTCCGCTGGCACGCCGACGCCGACCTGCGGGACGGCGGGCCGTACGGGACGGACGCGCCCCCGGCCGACGAGCGGGCGACCGGCGGCTGGCCGGTCGACGCCCCGACCGCCCCGATCGACCTCGGGACGCACCAGTACACCGACGCGGGGACGACACCCGCCGAGGGCCGGCACCGCCGCCACCGCCGCTTCCCCCGCCCCGTGCTGATCGGTGGCGCCGCCGCAGCCGCCACGCTGGTGGTGAGCCTCGGCGTCGGCGCGGTCGCGCTGGGCGGCGACGGCCCGGAGACCGACCCGACCGCCGTCGACGACACGATCGCCGCCGCCCCGGCGTTGCCGGGGACGCCCGGCGACGCGCTGACCGCCTCCGCCCCGAGCACCGCGCCGACCACCGCCAAGCCCGCCCCGTCGCCCACGAAGGCCACCAGGCCCACGCCGGTGCCCTCGCGCTCCACCGCGCCCTCGCGGCGCACCGAGCGGAGCAGCGCACCGTCCGGCGGCGGCACGAAGGCCCCCGTGAGCAGCGGGGTCAGCGCCCAGGCCCGCGAGGTGGTGAACCTGGTCAACGCCGAGCGCGCCAAGGCCGGCTGCGGGGCGCTGAGCGTCGACGACAAGCTGATGACCGCCGCCCAGCGGCACAGCCAGGACCAGGCGGACCACCGGAACATGTCGCACACCGGCAGCGACGGCAGCGACGCCGGAGACCGGCTGGACCGGGTCGGCTACGCCTGGCGCACGTACGGCGAGAACGTCGCCTGGAACCAGAAGACGCCGGCCGCGGTGATGGACGCCTGGATGAACAGCTCCGGTCACCGGGCCAACATCCTGAACTGCGCCTTCACCGAGATCGGCGTCGGCGTGGCGAGCAGCAACGGGCCGTACTGGACGCAGGTCTTCGCCGCGCCGCGCTGAACGCGAGTCGTGGCCGGGTCCGCGCTCGTTTGACCGGGTGAGGTACGCCGGACCGGCGTACCCGCTCCGGGCGGCACTCCCGCCGCCCCGGGACCCGGGAGCTTGCCGATGCGGATCCGGCCGCGTACGCGCGCCGTCGGGCGGGGCCCGCGCCGCGTCCTGTCCGCCTGCGTCGTCCTCGCGCTGCTGGCCACGGTCGGCGGTTGCCGGGTCGCGCTCACCCCGCCCGGCGCCCCGACCACCTGGCCGGCGGAGTCGGCCGGCCGGTGGCGGTGGCAGTGGCAGCTCAGCGGCGTGCTCGACCCGACCGTCGACGCCGACGTCTTCCTGCTCGACCCGGTCGCCACCACCGCCGCGCAGACCGCCGAGCTGCGGTCCCGCGACCGCCGGCTGGTCTGCCAGGTGCACGTCGGCTCGGTCCTGCCCACGGATCCGGACGCGAGCCGCTTCCCGGCCGCCGTGTGGGGCGCCGCGGCCCGTCGCCCGCAGAGCCGCTGGCTCGACGTACGGCAGTGGGACGCGCTGCGGCCGGTGCTGGCGGACCGGCTCCGGCTCTGCCGGGGCAAGGGCTTCGGCGCGGTCGCGCTCGCCGACGCCGACGGGTACGCCCACCGCGCCGGCTTCCCGCTCGGCTTCGACGACCAGTTGCTGTTCAACCGCCGGCTGGCCGAGCTGGCCCGGTCCCTGGACCTCTCCCCCGGCCTGGTCAACGACGTGCCCCAGGTGGCCGCCCTGGCGCCGGACTTCGACTTCGCCGTCAACGAGGAATGCGTGCGGCTGGGCCTGTGCGCCAAGCTGTTGCCGTTCGTCGAGGCGGGCAAGCCGGTGTTCCACGCCGAGTACACCGGCTCGACCACGGACTTCTGCGTCACCACGGTGGGCTACGGCTTCTCCTCGATCCGCAAGGACCGGGAGTTGGGCGCCTGGCGGGCCTCCTGCCCGGTGTTCTGACGCCGACGGTCACGCACCCGGGCCATGCCGGCCGCCCCGCACACACCACGTGCCGGGCAGGCCGCCCCGCATGGCGGCCGGCCCGACGGCAGGACCCACCGCGCGTACCGACGGACAGACGGCAGGGGCCGGACCGCGGGTGCGGTCCGGCCCCTGCCGTGGCGTGGGTCAGCGGGCGCCGACCAGCTCCGGGGTCGGGGCCGGCGGGTCCGTGGGGGCCTTCGCGGGGCGCCCCCGCAGGAACTTCGGGGCCCACCAGTTCGCGTCGCCCAGCATGGTCATCAGCGCCGGCAGCACCACCGCGCGGATGATCGTGGCGTCCAGCAGGATCGCCGCCGCCAGGCCGATGCCGAGCTGCTTCATGTCGATCGTGCTCAGCGTGGCGAAGATCGAGAAGACCCCGACCATCACGATCGCCGCGCTGGTCACCACGCCGGCCGACGAGGTGATGCCGTAGGCCACCGCGTCCCGGTTCGACATGCCGGCCCGGACGCCCTCGCGGATCCGGCTGACCACGAAGACGTGGTAGTCCATCGAGAGCCCGAACAGCACCACGAAGAGGAACAGCGGCAGCCAGGTGACGATCGCGCCCATCGAGGTGAAGCCGAGCAGACCCTCGGCCCAGTCGCCCTGGAAGACCAGCACCAGCAGCCCGTACGCGGCGCCGGCGGAGAGCAGGTTGAGCAGGATCGAGCTGAGCGCGATCACCACCGAGCGGAACGTCAGCACCATCACCACGAAGGTCAACACCAGCACGAAGCCGATGACGACCGGCAGCTTGTCGCGGATGTGCTGCGAGTAGTCCTCGCTGTCGGCGATGTCCCCGCCGACCGCGTACTCCACGCCGGGCACCGCGCCGAGCGCGGCCGGGACGAGGTCGTCGCGCAGCCGCTCCAGGGATCGGGCCGCCTCGTCGGTGCGGCTGGCGTGCGGGGTGGCCACCTCCAGCACCGACACCCGCCGGTCCGCCGACACCTCGATCTTCGGGCCGTCCGCCTCGGTCGGCGCGAAGAGCGGGTCGGCCGACGCCGCGCCGGCCAGCGCGGTCAGGGCCGCCGCGACCCGGTCCGCCTCGGCCGCCGGCGCCCGCACCGCGACCGTGTGGCTGGTGCCGTTGCTCGGGAACGCCGCGGTGAGCCGGTCGTACGCCTGCATGGCCGGCGTGCTGCGCGGCAGGTCCTCCATGCCGGGGAACTTCATCTTCATGCCCAGCGCGGGCGTGGCCAGGGCGAGCAGCAGCCCGACCGAGATCACCAGGGTGGCCACCGGCGCCCGCAGCGCGGGCTTCAGCACGGCCGGCCAGAACCGCGGCTTCACCTCGCCGTGCCGCCCGGTACGCGGGGCGGTGAGCCGCCACAGCAGCGGCACCCGGGGCCGGTCGACCCAACGGCCGAGCTTGGCCAGCAGGGCCGGCAGCACGGTCAGCGAGCCGATCACCGCGACCGCGACCACCAGCATCGAGCCCACCGCGAGGGAGGAGAAGATGGCGTCGTTGGCGAGCAGCAGCCCGCCCATCGAGATCATCACGGCGAAGCCGGAGACCACGACGGCGTGGCCGGAGGTCTCCGCGGCGATCTCCACCGCGTCGAGGCCGGAGCGCCCCTTGGCCCGCTCCTCCCGCTCGCGCCGCACGTAGAACAGCGAGTAGTCGACCCCGACCGCCATGCCGATCAGCAGGATGACGCTGGCCGTCGTGTCGGTGGCCGGCACCAGGTGCGAGGCGAGGGTGGAGAGCCCCATCGCCGCGGCGACCGAGGAGAGCGCCAGCAGCACCGGCACGCCGGCGGCGATCAGCGCCCCGAACGCGATGATCAGGATGGCCAGGGTCACCGGCAGGCTCAGCAGTTCGGCCCGCTTGAAGTCCTCGCCCAGCGTGTCGTTCAGCGCCTTGCTGATCGACGGGCCGCCGACCTGCTCGACGCGCAGCTGCGGGTGCCCCTCCTGTACCCGGGCGGTGGCGTCCCGCAGCGGCTGCACCCGGTCGGACGCGGTCTCCGCGTCACCCGACATCGTGATCGGCACCAGCAGCGCGGAGCCGTCCCGCGCCGTCACCGGCTCCCCCACCGAGGCGACTCCGGTCACCGAGCGCAGTTCGGTCGCCGCGTCGGCGGCGGCGGCCTTCGCGGCGACGGGGTCCAGCGTGCCGCCGCGCGCCGTGATCAGGACGTTCTCCACCGCCGGGTCGGCGAAGTCGCCGGCGTCCACGATCAGCCCCGCCCGGCCCGACTCGCCGACGGCCTGGTCTGCGCCGGTCGCCTCCTTGAGCCCCGCGGCGTTCCCGCCGACGAAGCACACCGCCACGAACACGACCCACAGCGCGATGGCCCGCCACGGATGCTCCGCGCTCCACCGCGCCAGCCGCACCGTCACCGGTCTTGCCCCCATTCCGGGTCCCCCTGTCACGTCAACCCCCTGTCAACGGGGTCGACGCTATGGACGGAAGGGGCCCGGGACATCAGGGAATGGCCCCGGCCCTTCCCCGGAACCTGTACGCGGCCTGAACGGCGGTCCGGCCGGGCGAGCCGGGCCGAAACCGGCGCGTCGGGAGGGCGATCCCCGACCGGCCGGGGCCGACGCGCCGACGGCGACCCGGAAAACGCCTCGGGGTCATCCCCGAAGGGCCCCCCGGGGGCGGGGCTGACAGCGCGGGCAACTGTACGACGAACGGTTCATGAACGCCTCCCGACGCACGGGCGCGCCGCAGCGGTGGCACGGCAGGCCCTCCCGGCCGTAGACGTTCAGCGACCGGTCGAAGTAGCCGCTCTCCCCGTTGACGTTGACGTAGAGGGCGTCGAAGCTGGTGCCGCCGGACTTGATCGCCTCGGCCAGGACGTCCCGGACGTGGCCCAGCAGCCGCAGCGCGGCCGGGCCGGTCAACACGTCGGTGGGGCGGGCGCCGTGCAGCCTCGCCCGCCACAGCGCCTCGTCGGCGTAGATGTTGCCCACCCCGGAGACCAGCGTCTGGTCCAGCAGGGCGCGCTTGACCTCCGTACGCCGGCGACGCAGCGCGGCGGCGAACGCCGCGTCGGAGAACTCCGGGTCCATCGGGTCGCGGGCGATGTGCGCGATCTCCGCCGGCAGTTCCGCGCCGCCCGCGGAGACCGACAGCCCGCCGAACGTGCGCTGGTCGACGAAGCGCAGCTCCGGCCCGTCGTCGGCGAAGCGGAACCGGACGCGCAGGTGCGTCTCGTCGGGTGCGTCGGCCGGCTGCACCAGCAGCTGGCCCGACATTCCCAGGTGCCCGACGACGGCGTCCCCGCTGTCCAGCGGCAGCCACAGGTACTTGCCCCGCCGGCGCACGTCGCGCACCGTCTGGCCGGCCAGCACGTCGGCGAAGTGCCCGCCGCCGGGCGCGTGCCGGCGCACCGCGCGGGGGTGGTGCACCTCGACGGAGGCGATCCGCCGGCCGGTGACCCACCGGGCCAGCCCCTGCCGGACCGTCTCGACCTCCGGCAGCTCAGGCACGGCCCAGGCCCGCCTCGACCTCGGCGCCCGCCCCGCCGGCCGCCTCGGCCCGCTCCCGCTCGGCTTGCTCCCGCTCGGCCCGCTCCTGCTCGGCCTGCTCCCGCTCGGCCTGCTCGGTGAGCGTCCGCCAGGCCGCCTCGGCGGCCCGCTGCTCGGCCTCCTTCTTGCTCCGCCCGTCGGCCCCGCCGTAGCGGTTGCCGGCGACCACCACCCAGGCGGTGAAGGTCTTGAGGTGGTCCGGCCCGGTGCCCTCGATGCGGTACTCGGGCACACCGAGCCCCAGCGCCGCGGTCAGCTCCTGGAGGCTGGTCTTCCAGTCCAGGGCGGCGCCCCGCCCGGCCGACTCGGCCATCAGCGGGTCGAACAGCCGGTGGATGACGATCGCCGCGGTGTCCAGCCCGTACTGGAGGTAGATCGCGCCGAGCAGCGCCTCCAGGGTGTCGGCGAGGATGCTCGCCTTGTCCCGGCCGCCGGTGGTCTCCTCCCCCTTGCCGAGCAGCAGGTAGGCGCCGAGCCCGTCCGGGCCCAGGCCGCGCGCCACGTCGGCGAGGGCGCGCATGTTGACCACGCTGGCCCGCAGCTTGGCCAACTGCCCCTCGGGCAGGTCGGGGTGATTGTGGAAGAGCGCGGTGGTGATCACCACGCCGAGCACCGAGTCGCCGAGGAACTCCAGCCGCTCGTTGGTGGGCAGGCCGCCGTTCTCGTACGCGTACGAGCGGTGGGTCAGCGCGCGCTCCAGCAGCTCCGGATCCAGGCTGACGCCGAACGCGGCTTCCAGGTGACCGACGGACGCCCGCCGCCGCTTGTCGTTGCTCATGATGTGGGTACCTCGGTGTCGGTGGTGCGGTCGGTGCATTCCTCGTGGTCGCCCGCCTCGGCGCCGTCGAGCAGCGCGCGGACCTGGTCGGCGGCGCGCCGCCGCCAGAGATGGGCGGCCAGGGCGATGCCGGAGGCGACGTCCCCGGGACGGGCCGCGCCGTGGCAGACGACCACCGTGCCGGCCACCCCGAGCAGGGCGGCTGCCCGGGGGGCGCCACCGCCGGGCGGGGGCCCGCCGGCCATCGCGTACGCGCCCTCGATCGCCTTGAGCAGCACGTTACCGGTGAAGCCGTCGGTCACCACCACATCCGCGCGCGCGCCGAGGGAGACGTCGTACCCCTCGACGAGGCCGACGTAGCGACCATCGCAGGGCAGCGACGCGGCGGCGAGGACGGGATCGGCGAGCCTGCGGGCACGGTCACCCTTGCCGGCCTCCGTGCCGACCGAGAGCAGCCCGACGCGCGGGGTCGGCACGGCGTGCGCCACCGCGGCGTAGGCCGCGCCGAGGACGGCGTGCCGGGCGAGGGTGGCCGGGCGCGGCTCGAGCGAGCCGCCGACGTCGAGCAGGACCACCGGGCCCGCGACGGCCGGCAGGGTGGCGACCAGCGCGGGACGGCGTACGTCCGGCCAGCGGCCGAGACCGAGGGCGACGGCGGTGACGGTGGCGCCGGTCGAGCCGGCGGAGACGAGGGCGTCCGCGGCGCCGTCGCGGACGGCGTGCACGGCGGCGCGGACGGTGCTGTCGGAGCGGGCGGCCACGGGATGGTCGGCCATGCTCACGGCGGTGCGGACCGGCCGGACGGCGACCCGCGCGCGCTGCGCCGGGTCGAGGGCGCGGACCACCTCGTCGGCGGCCTCGGCCGGGCCGACGAGCAGCAGGTGCAGGTCGGGATCGGCGCGCACGGCCCGCAGAGCGCCGTCAACCACGACGTCGGGAGCGTCGTCCCCGCCGAGGAGGTCAACGGCGATCCGCGCGGTGCCCGGCTCCGCCGCGACGCCGGCCGGACCAGGCCGGCCGGCGTCGGTGGGAGCCGGGGCACCGGGCGTTCGCCAGGGTGCGCGCGCCGCCCGACCTGCGGTCGGGGGCGTCACTCGGCGTCCAGGTCAGACCTCGAGGACCTGGCGGCCGTTGTAGGTGCCGCAGACGGAGCAGGCGGCGTGCGGCAGCTTGGCGGACTTGCACTGCGGGCAGGCCACGGTCGCGACCACGGCAGCCTTCCAGTTCGCCCGGCGGGCGCGGGTGTTGCTGCGCGACATCTTGCGCTTGGGGACGGCCACGGTTCCTACTCCTCTTTACGGGTCAGTTGCGACAGGCCCGCCCATCGCGGGTCGATCTGCTGGTGACTGTGGTCGGCCGGCAGATCGTCCCAGTGCACCCCGCAGTCGGGGCACAAGCCTGGGCAGTCCTCCCGGCAGAGCGGGTTGGTCGGCAGCGCGAGCACCACCGCGTCCCGCAGCGCCGGCTCCAGGTCGATCAGGTCTCCCTGCATCCGGCCCACCTCGTCCTCGTCGGTCGTGGAGTCCGTGGTGCTGTTCTCGTACGCGTACAGCTCCTGGATCCGCACGGCCACCGAGTCGTTGATCTCGCGCAGGCAGCGGCCGCACTCGCCCCGCACGGGACCGGTGACGGTCCCCGAGACGAGCACGCCCTCGGACACCGACTCCAGCCTCAGGTCGAGGTCGAGGTCCGCGCCCTCCGGCACGCCGATCAACTCCACGCCGAGGTCCGCCGGTGCCGGTGCCACCCGCTCGACCGTACGCAACGCACCAGGCCGGCGCGGCAGCTCCCTCGTGTCGAGGACCAGCGGCGACCTGGGGTTGAGTGGCGAAGGCGTGTGTTTGGGCATAGTCAGACTCCGGCCGGTGAGAGGCCGACAAAAAAGGTTACCTGGGCGACCGCCCGACCGTCGAACCGGGGGCGGCGCCCGCCCCGTCTGTCGGCTGGTGAGGTGCCGTTCAGAAGGGTAGCGGGCGTTCCGCCTCGTCCCCAGCGAAGGTGCCGATCTCCCGCAGCGCGTGCATCTTGTCCCGGCCGCGCTCTATCGAGGCCAGCGCCCGGGTGAGGAACTGCTCGAAGTTGGCCAGCGCGGTGTCGACGTAGTCGTCGACCTCCTCGCGCAGGCGCTGCGCCTCGGCCCGCGCCTCGGCGATGATCCGGGCGCCCTCGTGCTCGGCGGAGACGGTGATCTCGTTCACCGAGACCAGGCGGGCGTGTTCCGCCTCACCCTCGCTGATGATCCGGTCGGCCTCCCGCTTGCCGGCCTCCATGATCTTGTCCCGCTCCTCCAGCAGCGCGACGGCCTTGCGCACCTCCACCGGGAGTTCGGCGCGCAACTCGTCGAGGGCCGCGATGAACTCGCCCCGGTCGACCATGCAGTTGTTGCGCGACATCGGGACGGAACGCGCCTGCTCCACCATGACGATCAGTTCGTCGATGCGATCGAGCGAGTCCACCGGTAGCTCACTCCTGTCGTTCGTCGGGCCGACCTACATGATGCGGGCTACGGCCGGGTTCCCGCTCCACACATCATGTCGCGCCACGGCCACACCGCGCCTCTCACCCCGCCCCGGCGCGTCGTGCCGCCCGTCCCGCCGACCCGGCGGAGCGGGCGGCGGGTGGTGGGCAGGAGCCGGCGGACGGTCGGGGCCGGCGCGCCCGACCGCCCGGTGGCGCGGCGGAGGTCAGTCGCGGGCCGGCGGCGCGAGGCGGGCCCGCAACTCCTCCCGGACCCGGTCGGGCACGTGGGCGGAGATGTCGCCGCCCCACTTCGCCACGTCCTTGACCAGGCTGGAGGAGAGGAACGAGTAGAGCGGGTTGGTCGGCATGAACAGCGTCTCGACGCCGGCCAGGCCGATGTTCATCTGCGCCATCTGCAGCTCGTAGTCGAAGTCGCTGACCGCCCGCAGGCCCTTGATCAGCACGCTCGCCTGCTGCGCCCGGCAGAAGTCGACCAGCAGGCCACGGAACGACTCGACCCGGACGTTGTCGTAGGAGGCGGTCACCTCGCGGAGCATGTCGATGCGCTCCTCGACGGTGAACAGGCCGCTCTTCGACTGGTTCACCAGCACGCCCACGATCACCTCGTCGAACAGGCGACTCGCCCGGCCGATGATGTCGAGGTGTCCGTTGGTGACCGGATCGAACGAGCCGGGACACACCGCACGTCTCATGATCGGCGACCGTACCAAAGGGTGGTCTCGCCGTACCGGCGGCTGCGCTCGCCGGTGACACCGTCCACCCACCCGACCGGCCCGGTGCGGCTGGACCGCTCCACCACGACCAGGGCGTCGGGGGCCAGCCAGCCGCCGTCGACCAGCGCGGCGAGCATCGCGGTGACCTCCGCGTCCGACAGCGCGTAGGGCGGGTCGGCGAAGACCACGTCGTACGGGTCGCCGTCCGGGCCGGCCGCCAGCACCGTGGCCACCTTGCCGGTGACCAGCCGGGCGGCCGGGGCGGCGCGCAGCGCCGCGACGTTCTCCCGGATCACCCGGGCCGCGCGCGGGTCGGACTCCACCAGCAGCACGTGCGCGGCGCCCCGGGAGAGCGCCTCCAGGCCGACCGCGCCGGACCCCGCGTAGAGATCGGCGAAGCGGGCGCCCGCCAGGTCCACCTCGGCCTGCACCGCGCTGAACAGCGCCTCGCGGACCCGGTCCGAGGTGGGCCGGGTGCCCGCCCCGGGCGGGGCGGCGATCCGGCGCCCGCCGAGCGTCCCGGCCACGATCCGGGTCACCGTCTCCTCCTGCTCATGCGCACGACGCTACGCGACGCGCCGGCGGCCGGCGCCCGCCCGGTGCACGGCACGGCCGCGACCTGCGCCCGCCGGCGCCGGCGCGGCAGGAGTCAGCCCTTCTCCAGGTATTCCGCGCGTTCCTCGTCGACCAGCGCCGCCACCGAGGCCGCCAGCGCCGGGTGCCGCGCCAGCTCCGGATCCTCCTCGACCAGGGCGATCGCCTCGGCCCGGGCGTCCCGGATCAGGTCGGCGTCGCGCAGCAGCGACAGCAGCCGCAGGTGCGACCGCCGCCCCGACTGGGTGGCGCCCAGCACGTCGCCCTCGCGCCGCTGCTCCAGATCCAGCTCGGCGAGCTTGAACCCGTCCGTCGTGGAGGCGACCGCGTCGAGCCGCTCCCGCGCGGACGCGCCCTCCAGCGCCTCGGTGACCAGCAGGCAGAGCCCGGGTGCCGAGCCCCGGCCGACCCGGCCGCGAAGCTGGTGCAGCTGGGACACGCCGAACCGGTCGGCGTCGAGCACGATCATCACGGTGGCGTTCGGCACGTTGACGCCCACCTCGACCACGGTGGTGGCGACCAGCACGTCGACGTCGCCGGCGGCGAAGGAACGCATCACCACGTCCTTCTCGTCGGCCGGCAGCCGGCCGTGCAGCACGCCGATCCGCAGGCCGTGCAGCGGCCCCTCGGCGAGCAGCGGCGCCACCTCGGTGACCGCCATCGGCGGCCGCCGCCCGTTGTCGTCGACCGGCGGCGGCTCCTCCTCACTGGCCGGGCCCTCCCCGATGCGCGGGCAGACCACGTACGCCTGGTGGCCGGCGGCCACCTCCTCGCGCAGCCGTCGCCAGGCCCGGTCCAGGAAGGCCGGCTTCTCGGCGGCCGGGACCACGTGCGAGGCGATCGGCGAGCGGCCCTGCGGCAACTGGGAGAGGGTCGAGGTCTCCAGGTCGCCGTAGACCGTCATCGCCACCGTGCGCGGAATCGGGGTCGCCGTCATCACCAGCACGTGCGGCGGCTGGTCGGCCTTGGCGCGCAGGGCGTCGCGCTGCTCGACGCCGAACCGGTGCTGCTCGTCCACCACCACCAGGCCCAGGTCGGCGAAGTCGACGCCCTCGTAGAGCAGGGCGTGGGTGCCGAGCACGATGCCGGCCGCCCCGCTGGCCACCTCGGCCAGGGCGCGCCGGCGGGCCGCCGCGCCCAGCGAGCCGGTGACCAGCTCGACCCGGGTGGCGTCGTCGGCCGCGCCCAGCTCGCCGGCCCGGCCGAGCGGCCCGAGCAGGTCGAGGATGCCCCGGTGGTGCTGCGCGGCGAGCACCTCGGTCGGGGCCAGCAGCGCGGCCTGCCCGCCGGCGTCGACCACCTGGAGCATCGCGCGCAGCGCGACCACCGTCTTGCCGGAGCCGACCTCGCCCTGGAGCAGCCGGTGCATCGGGTGGGCGGTGGCCAGGTCCGCCGCGATCTCCACCCCCACGTCCCGCTGGCCGGGGGTCAGCTCGTACGGCAGCCGGGCGTCGAACGCGTCGAGCAGGCCGCCGGGCTTCGCCGGACGGGGCCGGGCCGGCCACGCGGCGGCCCGGTGCTTGCGCTGCACCAGGGTGAGCTGCACGGCGAACGCCTCGTCCCACTTGAGCCGCCGGCGGGCCCGGTAGAGCGCCTCCTTGCTGGACGGCCGGTGGATCTCGCGCAGCGCGACGTCGATGCCGGCCAGCTTGCGGCTCGCCCGCAGGGTGGCGGGCAGCGGGTCCTCCGGCGGGGTGAAGGTGTCCAGCACCACCCGGACGCAGCGCGCGATCACCCAGGTGGGCACCGCCGCGGCGGCCGGGTAGACCGGGATCAGCGCGCCGGCGAACTCCTCGATCTCCTCGCTGGCCGCCGCCTCGCCGTCGCCGCCCTCGCCGAGCAGGACGTACTCCGGGCCGTTGAGCTGCCGCTTGCCCCGGAACTCGGTGACCTTGCCGGCGAACAGCCCCCACCGGCCGGGGCGCAGCTCCCGTTCCCGCCACGCCTGGTTGCCGAAGAAGGTGAGGGTCAGGGTGCCGCCCGAGCCGTCGCCGACCGTCACCTCCAGCAGGTTGCCCCGGCGCTGGCGCATCGGGCGTACGGCGGTGCGCTGCACCTGGGCCAGCACGGTGACCTGCTCGCCGACGTCGAGCGAGCGGATGTCGGTGTGCTCGCCGCGCTCGTCGTAGCGGCGCGGGAAGTGGTAGACCAGGTCACCCGCGGTGTGCAGGTCGAGGTGGCTCGCGAGGGCCTTCGCGGTCTTCTCCCCGACCAGCTTCTTCAGCGGCGTGTCCACCGTGCACGGCTCGGACGTCATTCGACCCCCACCAGGAGCGGATAGTACGGCTGCCCGCCCGGGTACGCCTGCACCTCGACGAACGGCCAGCGCCGGGCGACGTGCTCGCGGACCGCCTCGGCAAGCCCGGCCGGGGCGTCCGCCCCGGAGAGCAGGGTGACCAGCTCGCCGCCGCCGCCGAGCATCCGGTCGACCACGGCGGCGCAGGTGTCGGCCAGGTCCGACCCGATCAGGTGCACCTCGCCCTCGACCAGCGCCAGCACGTCACCGGGGCGGCAGGGGCCGGCGACGGTCAGCGCCTCGCGGCTGGCGTAGCAGACCTCGGCGTAGCGGCAGGCGCCGGCCGCCTCCGCCATCGCGATCACGTCGTCCTCGAAGCGGCGGGCCGGGTCGCGCACCGCGAGGGCGGCCAGCGCCTGCACCGGGGACCGGGTGGGGACCACGCTGACCTTGATGCCCAGCCGGTGCGCCTCCTTGGCGGCGGCGCTCGCCACCGCCTGCGTGTTGGGGTCGTTGGGCAGCACCACAACCCGGGCGGCGCCGGTCGCGCGGATCGCGTCCAGCAGCTCGCCCGTGGACGGGTTGCCGGGCACCACCGTGGCGCCCTCGCCGGCGACGAGCTCGGCGATGCCCGCGCCGGCGGCCACCACCACCGCCGCGCGGCCGTCGCGCGCCATCGGCGGGGCGAGGGCCGCCTGGTCGGCGAAGCGGGTCACCGAGATGCGGCGCGGCCGGCCGGCGACCACGCCCGCCTCGATCGCCGCGCCCACATCGTTGACGTGCACGTGCACGTTCCAGGTGCCCGCACCGGCGCTCCCGTCGCCGACGACCACGAGCGAGTCGCCCAGGGCGGCCAGCTCGGCCCGCAACCGGCCCACCGCCTCGGGCGCGGCGTCGAGCAGGAACTGCACCTCGTAGGCGTACTCCTCGGAACCGGTCTCGCGGACGGCGGTGGCCGGCGGGCGGGCCGCACGCGGCGCGGGCGCGGGATGCTCCGGGCTCTCCCCCGTGACGACCTCGACCAGGGCGTCGAGCAGCAGGCAGAGGCCCCGGCCGCCGGCGTCGACCACGCCGGCCCGGGCCAGCGCGGGGAGCTGCTCCGGGGTGCGCGCCAGCGCCCGCGCCGCCTCGCCCGCCGCCGCCCGGGCGACCGCCCGCAGGTCGTCGCTGTCCGCCCGCTCGGCGGCGCGGGCCGCGGCGGCGACGACGGTGAGCAGCGTGCCCTCGACGGGGCGGGCGACCGCGGCGTAGGCGGCCGTGGTCGCGTCGCGCAGCGCGGCGGCCAGCTCCCGCCCGCGCACCGCGGGCACGGCGGCGACCGCGTCGGCGAAGCCGCGCAGGATCTGCGACAGGATCACCCCGGAGTTGCCCCGGGCGCCGAGCAGCGCGCCCCGGGCCATCAGCCGCAGCGCGTGCCCGTGCGGGGTGGGCCCGTCCTCCGGGAGGGTGCCGAGGTCCAGCGCCAGCGCCTGCTGCGCGGAGGTGAGGGTGAGCACCAGGTTGGTGCCGGTGTCGCCGTCGGGCACCGGGAAGACGTTCAGGTCGTCGATCTCGCCCTGGTGCCGCCTGAGCGCGGACAGCCCGCCCGCGCACCAGCGGCGGACCGCGGCGGCGTCGAGGGTGTCCAGCACGGCGAGAAGCCTACTGGCGGGCACCGACGCGCACCGGGGTCGCCGGCCGTCCGGCGGCGTGTCCGGCCCGGCGCTCCCCGGCCGCCCGTCACCTCGGCACCCCGACGAGCCGACGCGACCCCGGCCCGCTGGTCGGGGGCCGCCGGCTCCGGTGGCCCCGGCCGGCACTACCCTCGTGGTCGTACGGTGCTGTCGGAAGGGACGGCGCCGACCGGGCGTACCGCGCCGCGCCGCGCCGTGCCGGCCTCACCCCGGAGCACCGTCCGGGGCCGGTTGGTCGGGTGCGCGGGTCATCGGGTAACCTGGCCAGGTTGCCCGGGCAGCGCCTGGCGGCGACCTCATGAACGTTTCAAACCCAGGAGTATCCCGTGGCTAGCGTGTGCGACGTCTGTGGCAAGGGACCGGGCTTCGGCCACAACGTGTCCCACTCGCACCGGCGGACCAACCGCCGCTGGAACCCGAACATCCAGTCGGTGCGTACCCCGGCCGGTGGCGGGAACACCAAGAAGATGCAGGTCTGCACCTCGTGCATCAAGGCTGGCAAGGTCACCCGCGCCTGACGCGGTAGGCCCCAGCTTCACACTCGTCATTGCCGGCGGGCCCTCGTGGGCCCGCCGGCTCTGTCGTGTCCGGGGGTCGCCGGCCTCGTGCCGGGTCCCGGCGGGCCCGCCTCGTGCCCGTCCCGGCGACCCCGCCTCGTGCCCGTCCCGGCGGGCCCGGACCGGTTCGTGTCGGTTCCGGGCGGGTCGGCTGACGGGTACGCGACCGCCCTTCGACGCGCGGCGCGGGCCCGGTTAGGGTCTGCGTGCGCCGCGAGTCCGGGTCGGGCCGGCGCGGGGAGCAACCGAGCGCGGAGGACGACTGGTGCAGCTTGATCTAGGCCAGGACGAGATGGTCATCGTCGGTGCCTCCCTCGGGATGCTGCGCTGGTTCAGCGAGGAACTGCCCGCGGACAGCGTCGTCCTCGTCGAGGAACCCGACGTCATCGAGCGCCGGGGGCTGGAGCGGTTCGCCCGCGAGATGCCCTTCATCTCCCGCGTGGTGCCCGCCGAGTACCAGATCGGCTTCGACGCCGCCGCGCTGGTCGCCCGGGAACCCGGGCTGGCCGCCGCCCGGCTGGTCATGCCCGGCCTCGAGTACGCCGTCGGGGCCACCGCCCGGCTCGCCGAGGCGCTCGGCCTGCCCGGCGCCGGTCCGGCGGCGGCCGACGTCTTCTCCGACAAGCACCGGATGCGGCTGCTCGCCGCCGAGTCCGGCCTGGCCAACCCGGCCTTCGCGCTGGTCGACTCCGCCGCCGGGGCGACCGAGTTCGCCCGGCGGCACGGCGGCCGGTGCGTGCTGAAGCCCACCCGCCGCTCGGGCAGCCTGGGTGTGCAGATCATCGCCGACCCGGCGGAGGTCGCCGGGGCGTGGGCGGGCACCGCCTCGCCCGAGGACCCGCCGGAGGCGACCGGCCGGGGGCTGCCCACGGGCGTCCTCGTCGAGCAGGTCGTCGACGGGCACGAGCACAGCGTCGAGCTGCTCGTCGCCGACGGCGAGGTGATCTTCGCCAACGTCACGGACAAGCGGGTGCTCCCGGGGCGCTCCCCGGTGGAGACCGGCCACACGGTGCCGACCGCGCTGCCCGACCCCGCCCGCCGGGAGCTGGTCGAGGTGGCGACCCGGCTGGCCGCCGCCGCCGGCTTCCGCACCGGCACCCTGCACAGCGAGTGGATCGTCGCCGACGGGGTGCCGACGCTGGTCGAGTGTGCCGCCCGACTGCCCGGCGACATGATCACCGCGCTGGTGTCGATCGCGTACGAGTGCGGGTTCATCGAGGCGTACCTGCGGACGCTGCGCGGGGAGCGGCCGGCCCTGCCGGCGCGGCCGACCGGCGCGGCGGCGGTCGAGTTCCTGCTGGCCGCGCCCGGCACAGTCACCGCCGTCGACGGGCTGCGCGCGGCCCGCCGGGTGCCCGGCGTGCTGGAGGTGCAGCTCGACGTGGCGGTCGGCGACACCGTGACGGAGGTGACGTCCTCGCTGCGGCGCAGCGGTCACCTGGTGGTCTGGGGCGCCGACCCGGCCGAGGCGACCGGCGCGGCCGGCAAGGCCGCCGAGCAGATCCGGTTCACCACCGCCTGATCGTGCCGCGGCAGGCCCGGCGGGTTCCCGGCCGGGAGCCGCCGCCGGGTCCGGCGGCTCAGCGGGTGCGACGGCTCAGCGGGGGCGACGGCTCAGGGGTGCGCCCGAAGGAGAGGGCTCAGAGGGTACGGCCGAACGAGAGGCAGCCCGGGGCGTCCCTGTAGAAGCCGAAGTTCGGGATCCGCTCGTAGCCGGCCGCGGTGTACATGGCGATGGCCTCGGGCTGCTTGTCGCCGCACTCCAGGACGATCCGCTTACGCCCGTGCTCGCGGGCCGAGCGCTCCACGGCGGCCAGGATCGCCCGGGCCACGCCCCGGCCCCGGGCCGCCGGGGCGGTGTACATCCGCTTCAGCTCAGCCGTGTCGCCGTCGTCGCCGTGGCTGCGCCAGCCGCCGCAGCCGACCGGCTCGCCGCCGAGGTGGGCGACGAGGAAGGCGCCGGCCGGCGGCACGAACTCGCCCGGGTCCACCGGGGTGTCGTCGCCGCTGCCGCCGTACCGGGCGCCGAGGTCGGCCAGCGCGGCGCGGATCAGCCGCTGCGCGACCGGCGAGTCGAAGCGCTCGGCGCGGATCTCGATCTCACTCACGGCGTAAAGGGTACGACCAGCGCCGGCCCTTACCGGAAGTGGTCCCAGCCGGCGGGCCCGTCGTACGGGGCGCCGTCGACCGTGACACCGGAGCCCGCCGTCACCCGCCCGATCGGGCGCCAGTCGGGCGGCAGCGCCACCGCCGGCGGGAAGGTCGCGGCCAGCGCGTGGTCCTCTCCCCCGGCGAGGAGCCAGGAGTACGGGTCGACCCCGAGGGCCTGGGCCGCGTCACGCATCTGCCGGGGCACCTCGAACGCGTCCCGGCGCACGTCCACGGCGACCCCGCTGGCCTTCGCCACGTGCCCGACGTCGGCGAGCAACCCGTCCGACACGTCGATCATCGAGGTGGCGCCGAGCCGGGCGGCGTGCGGCCCGGCCTGGTAGGGCACCTCCGGCCGCCGGTACGCCTCCACCAGCAGCCGCGGGGTGCGGAAGCCCCGGGAGAGCACCGTCAGCCCGGCCGCCGCGTACCCGGTGCGGCCGGCCAGGGCCAGCACGTCCCCGGGTCGCGCACCGGAGCGCGTCACCGGCGGCCGGCCGCCGAGGTCGCCGAGGGCGGTGACCGCGATCGTCAGGGTCGGGCTGGCCGACATGTCCCCGCCCACCACGCTCGCGCCGACCTCCGCCGCCTCGGCGGCCAGCCCGTCGGCGAGTTCCTCGGCCCACCCGATCTCCAGCTCCGGCGGCATGCAGAGCGCGACCAGCAGCGCGGTCGGCCGCGCCCCCATCGCGACGATGTCGGCCAGGTTCGCCGCCGCCGCCCGGTGGCCGACGTCACGCGCGCTGCACCAGTCCCGCCGGAAGTGCCGCCCCTCCACCAGCACGTCCGTCGAGGCCGCGACCCGGGCGTCCGGGGCGGCCACCACCGCCGCGTCGTCCCCGGGACCGAGCAGAACGGTCGATCCGTACGACAACCGGGCGGTCACCCGGTCGATCAGGCCGAACTCGCCGACCCCCGCGACACTCATGCCGCCCCTCCGCCGTGCTCGCTCACCGCTTCTCCTTGACCACCGATAGGGATCAGACCTGGTCCGTAAGGTACTTTCTCCCTTCGGGCCGCCCGGCAGGCGGCGACGGACGGAGGTCGAGTCGTGGTACAGGCGTACATCCTCATCCAGACCGAGGTCGGTCGCGCGCGCGACGTGGCCGGTCTCATCGCGGACCTTGCCGGCGTGGTCCGGGTCGACGCCGTCACCGGGCCGTACGACGTGGTCGTGCTCACCGAGGCGAACACCGTCGACGAGCTCGGCAAACTCATCGTCAGCAAGGTGCAGATGGTGCCCGGCATCACCCGCACCCTCACATGTTCGGTGGTGCGCCTGTAAGTGGACAAGATCACTGACTCTCCCGTGACCGATCCCGCCCAGGCGGACGAGGCCGCCCCCGACCGCCCGACCCGGGACGGGACGACCCGGAGCGCCGCGCTGATCGCCGCGCTGGTCGCGCTGCCGATCACCGCCCTGGTGGGCGTGCTCGCCTTCGTCCAGCTTTCCCCGGACGAGCCGGCCGAACCGGCCGCCGCGCCGAGCCCGACGGCAAGTGCTCCCCGCGCCCAGTCCACCGCTCCGGTCGAGATGGCCGCCCCGGCGCTGGCCGAACGGCCCGCCACGGTCTGCCGGGCGCTGCTCTCCCAGTTGCCGCCGACGGTCAACGACCTCGCCCAACGCCCGGTCACCGCCGGCCCGGAGCAGAACGCCGCGTACGGCGACCCGGCGCTCACGCTGGCCTGCGGCGGCGCCGAGCCAACCGTCGGCGAGACGGACGACGTGTGGACGGTCAACAAGGTCTGCTGGTACGCCCAGGAGGAGACGGACGTCACCGTGCTCACCACGCTGGACCGGGAGACCGCCGTGACGGTCCGCGTGCCGCGGTCGTACGGGCAGGCGTTGCAGTGGGTCTCCCCCATCTCGGAGACGATCGTGGCCTCCGTGCCCTCCGGCGGCGACACCCCGCGGGGCTGCCAGGGCTGACGGCCCCGCCCCTGCCCGGCCCGGCGTCGTGGGCGGGCAGGCGTTGGGAAGGGACCCTTCCTATGCATCAGGCGTTAGGAAGGTGCCCTTCCTTGCACAAGTGGCTCAGTGCAGGCCGATGCCGCGGTGCAGGGCGGTGCGGATGAGGCGGTTGACCAGCTTCGGGTACTCCAGCCCGGACGCCGCCCACATCCGGGGGAACATCGACGTCGAGGTGAACCCCGGCATCGTGTTGATCTCGTTGAGGTAGACGTCCAGCTCCGGGGTGACGAAGAAGTCGACCCGGGCCAGGCCGGCGCAGTCCAGCGCGGTGAAGGCGCGGACGGCGTACTCCTGGACCTGCCGGGTCACCCGCTCGGGCAGGCCGGCGGGGATGTCGTACTCGCAGGCCGCCTCGGAGTCGATGTACTTCGCCTCGAAGTCGTAGAAGTCGTAATCGCCGACCACCCGCACCTCGGCGAGCACCGACGCCTCCGGCGCGCCGCCGGACTCGCCCTCCAGCACACCGCACTCGATCTCGCGGCCGACGAGCGCCCCCTCGACCAGCACCTTCGGATCGATCTGGCGGGCGGTGGCGACGGCGGCGTCCAGGTCCGCCCAGTCGGTGACCTTGGTGATGCCGAACGACGAACCGGCCCGGGAGGGCTTGACGAACACGGGCAGGCCGAGCCGCTCCTTGTCCGCCTCGCTCAGCGTCATCCCGTTGCGCAGCACCGCGTACGGGCCCACCGGGATGCCCTCGGCGGCGCAGAGCTTCTTGGTGAACTCCTTGTCCATGGCGGCGGCGGAGGCGAACACGTTCGCCCCGACGTACGGGATGCCGGCCATCTCCAGCATGCCCTGGATGGTGCCGTCCTCGCCGTACGCGCCGTGCAGCACCGGGAAGACCACGTCGACGTCGGCGAGCGCCCGGGGACCCTCGGTCGGGTCGAGCACCATCAGCCCGTTGCCGGTCGGGTCGGCGCGCAGCACGATGTCGGCGCCGGACTCCGCGGTGATCTCCGGCAGCCGGCGCGCGTTGATCGCCAACTGGGCGGGGTCGCCGCTGGTCAGCACCCACTGCCCGGCCCGGGTGATGCCCACCGGCACCACCTCGAACTCGTCCGGGTCGAGGGCGCCGAGCACGCTGCCGGCGCTGACGCAGGAGATGCCGTGCTCCGGGCTGCGGCCGCCGAAGACGATCGCCACGCGGGTCCTGCCTGGGGTGGTCACTCCGGTCACCTCTTCGTACGCGACTGCTGCGCCGGTGGTGGCGCTCACCCGGTTGACCTTACTGTGCGTGGCGGGCCTCGGCTGCCGATACCCGGGGGACAGGCGACAGGACGCGGCAACCGGTCAACAAAGGATATACGTTGCGTAATCGCTCGCGCGGAGATCCGGGGCGGTGACGACACCCGACGCCCACTACGCTGCTCGTCCTATGAGCGCTGATCCCCTCATCGAGTCCCTGACGGCGGCCCTGGACGCCCGCCCCGACGACCTGCCGCTGCGACTCCACCTCGCCTCGCTGCTGCTGGACGCCGGCCGGGCCGGGGAGGCGATCGCGCAGGTCGGTCAGGCGCTCGCCCGGGATCCGGGCAACGACCAGGCACAGGCCCTGATGCAGCGGGCTCTGGGCGGCTCCGTACCCCCGCCGTCGGCGTCGGCCCCGGCGGCCCCGCAGCCGCCGGCGCAGCGCCCGGCGCCGGCCGGGCCCGGCGGCCCCGCCGCGACCGCCGGCCACGACCCGCTGGCGGCCTACGAGCAGGAGCTGGCCGACGTCGTGCCGCCGCGCTTCGCCCGCGCCGGCGACGAGCCGGAGCCGGTGACCGGCGACTCCGACCGGGTGTACGACGTGGAGACCTCCGGCATCCGGCTGGCCGACGTGGGCGGCATGACGGCGGTCAAGGAGCGGCTGGAGCTGGCCTTCCTCGGCCCGCTGCGCAACCCGCAACTGCGCAAGATGTACGGCAAGAGCCTGCGCGGCGGCCTGATGCTCTACGGCCCGCCCGGCTGCGGCAAGACCTTCCTGGCCCGGGCGGTCGCCGGGGAGATGGGCGCCAAGTTCATCTCGCTGTCGATCGTGGACGTGCTGGACATGTGGATGGGCAACTCGGAGCGCAACCTGCACGAGCTGTTCCAGGCGGCCCGCCGCAACGCCCCGTGCGTGCTCTTCCTCGACGAGGTCGACGCCCTCGGGCACAAGCGCTCGCAGGTCGGCTCCAGCTCGATGCGGACGCTGGGCAACCAACTGCTGGCCGAGCTGGACGGGATGGAGGGCAGCAACGAGGGCGTCTTCGTGCTGGCCGCCACCAACACCCCGTGGGACGTCGACCCGGCGCTGCGCCGCCCGGGCCGGCTCGACCGGGTGGTGCTGGTGCTGCCCCCGGACGCGGAGGCGCGCGCGTCCATCCTGGAGTACCACCTGCGGGAGCGGCCGATCGCCGGGATCGACCTGCGGAAGATCGTGGCGGCCACCGAGGACTACTCCGGCGCCGACCTGGCCCACCTCTGCGAGACCGCCGCCGAGTACGCGATGGCCGACTCCGTACGCACCGGCGAAGTGCGGATGATCGAGCAGCGGGACCTGGAGCGGGCCGCGAAGGAGGTGCGGCCCTCGACGAAGCCGTGGATGGCCACCGCCCGCAACGTGGCGATGTTCGCCAACGAGGGGGGCGTCTACGACGACCTGGTGGCGTACCTGAAGCGGCGCCGGATGCTGTGACGCCGGACGGCCCGGCGGGGCGCCGGGCCGCGCCTCTCCGCCGGGCCGGGCCTCCGGCCGGGCGGGCCGTCCGCCCGGCGGGGCCGTCTCCCGGCCGCGCCGCCCGTGGCGGCGTCAGCCGTGCGCGCGCCGCCGGCCGATGGCGATCACCTTGACCCGCTGCCGGCCGGCCCGCACCATGCCCAGCGCCATGAACGCGCCGGCGATCCGGTCGGCCGCCTCGCGGCTGGTCGCGCCGACCACCTGGCGGCGCCGCTCGGGGCAGGTCCGCTCGTCGCGGCCGGCGCCGTCGACGGGGCGGACGTCGGTGAGCACCACGAGGAAGCGTGTCATCGGAGGCCGCCGGCGCGGTCGGCGCGGGCCTGCTGACCAGTACGCACGTCGAATCCCTTCCGGCTGGCGGGCCACGGGGCGCGGCACGCGGCGATCGGGCTCGGGGGAGAAACCCGATCGCCGCGCGCCCCATCCCCTCCGGTCACTCACCACCACCGTCGCCACGACAACCGGCGGTGAGGACGCGATGACAGATTGACATGTCTACAGCCGTGAATGCAACTCTCATCGACGTTCTCTCATCTACACCTTCCCGGCAAGATGTGCGACCATCGATGCATGGCTCCCAAGACCGCCCGCGCCCGACGCCTGGGCATCGCGCTACGCACCCACCGGGAAGCCGCCGGCCTCACGCTGGAGGCGGCGGCGGACGAGATCAGCAGCACCCGCAGCACCCTGTCCCGCTACGAGAACGCGCAGACGCTGGTCAGCCCGGCCACCGTGCGCGCCCTGCTCACCCTCTACGGGGTCGGCGCGGACGAGGTGGCAGCGGCCGTCCAGCTGGCCAAGGACGCACGCAAGCCCGGCTGGTGGGTGTCGTACTCGTACCTGCTGGACCGGCGCACCATCGACTTCATCGCGCTGGAGGCCGAGGCGACCGGGATCGCCAACTTCGAGCCGTCCGTGGTGCCGGGGCTGTTGCAGACCGCCGACTACATCCGGGGCGTCATGCGGGGCGGCCCGCACACCCTCGGCGACGACGAGGTCGAGCAGCGGGTCCAGGTCCGGCTCGACCGGCAGCAGCGGCTCACCGGCGACAAGCCGCCGATCCTGGACGCCATCATCGACGAGGGCGCGCTGCTGCGGCCGGTCGGCGACCGGTCGGTGATGGAGAGCCAGCTGCACCACCTGCTGAAGATGGGCGAACTACCCAACATCACGGTGCAGGTGATCCCCCTCGCCGCCGGCTACCACCGGGGCACCCGGGGCTCGCTGCACATCCTGGAGTTCGCCGACCCGGAGGACCCGATCATCGCCTCGGTGGAGACCGTGGCCGGGCAGATGGTCCTGGACCGGCCGGGCGACCTGCGTACCTGCACCAAGATCATGGAGCACCTGCGGACCGTCGCGCTCAGCCCGTCGGCCAGCCGGGACCAGCTCCTCCAACTCCTGAAGGGACGGTAGGACCATGACCCCGACGACCAGCGCGACGCTCACCGCGGCCCGGTGGCGCAAGAGCAGCCACAGCGGCGACGAGGGGGCGTGCGTGGAGATGGCGGTGCTCACGGAAACCGTCGCCGTCCGCGACTCCAAGGACCCGTCCGGCCCGGCGCTGCTCTTCCCGCCCGCCGCCTGGGCCGTCTTCGCCGGGGCGCCGCCCCGCCGCTGACCCCACCCTCGGCGCCGTCGCGCCGCTTGCCCGCACGCGACGCCGGCGCCCCGCGCCGTCGACGGTCCCGCCGTTGGGAGCCGGTGGGGCCGTCGACGGACGGGTCACGGCGGGGGCTCCCGCGCGGCGCCGCCGCCTGTCGCGCGTCGCGAGCGGGCGGCCCGCACCGAGACGCGCAGCCCCGGTCAGGCGGGGCGGCGGGCGGTGACGGCGGTGGCGTCCCGGTCGTCGTCGCGGGTCACCGTGGGGTGCAGGCCGGCGGCGGTCAGCGCCGCGCAGAGCGCGTCCGCCTGCGCCTCGCTCGTCTCCACCACCAGGTGCCCGCCCGGGGCCAGCCAGCGCGCCGCGCCCGCGGCGACCCGGCGCAGCACCGCCAGCCCGTCCGACCCGCCGTCCAGGGCCACCTGCGCCTCGTGCAGCCGGGCCTCCGGCGGCATCAGCGCCACCGCCGCCGTCGGCACGTACGGGGCGTTGGCCACCACCAGGTCCAGGCTCCCCCGCCAGCGCACCGGCAGCGGCTCGTACAGGTCGCCGTGGAAGACCGACACCCCCAGCGGCGCCAGGTTGCGCCGGGCGCAGGCCACGGCGGCGGGGTCGACGTCGGCGGCGGCCAGCCAACGCGGCGCGAGCCGGCGGGCCAGCGCGACGGTGGTGGCGCCGGAGCCGCAGCACAGGTCCACCACGGCCGCCGCCGGGCCGGTCACCGCGACGGCGGCGTCGACCAGCAGGGCGGTACGCGCGCGCGGCACGAACACGCCGGGATCGACGGCGATCCGCTCGCCGCAGAACTCCGCCCAGCCGAGCAGGTGCTCCAGCGGAAGCCCGGCGACCCGGCGGTCGGCCAGGTCGGAAAGCGCCTGCGGCGAGTCGGCGGCGGCGATCAGCAGGTCCGCCTCGTCCTCGGCGTAGACGCAGCCGGCGGCGCGCAGCCGGTGCACGAGGGCGGGTCGGTCGGGGCGGAAGGAAACGGTCATGGTGGACCTCCGGGAGCGCTCGTCGACGCTCCCGGCCGCCGGGTCAGCCGGCGTGGCGTCGGAGGGGAGCGTCGGTCCTGCCTGTCGGGTGGATCGGACTCACCTCCTCCGGTCGGGCCCGGCGCGGGCCACGGACGGCCCCGCTCGGGGCCACGGTCACGATAGCCCAACGGCCGTCGCCGGGTCCTCAACGGGCCCGCGCCCGAGCGCCCAACGGCCGGCGCCCCGAGCGCTCAGCGGCTGGCGTCGAGCGCGGCGGCCACGTCGGCGACCAGGTCGATGGCATCCTCCACGCCGCAGGAGAGCCGGACGAAGCCGGGCGGGGTGTCGTCGCCCCACTGGGCCCGCCGGTCGGCGGTGGTGTGCAGGCCGCCGAAGGAGGTGGCCGCGGCGACCAGCCGGGCCGCGTCGAGGAACCGGGCCACCCGCGCGGCGTCGCCGAGGTCGAAGGAGAGCACGCCGGGGATCCGTCGCATCTGGACCGACGCCACCGGGTGGGCCGGGTCGCCGGGCAGCCCGGGCCAGCGCAGCCCGGTCACGTCGGACCGCCCGACGAGCAGCCCGGCGAGCGCCTCGGCGTTCGCCGTCTGCCGGGCCAGCCGCAGGTCGAGGGTGGCCAGCGACCGGTGCGCGAGCCAGGCGTCGAACGCGCCGGGCACCGCACCGGTGACGTCCCGCCAGGCGGTCACCGCGTCCAGCAGTTCGGTCGAGCGGGTGGCGACGTAGCCGAGCAGCAGGTCCGAGTGCCCGGTGAGCGCCTTGGTGCCGGAGGCCACCACGAGGTCGGCGCCGAGGTCGAGCGGGCGCTGCCCGAGCGGCGTGGCGGTGGTGTTGTCGACCGCTACCAGGGCGCCGGCCGCGTGCGCGCGGGCGGCCAGCGCCGGCACGTCGGCGACGTCCAGGCCGGGGTTCGCCGGCGTCTCCAGCAGCACCAGGCGTACGCCGTCGAAGTCCGGGTGGGGGCCGGCGGTCGGGGCGAGGAGCACCCGCACCCCGATCCCCTCCAGCGTGTCCCGGGCGAAGGCCCGGACGGCGAAGTAGCCGTCCGACGGGAGCACCACGGTGTCCCCCGGCCTCAGCACCGTCAGCAGCAGCCCGGTGATCGCGGCCTGCCCGCTGGCGAAGACCCGGCAGTCGCCCCGCTCCAGCTCCCCGACGGCCGCCTCCAGCAGCCGGCGGGTGGGGTTGTCCGGCCGGCCGTAGCCGTTCGGCGCCGCCGCCGGCCCCGCCCACGGGTCCAGGTGGTACGGCGCAGCGAAGACCGGCCCCGGCAGGAACGGCTGGCCGGGGGCCGGCTCGGGCAGGCCGGCGCGGACGCATCGGGTGCCGTCGTGCGGTTCGGTCAATCGCTCACTCCGGTTTCGTCGTCCGGCTCATCAGGGCGTCAACGGCGAGGCGCGGGTCGACACCCTCGTGGCAGACCAGCTCCACCTGCTCGGTGATCGGCATCTCCACGGCGTGCGCCCGGGCCAGGTCGCGGATGGCGAGGGCGCTCTTGACCCCCTCGGCGGTCTGCCGGGTGGCGACGCGGGCCTCATCCAGGGTCGCGCCCCGGCCCAGGTGCTCGCCGAACGTACGGTTGCGGGCCATCGGCGAGGAGCAGGAGGCGACCAGGTCGCCCATCCCGGCCAGGCCGGCGAAGGTGAGCGGGTCGGCGCCCAGGGCCACCCCGAGCCGGGCGGTCTCGGCCAGCCCCCGGGTGACCAGCATGGCCCGGGTGTTGTCGCCGAAGCCCATCGCGACGGCGATGCCGTACGCCAGCGCGATCACGTTCTTCACCGCGCCGCCCAGCTCGCAGCCGATCACGTCGTCGTTGGTGTAGGGGCGGAAGTAGGGCGTGGTGATCGACCGCTGCACCAGCGTGGCCCGGTCCGGGTCGGTGCAGGCGACCACGGTGGCGGCCGGCTGCTCGGCGGCGATCTCGGGGGCCAGGTTGGGCCCGGAGACCACCACCACCCGGTCCGCCGCCACCCCGGCGGTCTCCACGATCACCTCGCTCATCCGCCTGGTGGTGCCGAGCTCGATGCCCTTCATCAGCGAGACCAGGGTGGCGTCCGGGTGCAGGTGCCCGGTCCACTCGGCGAGGTTGCCGCGCAGCGTCTGCGACGGCACGGCCAGCACCACCAGCTCGGCCCCGGTGATCGCCTCGGCGGCGTCCCCGGTCGCCGTGACCCGGGACGGCAGGAGCACGTCCGGCAGGTACTCCGGGTTGCGCCGCTCGGCGCGGATCGTGTCGGCGACCGGCCGGCGGCGCGCCCAGATGGTGACGTCCCGGCCGGCGTCGGCGAGGATCTTGGCGAAGGCCGTCCCCCACGAGCCGGCCCCCAGCACCGCGACGTGCCCGCTCACGCCGCCACCCCGCTCCGCTCGGCGGCGGCGCGAGGCGCCACGCTGCTGTGCCTGATGCTTCGCTCGCTCCGCTCGCTCACGCCGCCGCTCCCGGCCGGCGCTCGTCACCGGGGCGGCCCGGTCGTTCCCACAGGGGCGGCGGCGTGCCGCCCCGAACCTCCGCGAGCATGTCACGCAGCCGCAGCATGATGGTGTCGGTCATCTCCTCGAGGACGGCCTTAGTCGGGGTGGCTTCGGTCCACCGGCTCAGGTCGACCGGCGGGCCGGCGACCACGGTCACCGGGATCCGGGGCCGCGGGTTGAGCCGGGCCCTGCGCGGGTCGAAGATCCGCTCCGGGCCCCACATGGCGACCGGGATCACCGGCGCGCCGGTGGCGAGCGCGAGCCGGGCCGCGCCGGTCTTGCCCTTCATCGGCCACAGGTCCGGATCGCGGGTGGTGGTGCCCTCCGGGTAGATCACCACGGCGCCGCCCTCGTCGAGCGCGGCGACCAGGGCGTCCAGCGACTTCACCGCGTCCACGGTGCCCCGCTCGACCGGGATCTGCCGGCACCGGTGCAGGATCCAGCCGACCACCGGGACCCGGAACACGCTGGCCTTGCCGAGGAAGCGCGGCCAGCGGCCGGAGTCGTAGACGAAGTGCGCCGCGACCAGGGGGTCGGCGTGCGAGATGTGGTTCGGCACGATGATCACGCCACCGTCGCGGCGGAGGTGCTCCATGCCGCGCCAGGTGCGCCGGGTCCAGACCGTCATGACCGGCTTGACCAGCACCACGGCGAACCATTGCCAGAACCCCAGCCTCCGCCGTGTCACTGCGCCTCCTCGTGCCGCCCCGACCCGCACCGGTCCGCACCGGTCCGCACCCGGTGACGCCCGCAGCGGAAATCATGCCTGCTCGCCCCGGGTCCGGCCAGAGAGGGTACCGCCGTCCGGCTGGCAGGATGGCGGGTGTGAGTCAGCCGAGGTGGACCGTCGTGGTGCCGGTGAAGCGCCTCGCCGCCGCGAAGAGCCGGCTGCGGGGGGCGCTGCCGGCCGTACCGCACGAGGCGCTGGCGCTGGCCCTGGCGGCCGACACGGTCGCCGCGGTGCGGGCCTGCCCCGCGGTGGCCGGGGTGCTGGTGGTCACCGACGACGTCCGGGTGGCCGCGGCGGCCCGCCGGGCGGGCGCCCGCGCGCTGCCGGACGCCCCGGACGCCGGCCTGAACGCCGCCTTCCGGCACGGCGCGTCGGCCGCCGGCGGCGGCTGGGTGGCCGGGCTCACCGCCGACCTGCCCGCGCTGCGCCCGGCCGAGCTGGCGGCGGCGCTGCACGCGACACAGGCCGGCCCGGCGGGCGTACGCCGGTACGTGCCCGACGCCCCCGGCGACGGCACCGTGCTGCTGGCCGCGCCGCCGGGCGTGCCCCTGGATCCCCGGTTCGGGGTCGGCTCGGCCGCCGCGCACGCGGCGAGCGGGGCGCTGGCCCTGACCGGGGACTGGCCGAGCCTGCGCCGCGACGTGGACACCGCCGACGACCTGGCCGCGGCGGTCCGGCTCGGGCTGGGGCCGGAGACCGCCGCGCTCGCCGCCGCCGGCTGCCCCGCCTGACCCGCGCCGGCCGGCGTGGGTCAGGCGGTGTGCGGGCGGGGTGCGGGGTGCGGTCGGTGTAGCGTGCGGGGCATGCAGGGCACGGTGGCCACCTACGACGCGGCGACCCGCAGCGGGACGCTGCTCCTCGACGACGGCACCGAGCTGGCCTTCCCGGCCCGGGCGTTCGACGCCTCCGGTCTGCGGCTGCTCCGCCTCGGCCAGCGGCTGCGCGTCGAGACCGACGCCGCCGGCGAGGTCGTCCGGGTGACGTTGCCGACGATGGCCTGAGCGACTGGTCGATGTTCATTTTGCGTTAACCCGGATCGGGTGATTATGGGCGGGTGAGCACCCCTCGCGAGCCCGCCAACCGACCGCCACGCGCCGCCGAGCCGGCCGCAGCCCGCAACGGCACCCGCTCCCGGGGCGCCGACGGCCGCTTCCGACCGAGCGAGCCGGCCGGGGCCGCCCGGACCGACGACGACGGCCCTGACGCGGCGACCGCCTCCGCCGGCCTGGAGGAGGTGCTGGACCCGGTCACCGGGCCGTCCCCCGCCGCCCCGGCGGCCCCGGCCCCGGCGGCGCCCGGCGCCGACGACGAGCCGCCCGCCGTGGCGCCGCTGCCCGAGGACCGCTTCCTCAACCGGGAGCTCTCCTGGCTCGACTTCAACGCCCGGGTGCTGGCGCTCGCCGAGGACCCGCGCACGCCGCTGCTGGAGCGGGCCAAGTTCCTGGCCATCTTCGCCAGCAACCTGGACGAGTTCTACATGGTGCGGGTGGCCGGGCTGAAGCGGCGACTCCAGGCCGGTCTGCCGGTGCGCGGCGGCGACCGGATGCCGCTGCGCACCCAGTTGGAGCTGGTCGCCGAGAAGGCCGCCACGCTGGTCACCCGGCACTCGGCCTGCTTCACCGACGACGTCCTGCCGAAGCTGGCCGCCGAGGACATCCGCATCCTACGCTGGGCGGACCTGGACGACCCCGAACGGGAGCGGCTGCGCGCGTACTTCCGGGAGCAGATCTTCCCGGTGCTGACCCCGCTGGCGGTCGACCCGGCGCACCCGTTCCCGTACATCTCGGGGCGGTCGCTCAACCTGGCCGTGGCGGTACGCGACCCGGACGGCGGCTCCGAGCTGTTCGCCCGGGTGAAGGTGCCGAACAACGTGCCCCGGTTCGTCCGGGTGCACCGGGACCTGCCGGGCGTGCGGATGCTGCCGGTGGAGGATCTGATCTCGGTGCACCTGGGGCAGCTCTTCTCCGGCATGCAGGTCGTCGAGTGCCACCTGTTCCGGGTCACCCGCAACGCCGAGGTGGAGGTCGACGAGGACCGCGACGAGGACCTGCTCCAGGCCCTGGAACGGGAGCTGGCCCGGCGCCGGTTCGGCCCGCCCGTCCGGCTGGAGGTGGACGCCTCGATCTCCGACCACATGCTGGAGCTGCTCGTCCGCGAACTGGACATGCACGACCAGGAGGTGCTGCGGGTGCCCGGCCTGCTGGACCTCGCCGCGCTGTGGCAGCTCTACAACGAGGCCGACCGGCCGGACCTGAAGGACCCCCCGTTCGTGCCGGCCACCCATCCCCGGCTCACCGAGGGCGAGGTGCCGCGCAGCGTCTTCGCCACCCTGCGCGACGGCGACATCCTGGTGCACCACCCGTACCACTCGTTCGCCACCAGCGTGCAGCGCTTCATCGAGCAGGCCGCCGCCGACCCCGACGTGCTGGCCATCAAGCAGACCCTCTACCGCACCAGCGGCGACTCGCCGATCGTCGACGCGCTGGTCGACGCGGCGGCCGCCGGCAAGCAGGTGGTGGTGCTGGTCGAGCTGAAGGCGCGCTTCGACGAGGTGGCCAACATCGGCTGGGCACGCACCCTGGAGCGCGCCGGCTGCCACGTTGTCTACGGCCTGGTGGGCCTGAAGACGCACTGCAAGACCGCCCTGGTGGTACGCCAGGAGGGCAACCAGATCCGCCGCTACTGTCACATCGGCACCGGCAACTACCACCCGAAGACCGCCCGGCTCTACGAGGACTTCGGCATGCTCACCGCCGACCCGGAGATCGGCGCCGACCTGACCGACCTGTTCAACGTCCTCACCGGCTACAGCCGGCAGACCGCGTTCCGGCGGCTGCTGGTCGCCCCGCAGGGCATCCGCAGCGGGCTGATCGAGCGCATCGAGCGGGAGATCTCGCACGTGCGGCTCGGCATGCCCGGGCTCGTGCAGATCAAGGTGAATTCGCTGGTCGACGAGGAGGTCACCGACGCCCTCTACCGGGCGTCCCGGGCCGGCGTGCACGTCGACCTGGTCATCCGGGGCATGTGCACGCTGCGGCCGGGGGTGCCGGGCCTGTCGGAGAACATCCGGGTCCGCTCCATCCTGGGCCGGTTCCTGGAGCACTCCCGGATCTTCCGGTTCGGCAACAACGGCGACGCCGAGTTCTGGATGGGCTCGGCCGACCTGATGCACCGCAACCTGGACCGCCGCGTCGAGGCGCTGGTGCAGGTCAGCGACCCGGTCGCCCGGGCCGAGCTGGACCACGTCATGGCCGCCGCGATGGGCCCGGACGTGGAGGCGTTCGAGCTGGCGGCGGACGGCACCTGGAGCCGGCGTACCGGCACGGCCGACGAGCCGCTGGTGCACCTGCAGGAACTGCTGCTGCGTCGCGTCGGTGGCACGGCGGGCTGACCGGCGCGCGCATAGGCTGACCGGATGCTGGATGAGCGGGACGCGGCCGGCCCGGGCCGGAGCTGGACGGCCGACGTCCCCGACGGGACGACGCCGATCCGGGCGGCCGGCGGCGTCGTGTGGCGCCCCGCCGACGACCCCGGCCCCACCGCCGTGGGCCCTGACGCGCGGCACGACGGGGTGCTGGTGTGCCTGGTGCACCGGCCCCGCTACGGCGACTGGTCGCTGCCGAAGGGCAAGTTGGAGCCGGACGAGCACCCCCTGCTCGCCGCCGTACGCGAGGTGGCCGAGGAGACCGACGTCCGGGCGGTGCCGCAGATGCGGCTGCCCAGCGTGCGCTACCGCAGCGAGGGCCGGCCGAAGGTGGTCGACTACTGGTCGATGCGGGCGGTGGCCGACGGCGGCTTCCAGCCGGGCACGGAGGTCGACGAGGTGCGCTGGCTCGACGTCGACGAGGCCGTACGGCTGGTCAGCTACCCGCACGACGCGGAGGTGCTGGCCGCGTTCGCGGCCCTGCCGGCGGTGACCGGGACGATCGCGCTCGTCCGGCACGGGCACGCCGGCAAGCGGGGCACCTGGTCCGGCCCGGACACCGGCCGGCCGCTCGACGCCCGGGGCTGGGCGCAGGCGCAGGCGCTGGCCCCGCTGGTGGCGCTGGTCCGCCCGGCGCGGCTGCTGTCGGCCTCGGCCCGCCGGTGCGTACAGACCCTCGACCCGGCGGCGGCGCTGCTCGGCCTGCCGATCGAGGTGAGCGGCGACCTGGACGAGCCGCGGCCGGGCCAGCAGCCCGACGAGTGCGCACTGGCCGTCGCCGCCCGCCTAGCGGAGCTGGCGACCTCCGGCGAGCAGGTGGGGGTGTGCAGCCAGGGCAAGGTGATCCCGGCCGCCCTGGAGCGGCTCAGCGGGCGGGCGGGCGACTTCGCCACACCGAAGGGCGGCGGCTGGCTGCTCGCCTTCGCCGGGGACCGCCTACTCGCCGCCGACCGCCTCTGACCGGCCGCCCCCACCGACCCGCCGGCGTCTCTGACCGGCCGCCCCCACCGACCCGCCGACCCGGTGCGGCGCGGCCGCCCGCGCGCCCCGGCCGCCGCGCCCGGCGGCGGGTCAGGCCGGTGGCAGGGTCAGGGTCACGGCGACCGGCAGGTGGTCGCTGGCCGTGCCGCGCGGGGCCACCGGATCGCCGGCGCCCAGGTCGGGCGTGACGAACACGTGGTCGATCTGCTGGCGCGGGTCGTCCGCCGGGCTGGTCGGCAGCGGGCGGGCCGTGGCCAGCGCGTCGACCAGCCCGGCCCGGGTGAACTCGGCGAACGCCGGATCGCCCGGCTCGGTGTTCAGGTCGCCGGCGACCACCAGCGGGCGGCCGTCCGCGTACCGGAGGGCGAAGTCGGCGACCGCGCGGGCCTGGACCACCGGGCCCTGGCCGGGCGGCGGTTGCAGGTGGGTGGCGACCACCGCGAGGCGGACGCCGTCGCCGAGGTCGACCGTGACCCCGAGGGCCTGCGCGCCGGTGGGCGCGCCGACCGCCGGCAGCGGCCGGGTCCGGGCCCCGTCCAGGGGCCAGCGGCTCAGCACGGCGTCGCCCCAGAGCGGGTCGGCGGCCGGCGCGAAGACGTACGGCATGTCCAGCCGCTCCGCCAGCAGGTCGAGCGTGTCGTGGCCGCCGTTGAGCAGCCAGCCCCGGTCCACCTCGCTGAGCGCCACGACGTCGGCCCCGGCGACGGCCCGCGCCAGCGCGTCCGGGTCGAAGCGGCCGTCCGTCCCGAACCCCATCCGGACGTTGTACGCCGCCACCCGCACCGTGTCGGGCGGCCCGTCCCGGTTGCTCGCGGACAGCAGCTCGTCGCTGGCGATCGCGGCGACCAGCGCCAGCGCGGTGGCCGCGGCGGCGGTCCGCACCGGCGGCAGCGGCGACGGCACCGGCCCCACCGCAGGCCGGGCGGCCAGGGCTACCGCGGCGACCAGCACCGCCACGGCCACGGGCACCCCGCCGTTGGGGTGGCCCAGGTCGTACGCCGCGTAGTAGAGCACCGCCGCGACGGCGAAGAGCAGCATCCCGGCGACCACCGCGTACGCGCGCCGGCCCGCCGCCCGGCCCGGATCGGCGGTGCCGCCGTCGACCACGGTGAACCCGGCGGCGGCGGTCCCCTCGGTGGAGCCGGCGGCGGGGGTGTCCCGTTCGTCGGCCGCGCCGGCGGACGCCAGGCAGCCGCCGAGCCCCGCCGCGGCGAGCAGGACGGCCGGCAGCAGCAGCTCCCCGCGCTCGAGGGCGAAGAGGACGGCACCGGCCACCAGGGCCGCCGGGGCGAGCCACCGCCACGCCCCCTGGCGCGGCGACGCCAGCGCGGCGAGCAGGAATCCGCCGACCGCCAGGGCGACCGGGGCGGGGCCGAGGAGCGGCACGGTGGCGACCCCCACCTCGTCGCCGGGATGCGACCGCAGCAGACCGAACTGGTACGTCGTCGCCGTCCGGGCGACCGCCGGGGAGAGCGCCACCATGCCGGCGAGCAGCAGCGCCGGGCCGGCCAGCAGCCAACTCCGTACGCCGCCCGGGCCGGCCGGCGGCGCGGGCCGCGTCTGCCCCACCAGGAAGAGTCCGCCGACCAGGCCGGCGGCGAGCCACGACTGCCAGCTCCCGAGGAAGCCCAGGCGGTACGTGTCCAGCGCGGTGTGCAGGATCGCCCCGAGGGCCAGCCCGAGCGCCAGGCCGGGCACCGGCCGGTGGGTGGCGGCGGCGACACCGGCGAGCCAGACCAGCCCGGCGAGCAGCCCGGCCGTGGCGAGCCAGAGCTGGAGCCGCCCGCCCGGTTGGCCGGTGACGGCGAGCCGGGCGGCGACCAGCAGGACGGCGGCGACGAGCGTGACCGCGCGGGCGCCGGCCCGGCGGACCAGCGCGGGCGCGGCCAGGGCGAGCACGAACCAGCCGAGCGCGAACGCCCCCAGCAGCTCGGCCGGGGTCGAGGCGGCCTGCCCGAAGACGGTGATGACCGCCGGCAGGAAGACCCGCAGCACGTCGACCAGCAGCACGACGCCCAGGGCGAGGGTGAGGGTGGTGCGGTGGCGGTAGCGCACGGGGCTGCCTTTCGCCGACCGGAAGGGGTGCGGCGATTCTGCGTGCGGCGCACCGTTGCGGTCAACGCCCCGACGGCGGGCGCGTGGACGCGGCGAGGGCGCCCACCGTGCCGGTGGACGCCCTCGTACCGCTGGACATCAGCGCTTGGCCGCGGCCTTCCTGGCCGGGGCCTTCTTCGCCGGGGCCTTCGTGGCCGCCGTCGTCTTCTTGGCTGCGGTCGTCTTCTTGGCCGCAGTCGTCTTCGCCGCGGCGGCCTTCTTTGCCGGGGCGGCCTTCTTCGCCGGGGCGGCCTTGGCGGTCGTGGTCTTCTTCGCCGCGGTGGCCTTGGCCGCCTTCGCCGCCGTGGTCTTCTTGGCCGCGGTGGCCTTCGCCGCGGCGGTCTTCTTCGCCGCGGCCGTGGTGGCCTTGGCACCCGCGGCCTTGGCACCCGCGGCCTTGGCACCCGCGGCCTTGGCACCCGCGGCCTTGGCACCAGTGGTCTTGGCGGCGGCCGCGGCGGTCTTCTTCGCCGCCGCCGTGGCCTTCGGCACCTTGCCGCTGGCCACCATCTCCTTGAACCCGGCGCCCGGGCGGAAGGTCGGGACGGATGTCTTCTTGACCTTCACCGCCTCGCCGGTCCGCGGGTTGCGCGCTGTTCGGGCGCCCCGGACGCGCTTTTCGAACGCTCCGAATCCGGTGATCGCCACCTTCTCGCCCTTGGTGACCGCCGCCTGGACCTCAGCGAGGACCGCGTCAAGCGCGGCCGTCGCCGTCTTCCGGTCCCCCAGGCGAACGGCGAGCGCCTCGATGAGCTCGGCCTTGTTCACGACTTCCTCCCGATTGTGCAACTGACTCGACGCGAGCCATTCTGCGCGCACGGTATGCCCTGTGCTGCCGGGACACAAACATTCGGTGGAAAAAAGCCCTTGTGTCGTAACGGATTCGCCCCCACCGGTCAGACCGGCGGGGGCGGAAACAGCTGCGGGATCGGGCGTACGGCTATGCGACCGAGGGCAGGAACGGCGGCCGGGTGGCCTCGAAGGCACTGATCTCGGCCTCGTGCCGGAGGGTGAGTCCAATGTCGTCCAAGCCCTCCATCAGCCGCCAGCGGCTGAAGTCGTCGAGCGGGAACGACCAGGTGGCCTCACCGACCCGGACCTGCCGGGCGGTCAGGTCGACGGTGACCGGGGTGGTCGGCTCGGCCTCGACGAGATCCCAGATCTCCTCGACCGCTTTCAATTCCAACTCGACCGGGAGCAACCCCTCCTTGAGTGCGTTGCCCCGGAAGATGTCGCCGAAGCGGGGGGAGATCACGGCACGGAAGCCCCAGTCGCGCAGCGCCCAGACGGCGTGCTCCCGGGAGGAGCCGGTGCCGAACTCCGGACCGGCCACGAGAATCGACGAACCGGAATACGCCGCATCCCTGAGCACGAATTCGGGGTCCTCGCGCCAGGCGCTGAACAAGCCGTCCGCGAAACCGGTCCGGGTCACCCGCTTGAGGTACACGGCGGGGATGATCTGGTCGGTGTCCACGTTGGAACGACGCAGCGGCACAGCGGTGCCGGTGTGGGTGGTGAACCTCTCCATCTGCGGTGTGCCCTTCTACAGGTCGGCGGGAGCGGCCAGCCGGCCCGCCACGGCGGTGGCGGCGGCGACCGGCGGGGAGACCAGGTGGGTGCGTCCGCCCCGGCCCTGGCGGCCCTCGAAGTTGCGGTTGGAGGTGGACGCGGAGCGCTGGCCCGGGGAGAGCGTGTCCGGGTTCATGCCCAGGCACATCGAGCAGCCGGCGAAGCGCCACTCGGCCCCGGCGTCGGTGAACACCTTGTCCAGCCCCTCCGCCTCGGCCGCCTCGCGGACGGCGGCGGAGCCGGGCACGACGAGCATCCGCACCCCGTCGGCGACCCGGTGCCCGCGCAGCACGTCGGCGGCGGCCCGGAGGTCCTCCAGCCGGCCGTTGGTGCAGGAGCCGACGAAGACCACGTCGACTGCGAGGTCGCGCAGCGGGGTGCCGGGGCGCAGGTCCATGTACTCCAGCGCGCGGCGCGCGGCGGTCCGCTCGGCGTCGGTGACGAACTCCTCCGGGTCCGGCACCGCCGCGCCCAGCGGCGCGCCCTGACCCGGGTTGGTGCCCCAGGTGACGAACGGGGTGACCGCGCCGGCGTCGAGGGTCACCTCGGCGTCGAAGGTCGCGCCCTCGTCGGTGGGCAGGCTCCGCCAGTAGGCGACCGCCGCGTCCCAGTCGGCGCCCTGTGGGGCGTTCGGCCGCCCCTTCAGGTACGCGAACGTGGTCTCGTCGGGCGCGATCATGCCGGCCTTGGCGCCCCACTCGATCGACATGTTGGCGATGGTCATCCGCCCCTCCATGGACAGCGACCGGATCGCCTCGCCGCGGTACTCGACGATGTGGCCGCGACCGCCGCCGGTGCCGACCTGGGCGATCAGCGCGAGCACCAGGTCCTTGGCGGTGACCCCGGGGGCGAGCTGCCCCGTCACGTTCACCGCCATCGTCTTCGGCCGGCTCTGCGGCAACGTCTGGGTGGCCAGCACGTGCTCGACCTCGCTCGTGCCGATGCCGAACGCGAGCGCCCCGAACGCGCCGTGGGTGGCGGTGTGCGAATCGCCACACACGATGGTCATGCCGGGCTGGGTGACGCCGAGCTGCGGGCCGATGACGTGCACGATGCCCTGGTTGGCGTCGCCCAGCGGGTGCAGCCGCACGCCGAACTCGGCGCAGTTGCGGCGCAGCGTCTCGATCTGCGTGCGCGAGGTGGGGTCGGCGATGGTGAGCAGGTCGCCGCGCCGTTCCCGGAACGACGGGTCGGCGTACCCGGTCGGGGTGTTGTGGTCCTCTGTCGCGAGCGTCAGGTCGGTGCGGCGCACCCGGCGGCCGGCGAGGCGCAGCCCGTCGAAGGCCTGCGGGCTGGTCACCTCGTGCAGCAGGTGCAGGTCGATGAAGAGCAGGTCGGGCTCGCCCTCGGCGGACCGTACGACGTGCGCGTCCCAGACCTTCTCGGCCAGGGTCCTCGGCTCGGTAGTAGTGACTCCCACCATCTGGACATCCTAAATTCTGGGAGGTAAATTTCGGCTTGTGGGACACAGTATGAGCGGTGTCGGCGTTCTCGACAAGGCGGTGGTCATTCTGGCCGCCTGCGTCGACGGCGCCAGCCTGGCCGAACTCGTTGAACGCACCAAGCTGCCCCGGGCGACCGCGCACCGGCTGGCGCAGGCGCTGGAGATCCACCGGATGCTCGTCCGGGACACCCAGGGCCGCTGGCGCCCCGGCCCGCGCCTGGGTGAGCTCGCCAACGCCGCGCCGGACGTGCTCCTGACGGCGGCAGAGCCGCTGCTGGCCGCCCTGCGCGACGCCACCGGCGAGAGCGCGCAGCTCTACCTGCGCCGCGCCGACGAGCGGATCTGCGTGGCCGCCGCCGAGCGGGCCAGCGGCCTGCGGGACACCGTGCCGGTCGGCTCGGTGCTGCCGATGACGGCCGGATCGGCGGCCCAGATCCTGCTCGCGTGGGAGCCGCCGGAGGCGGTGATGCCGCTGCTGCCCCGGTCGAAGTTCACCGGCCGCACCCTCGCCGAGGTACGCCGCCGTGGCTGGGCGCAGAGCGTCGCCGAGCGGGAGGCCGGTGTGGCGAGCATCTCGGCGCCGATCCGCGACCGCACCGGCCGGGTCATCGCCGCGATCAGCGTCTCCGGCCCGATCGAGCGCCTCGGCCGCCGCCCCGGCGAACGCCACGCCATGGCCGTCGTCCGGGCCGGCCAACGCCTCTCCGGCCTCTGACCCACCCCCGCCGGCGACATTCGGAAGGCGGGCGGGCCGCCGGGATCCGGCCGGGGAGCCAGGATCCGGGCGGTGCCGAGAGCCCGAGCGGGCCGCCGGGAGCCCGGCCAGGACCGGCAGCCGGGCCAGGACCGGCAGCCGGGCCAGGACCGGTAGCCGGGCCAGGACCGGCAGCCGGGCCAGGACCGGCAGCCGGGCCAGGACCGGCAGCCGGAGTCGGAGGCCGAGCCGGCTGGGGAGCGGGTGGGGGCTGGAATAGCGAAACGGTCCGCCTCGCCGGAGCGAGGCGGACCGTTCGTGTTGTAGCCCCGACCGGATTCGAACCGGCGCTACCGCCTTGAGAGGGCGGCGTCCTGGGCCGCTAGACGACGGGGCCAAGACTTTCCCTGCTTCCACCGCCCTTGCGAGCGGTGCCGCTGTAGTCTAGCGGCGTCCCCTGAGGGGGCCGGCACCGGGTCGGGCGGGCCAGGACCGGCGCAGACCGGGCAGGTGGGCGCCGAGGGCGGGGAATGCGAAACGGCCCGCCTCACCAGGGTGAGACGGGCCTGTCATGCTGTAGCCCCGACCGGATTCGAACCGGCGCTACCGCCTTGAGAGGGCGGCGTCCTGGGCCGCTAGACGACGGGGCCAGAACCTTCCTTGCCACACCGCTCTCCCGAGCGGCGCTGCTGGACTCTATCAGAGAGAACCTCCGACTCCCTGACGGGAACCGGAGCTACTCTCCACCGAGATCCAGCGCCCGAGGCTCTCGCGAACCTCGGCTGCGCTGGGGTACCAGGACTCGAACCTAGACTAACTGAACCAGAATCAGTCGGGCTGCCAATTACCCCATACCCCATTGGCCCCTTGCGGCGCCGGGAACAAACTTTACCCTCCCGGTGCCGGCAGGCCAAATCGAGCCCCCGTAACCGCCTCTGAGCTGCGAAAACCGGGCCTCGACCCGGATCAGGCGACGGGCACCACCGGATTGGTCAGCTCCCCGATCCCCTCGATCCGCACGGTGACCGTATCCCCGTCCGTGAGCGGGCTAACCCCCGCCGGCGTGCCCGTGAGCACCACGTCGCCGGGGAGCAGCGTCATCACGTGCGAGACGTACGACACCAGGGCCGGCACGTCGAAGACCATGTCCCGCGTACGGCCGAGCTGGCGGACCTCCATCTCCTCGGGATTGCGACCCACCTCACACCGGACCTCCAGATCCCGCACGTCGAGCCCGGTCGTGATCCACGGCCCGATCGGGCAGAACGAGTCGAAGCCCTTGGCACGGGTCCACTGGCCGTCGGAGCGCTGGAGATCCCGGGCCGTGACGTCGTTGGCGCAGGTGTAGCCGAAGATGGCCCGCTCCGCGGCGGCCCGGTCGGCGCGCCGGGCGCCCGGCGCGCCGATCACCACCGCCAGCTCCGCCTCGTGCTCGACCTGCTTGGAGAAGATCGGCAGCCGGATCGCGTCGCGGGGGCCGATCACCGACGTGGACGGCTTGAGGAACAGCAGCGGCTCCTTCGGCACCTCGCTGCCGTGTTCGGCGGCGTGCTCGGCGTAGTTGCGCCCGACGCAGACGACCTTGCTGGGCAGGATCGGCGAGAGCAGCCGGACGTCGGAGAGCGCCCAGCGGGCGCCGGAGAACTGGATCTGGCCGAACGGGTGGCCCTCGATCTCGGCGACGGTCAGACCCTGCGGGCCCGCCTCCGGCTCGCCCTCGACGACCCCGAACGACATTCCCTTGGCATGAGCAAAACGAGCGATACGCACCAGGCCAATCTAGTCCCGGACGACCCTCACCCCGGCCCAGGCCACGACCCGCCAGGCGGATCCCGGCCGGCGGGCAGCAGCGCGGCGGCGTGCCGCCCGGCCCGGGACACCGTAGGCGCGCCGTCCGGCCCGCGCACCCTGGCACCGACCGGCCCGCGCAACCCGGGCGCGCACCCTACGCCACGTCCCGCGTCCCGGGGCGGACTTCGCGACTTCGTACCCGCCCGGCGTCGCCCCGCCCCTAGCGTCGGCTCCGGAGGTTCGTTCGTATGCCTGCATCGACACGACACCACAGGGCCCTCGCAGTGTTCGTCCACTGCCTCGGCATCCTCGCCGCCGCGCCGGCACTGCCCACGGCGGCACCACCCGCGGCGGCCACGCAGCCACCACCGGCGGCGGCCGCGCCGACCCCGGCGCCGGCGATGCCGTCGGTGCCGCCCGCGGTGCCCACCCCGACCCGGGCCGCCCCGCCGCTGGCGAAGCCGCCGGTCACGGTGGCGGTGGCGCCGGAGAGCACGCCGGCACCGCGCTACCGGATCCAGGTCCGCAACACCGGCAACACGCCGGTGGACACCACCGTGCGGCAGGAACTGCCGCCCGGCGCCTCGGCGACCGCCATCACCACCGGCGGCCGGGCCACCCGCGCCACCGGCCAGTCGGCCACCGCGGTGACCTGGCAGCTCAAGCTGCCCGCCCGCAGCACCACCACCCTGGGCACGACGCTGACCACCGCCGCCCCGGACCGGCCGCTGACCGCGCCGGCCTGCGCCTTCGCCCGCGACGACAGCCGGCCGTACGACTGCGCGACGGCGACCTGGAACGCGGCCGCGCCGGCCGCGGCGAAGGAGACCCCGGAGACGCCGCCGTGGCGTCGGACGCCCGTGCTGCTGGCCGGGCTGGCCACGGTGGCGGTGCTCGCGCTCGGCGGGGCCTGGGCGTGGCGGCGGCGCCGCCGGCCCGTCGCCGCGGCCCTCTCGCCCGGCGGGCGGGGGACCGTCTACCCGCGGCCCGCCACGCCCCGGCCGGCGCAGACCCGCCGCACGCCGTCCGTCTGGCTGATCGTGCCGGTGGCCGCCGCGGTGCTGGCCGGCACGGTGGGCACCGCCGCCTGGACGGCCACCCGGGAGGTCGCGGCCATCGACACCGACAGCCAGCCGACCAGCGGCGCGTGGATCGGCCGGGGCACCAACGGCGCGATCGGTGAGCCGCTGCGCGAGTCGGCGTTCGAGTTCACCGTCTTCCGGATCGCGTGCGAGCCGGGCCGCGGCGCTCGGCAGTGCCAGGCCACGGTCGGGGTGCGCAACCTCACCCCGGAGAAGCAGAGCTGGCACGGCCGCCTGCAACGGGCGTACCTGCCGGACGGCAACTTCGTCAGCACCGACGAGCAGGCCACCCGGGCCGCCAACCAGGGCCGCGACGTCTTCGCCCAGCCGATGGCGGGCGGCAGCCGGATGGTGCTGCCGCTGGTCTTCACGGTCGACGGGCAGGCGCCGCCGCAGCAGTTGGAGCTGCGCAGCGGGGTGTTCTCCGCCGGGGTCCGGGTGGACGTGCCCTGACCGGCGGCGGGGCGGCGGTCGTACCCTGGGTCCGTGACCGCCGCCCTCGCCCCGACCGCCGTGCTCGACGCGGCGCGCTGGCAAGCCCGGCGCCGGGCGCACGAGGAGCGGGTCGACGCCTGGCTCACCCCGCACCTGGCCCGCCGCCGCCGGGGCGGGAAGCACCCGGTGGAGGACTTCCTCTTCACCTACTACTCGCACCGCCCGGCTCAGCTGCGCCGGTGGCACCCGGGGGCCGGGGTGGCGTTGCGCGACGCGGACCCGGCCGAGTTCGGCCGGGACTACCGCGCCGCCGCCGCCGGGGTCACCCTCGACACCGAGGGGGTACGCGCGCGGCGCGCCGAGTCGGTCGAGTGGATCCGGGCGCTGCTGGTGGCGACCGCCGGCCGGCCGGCGCATCTCGGCTGTTTCGGGATGCACGAGTGGGCCATGGTCTACCGGCAGACCCAGGCGGAGGTACGCCACAACGCCTGGCCGCTGCGGCTGAGCCCGGAGCGGACCGCGGCCGTGGTCGAGGAGCGCGGGGTGCGGTGCAGCCACTTCGACGCGTACCGGTTCTTCACCGCGCCGGCCCGGCCGTTGAACCTGCTCACCCCGACGCGGGAGACGCAGCACGCCCACGAGCAGCCAGGCTGCCTGCACGCCAACATGGATCTCTACAAGTGGGCGTACAAGCTGTCGCCCCTGGTTTCCTCGGAACTCGTCGCGGACTGCTTCGAGCTGGCCAGGGAGATCCGCACCCTGGACATGTGCGCCTCCCCGTACGACCTGTCCGACCTGGGCTACCCGCCGGTGCGGGTGGAGACCCCGGAGGGGCGGGCCGAGTACGCCGCCGCGCAGCGGGGGTTCGCCGACCGGGCCGCCGTGCTGCGAGGCCGGCTGCTCGACGCCCTGCCGGCGTAGATCCGCCGGTAGCGGCCCTCCGGCCCGTCGGCCGCCCTGCCCGTCGGTCGCCGCGGTCGTCCGTCAGTCGCCGTCGACACGGCGGTCGCGCTTGCGCTGCGACTGGCGCTTCTTCTCGGCCAGCCGGCGCTCCTTGGCGCCGCGCGAGGGCCGGGTCGGCCGGCGGGGCGGGGGCGGCGGGGCCGCCGCCTCGCGCAGCAGCGCGGCCAGCCGTTCCCGGGCCGCCTCCCGGTTGGCCAACTGCGCCCGGTGTTCACTGGCGGTGACGGTCAGCACCCCGTCGACGAGCCGCCCGGCGAGCCGGTCCAGCGCCCGCGCCCGCAGCGGTTCGGGCACCCCGGGCGAGGCGCCCAGGTCGTAGCTCAGCTCGACCCGGGAGTCGGTGGTGTTGACGCCCTGGCCGCCGGGGCCGGACGAGCGGGAAAAGCGTTCCCGCAGCTCAGCGGCGGGGACGACCCACCGGTCGGTCACCCGCAGTCCGTCGTCCACACCCCGAGGCTAACGCCCCGGCCAGGTGCTCGGGGTGGCGGACGGGCTCGGAGTCGGGCCGGGTGACGCGGGCTCGGCGTCGGAGTCGACGGCAGCGTACGCGACCGCCCCGACGAGCAGCAGGGCGATCACCCCGATCTTCGTGGTGGCCACCTTGATCAGCAGCCACGCGGTGCGCCGGGCACCGGGCACGGTCTTCTTGACGGTCTGGTAGTCGGCCCACCCACGTCGCGCCCGGGCGTACGCCGACCCGACGCCGGTTCCGATGATCAGGCCCACCAGCAGGAGGGCCACGATGACAGGACGCTCCACCCACGCCAGTATCCACACTCAGCGTAATATTTCCATTGTCCGATCATTCCGCGCCGGGTATCCGACAGTTCTCACGTTCCCACGCGGTCTCGGGCGGGCATGAGGGCAGCTCAGCCGCCCTTTCCGATGATCGTGTCGGCGGTCTTCTGCACCTGTTCGATGGGGATGGCGAAGCCGATCCCGATGGAACCGTTGCCGTCGATGGTGGCGATCGCGGTGTTCACCCCCACCACCTCGCCGCGCGCGTTGACCAGGGGGCCGCCCGAGTTGCCCGGGTTGATGGAGGCGTCGGTCTGCACCGCGGTGTGCCGGTTGTCGCCGAGGCGCACCTCCCGGTCCAGGGCGCTCACGATGCCGGCGGTGACGGTGCCGGCGAGCCCCAGCGGCGAGCCGACCGCCAGCACCGGCTCGCCGACCCGGGTCGACCCCGGTTTGGCCAGCGGCAGCGCCGCCAGGCCGGCCGACGGGGGCACCCGGAGCACCGCGAGGTCGCTGCGCGGCTCCCGGCCGACCACCTCGGCGGCGAACCGCCGCCCGTCCGGCAGCTCCACCGTCACCGAGCTGCCACCCCCCTTCGCCAGGATGTGGTCGTTGGTGATGATGTGCTGCTGGTCGTCGACGGCGAAGCCGGAGCCGGTCGCCGAGGCTGCGCCGCCGCCCCCCACGAGCACCGAGACGACCCCCGGCACGGTCTTCTCGGCCGCGGTCACCAGCTCCGCCGGGACCGGGGCCGCCGAGGCCGCCGCCGGGCCGGGCGCGCCGTCCCGGCTGGCCACCACGCCGCCGGCCACCGCGCCGGAGGCGGTGGACAGGGCCACCACCGCCAGCCCGGCCAGCAGCCGCCCGTGCCGGCGCCTTCCGGCCGGGCGACGGTCCGGCCCGGGCCCGTCCCACCGGGACCGCCCGTCCGGGTCCAGCTCCGGCGAGATGAACCAGGGGCCGCGCGGCTCGCCCAACCCGGTCTGCACTGCCATGCGTACGCTCCTCACGTGTCCTTCTCGGCGGTGGCCGTACGGGTCAGGGCAGCCGGGAGAACCAGCGCATCGAGCCGGCCGCGGCGCCCATGGCGAACACCAGTCCCAGGCCGATGAAGCGGGCCGAGACGTCCTGCCGTTCGGTGTGGTAGCCCACCGAGGTGCCGATGTCGTCGTAGACGGCGCGCAGCTCGTCGCTGGTGTGGGCCTCGTGGAACCCGCCCCCGGTCTCCTCGGCGACCGCGCGCAGGGTCTGCCCGTCAACCGGCACCTGGATCGGCCGGCCGCCCCGGTCCACGGTGCCGCCGGGGGTGCCGAACGCGATGGCGTGCACCGGCACCTTCATGGTCACCGCCTCGGCCGCCGCCTCCATCGGGTCCATGCCGGAGGTGTTCGCGCCGTCGGAGAGCAGGATGATCCGGGCCGGCGGCGGGTCCTTGGCCGCCTGGCTGTCGAAGCCCTTGACCGCGCCCAGCGAGGTGCTGATCGCCTCCCCGATGGCGGTGCCCTGCACCCCGGTGGCCCCCTCGACCAGCCGCTCGACCCCCTCGTGCAGCGCCTCCCGGTCGGTGCTCGGCGGCACCAGCACCGCCGCGCTGCCCGCGAAGGCGACCAACCCGACGTTGAACTCGTCCGGCAGGCCGTCGACGAAGCGCCGGGCGGATTCCTTGGCGGCGCTGAGCCGGTCGGGTTCCACGTCGCCGGCGAGCATCGAGGTCGAGACGTCCACGGCCACCATCACCGTCGCCCGCTCCCGGGGCACCCGCACCTCCGCCGTCGGCCGGGCGAAGCCGACCACCAGCAGCGCCAGCATGGCGAGGAAGAGCCCGGCCGGCAGGTGCCGCCGCCAGGTCGGCCGCTGCGGCGCGACCCGGTCGAGCAGCCGCAGATTGGTGAAGCGGACGGCGTACCGGCTACGCCGGCGCTGCGTCAGCAGGTAGCCGACGGCCAGGGCGAGCACCCCGAGCAGCAGCCAGAGCCGGACGGGTGACTGCCAGATCACGCCGCACCTCCCCGGGCCGCGCCGGCCGGGGCCGCCGCGAGCCGCCGCTGGGCGTGCACGTGGCGCACGATGTCCGCGCTCCAGTCGCGGTCGGTGCGCAGCGGCAGGTGGCTCGCCCCGCTGCGGCGCAGCGCCTGGCCCACCTGGTCGCGCTGGGCGGCGGCGGCGGCCGCGTACCGCTCGCGCAGCCGGGGGTCGCCGGTCCACACCTCCCGCGTCCGGCCGGTCTCCGGGTCGACCAGGGTGATCAGGCCGACGTCCGGCAGTTCCAGTTCGCGCGGGTCGGTGACCTGCACGGCGAGCACCTGGTGCCGCACGGCGAGCCGGCGCAGGGGCGCCTCCCAGGCCGGCGCGTCCCGTGGGTCGTCGGGCAGGCCGTCGAGGAAGTCCGAGACCACCACCACGAGGCCGCGCCGCAGCGCCACCCGGTGCACGGCGGCCAGCCCGTCGGCCAGGTCGGGGCCGCCGGGCGGCGGGCGGCGCTCGTCGTACGCGCTGGCGCGCGGGGCGGTCAGCAGGGCCCGGAGCAGCCCGAGCAGGTGGGTACGCCCGCTGCGGGGCGGGAAGCGACGCAGCCCGGCCGGGCCGAGCACCTGCGCGCCGAGCCGGTTACCGACCCCGGCGGTGAGGAAGCCGACCGCCGCCACGGCCGCCACAGCCAGTTCGCGTTTGTCCAGCTCGGCGGTGCCGTACTCCATGCTGGGGCTCGCGTCCACCAGCAGCCAGGTGGTCAGCTCCCGGTCGGCGTCGACCTCGCGGACGTGCGGGACCGTGGTCCGGGCGGTCACCGCCCAGTCCATCCGGCGCACCTCGTCCTCACCGGGGCGGTACTCCCGGCTGCCGGCCGGCTCGCTGCCCGGCCCGGGAAGCAGGCCGCGGTACTGGCCGTGCAGCAGGCCGTCGAGCCGCCGGGTGACGGTCAGTTCCAGCCGGCGCAGCCGCCGGTCCGGGGCGAGGTCGGCCAGCCCCGGGTCGGCCGGCACGGGCGCCGGCGTGGTGGCCCCGCGCCACCTCATGCCGCCGCCAGGTCGGTCGCGAACTCGGGGCGGCCGGTGGCGACGCGGGGCGGCGGCACCGCCTCGACCAGCCGGCGCACCAACGACTCGGCGGACACCCCGTCGGCGACCGCGTCGAAGGAGAGCACCAGCCGGTGGGCCAGCACGTCGCCGGCCAGCTCGCGGATGTCCTCGGGCAGCACGTACTCCCGGCCGCGCAGCAGCGCCTGGGCCCGGGCGGCGGCGACCAGCCCGAGCGTGGCCCGGGGGCTCGCCCCGTACGCGAGCAGCGGGGCGATCTCCGGCAGGCCGAACCGGCCGGGGTCGCGGGTGGCGAGGATGAGCCGGACGACGTACTCGGCGAGGGCGTGGTGCACGAAGACGTGGGTGGCGCGGGCCTGGAGGTCGCGCAGCCGCTGCGGGTCGAGCACCCGCCGGGCGGTGGGCCGGTCGGCGCTCATCCGGTAGAGGATGGCCAGTTCGTCGGCGTCGCTCGGGTAGTCGACCACGATCTTCATCAGGAACCGGTCGCGCTGCGCCTCCGGCAGTTGGTAGACCCCCTCGGACTCGATCGGGTTCTGGGTGGCCAGCACCAGGAACGGGTCGGGCACGGCGTAGCTGCGCCCGCCGATGGAGACCTGGCGCTCCGCCATCGCCTCCAGCAACGCGGACTGCACCTTGGCGGGGGCACGGTTGATCTCGTCGGCGAGCACCAGGTTGGCCATGACTGGGCCCAGCTCGATGTCGAAGGTCTCCTTCGACGCCCGGTAGATCCGGGTGCCGACGATGTCCGACGGGACGAGGTCGGGGGTGAACTGGATCCGGGAGAAGGTGCCGCCGACCACCGTGGCGAGGGTCTGCGCGGCGAGGGTCTTGGCCACCCCGGGCACGCCCTCCAGGAGGCAGTGCCCGTCGGCGACGAGGGCGGTGAGCAGGCGCTCGACGAGCCGATCCTGCCCGACGATCACGCGTTTGACCTCGAAGAGGGTCTGTTCCAGCTCGGCCGAACTCGCGTCGGGATCGGCCGGGCTGGGCACGCTGGCCAGGGTGTCCGAGATGTCCGTCACGGTGCTTGCTTCCCGTGGCGCCCCTCGGACAAACGTCGGATTATCAGCGCGGGAGCGGTCCTTACCGGCCCTAACCGGGACGAGCCTCCCGGGCCGGCAGCGACGACGCCGCCGGCCACACACCGGCGCGGGCGCCTGCGTACCCGACTCGCCCGCCGGTGGCCCACCGCGTGGCGCCGGCCCCCACGGGCGGTGGGGGCCGGGCGCGTCAGCGGGTGCGTCAGTTGGTGATGGTCAGGTGGAAGGGCCGGTCGGACGGGCTGCCGGACGAGTTGCGGGTCTGGATGAAGACCGCGTTCGGCGTCTGGAGCCGTGGCGCCACCGAGATCTCCCCGCCCGGCGGCACGTTGAAGGGGTCGGTGGTGCCGATGGTGGCCTGGTAGCCCTTCAGCGTGACGTTGTAGGTGAACAGGACCTGGTACTGCCCGGGGCCGTACCTGGTGGCGGAGACCGCCTCGGGCGAGCCGCGGAGCAGCGTGCCACCGCTGCTGACGACGGCGAAGGAGATGGTGCCCGGCGCGGTCGCCTGCGCGGACGGTCCCTGCGCCAGCGCGGCCTTGGCCTTGCGGGCCTCGGCGGGCGTCACCGCCGGCTGGCTGCCGTCGCCCGGCTGACGGAGGGACGGCTGGGCGACCTCGGCGGGCGCCTTCGCCGCCGGCTGGGCGACGGCGATGCCACCCCCGGCCAGGGTGAGCGCCAGGGCGGCGAAGGCCACCGCCACCGCCTTGCGTCGGAAGAGTGTGGTCATGACAGGGTCTCCCTTTTGTTGACCGTGCGGATTCGACCATTCCCGCATTGTCACGGGACGGCAGATTTCCATTCTTGGGCCGGGAAAACGAGCGACAACCGCCGGAAGCTCGCACTTCAGGCCGCACCTAGATGTTGCCGACTCGACGATTTCCACTGGCCTTGACCAGGCATTACTACTCAGAGTTTCGACGTCTCAACCCACTGGAACGTAGCATCGCAAAAAGCCGGACGTCAATAGTTGATCACGCTTCATCAAAACGGTCGACAGTCGCCGACAATTCATGAAAAGCGAATGCCGCGACATTCACGAATGCGCGTGGCGGAGGCGACGGGGCCGCGCCGCGCGGAGGGCCGGGCTACTCTCCAGCCATGATCACGCCACGCGCCCATGATCACCGAGGCGCGGCCATGACCACCGGGGCGGCGGAACGGGTGACGGGCAGCCGGGCGGGACGATCGGGCACCGCGCTCTGCTGGGCGGCCGTCGCGCCCGGGGTCGCCTGGGCAGCCCTGCGGCTGGCCGGCCTCGACCACGGGCCGCTGGTCCAACTGCTGGCCTTCACCCCGTACGTGGCCGCCGGGAGCCTGCTGCCGCTGGTGCTCGCGCTCGCGCTGCGGCGCCGGTGGCCCGCGGTGCTCGCGGCGGTGGTCACGACGGCGCTGGTGGCCGTGGTCGCGCCCCGGGCCCTGCCCGCCGGGCAGCCCTCGGCCGCGGGGCCGACGGTGCGGGTGCTGACCGCCAACCTGCTCGCCGGGGCCGCCGACGCGCGGTCGCTGGTCGACCTGGTCGAGCGGCACCGGGTCGACGTGCTCACCGTGCAGGAGTTCACCCCCGGGGCCGGGGCGGAGCTGGACCGGCTCGGCCTGGACCGGCTGCTCCCCCACCGGCACCTCGACCCGCAGCCGGGCACGGTCGGCTCCGGGCTCTACGCCCGGTTCCCGGTCGACGAGGGCGGCGTCCGGCGCAATCGCGGCGGTTGGGGCTTCGACCAGGCGTACGGCACGGTGACGGTGCCCGGGGCGCCGCCGGTGCGGGTCGAGTCGGCGCACCCGGCGGCGCCGTACGCGGTGGACCAGGTCGGCCACTGGCGCACCGACCTGGCCGCGCAGCCGCCCGCGACGCCGGACGGGCCGCTGCGGATCCTGGCCGGCGACTTCAACGCCACCCTCGACCACGCCCCGCTGCGCGCCCTGCTGGCCACCGGCTATGTCGACGCCGCCGACCAGGTCGGCGCCGGCCTCACCGGCACCTGGGGCCCCTACGACGGCGACCTGATCCCACCGGTGACCATCGACCACGTGCTGGTCGACCGCCGGATCGCCGTGCGGGCGGTGGCCGTGCACCGGGTGCCGGGCAGCGACCACCGCGCCGTCCTGGCCGAGCTGCGCCTGCCGGCCGGCTGACCCGCCGGGCCCGCCGCGGTGGCCGGCGCCCGCGCGGTGGCCGGCGCCCGCGAGGTAGCCGGCGGTGCCGGGACCGGGCCGCCTCAGACCCGGGCGCGGTCGAGGCCGTAGGTGAGGGCGTCGACGAGGGCGTGCCAGCTCGCCTCGACGACGTTGGGGTGCACGCCGACCGTGGTCCAGTCGCGGCCGTTGCTGTCGGCGGTCTCCAGCAGCACCCGCGTCACCGCTCCGGTGCCGCTGCTGCCCTCCAGAATCCGCACCTTGAAGTCGGCCAGCTCGAAGTCGCGCAGCTGCGGGTAGTGCCGGGCCAGCCCGGCCCGCAGCGCCTCGTCCAGGGCGTTGACCGGGCCGTTCCCCTCCGCGGTGGCGATCACCCGCTCCCCGCGTACGCGGATCTTGACGGTCGCCTCGGAGACCACCGCGCCGTCCTCCCGGTGTTCGACCAGCACCCGGTACGACTCCAGCGTGAACGGCCTCGGCGGCGCGGTGTCCAGCTCGGCGCGGACCAGCAGCTCGAACGAGGCGTCGGCGGCCTCGAACGACCAGCCGCCGGCCTCCAGCTCCTTGACCCGCCCGGTCACCCGGGACAGCGCCTCCGGATGGCCGGCCAGGTCCAGGCCCAGCTCGCGGCTCTTGAGCTCGACGCTGGCCCGGCCGGCCATCTCGGTGACGAGGATCCGCATGTCGTTGCCCACCACCTGTGGGTCCACGTGGTTGTAGAGCAGCGGATCCACTTTGATCGCGCTCGCGTGCAGCCCCGCCTTGTGGGCGAAGGCCGCGGCCCCGACGTACGCCTGGTGGGTGTCGGGGGCGATGTTGGCGATCTCGGCGATGGCGTGGGAGACCCGCACCATCTGGCCCAGGCAGCCGTCCGGTAGGACGGGCAGCCCGAGCTTGAGCTGGAGGTTGGCGACCACGGCGAAGATGTCGGCGTTGCCGGGGCGTTCGCCGTAGCCGTTCGCGGTGCCCTGGAAGTGCCGCACCCCCGCCTCGACGGCGGCGATCGTGTTCGCCACGGCGCAGGCCGTGTCGTTCTGGCAGTGGATGCCGAGCAGCTCCGGGCTCACGCCCAGCCGGGCGGTCAGGTCGGCGATGGCGGCGCTCACCTGGGAGGGCAGCATGCCGCCGTTGGTGTCGCAGAGCACGAACCGCTCGGCGCCGGCGGCGAGTGCGGTCTCCACCACGGAGGCCGTGTACGCCGGGTCGGACCGGTAGCCGTCGAAGAAGTGCTCGCCGTCGACGAAGACCCGGCGACCCTCCGCCACCAGGTGCGCCACGGTGTCGTGGACCATCGCCAGGTTCTCCCCGGCGGTGGTGCGCAGCGCCCGCTCGACGTGCCGCAGGTCGGCCTTGGCGACCAGGGCGACCGCCGGGGTCTGCGCGTCGAGCAGACCGCGCACCTGCGGGTCGTCGGCGACCTGCACGCCGGCCCGGCGGGTGGCCCCGAACGCCACCAGCAGCGCGTGTCTCAGGTCCAGCTCGCTGCGCGCCCGGCGGAAGAACTCCGTGTCCTTCGGCACCGCGCCCGGCCAGCCGCCCTCGATGAAGCCGACCCCGAACTCGTCGAGCAGCCGGGCCACCGCGAGCTTGTCGACCACCGAATAGCTGAGCCCCTCGCGCTGGGCACCGTCGCGCAGCGTCGTGTCGTACACCTGGAAGGTCATCAGGGATCCTTTCGAGAGCAACAAAAAGACCCCCCGCGGATGCGGGAGGTCTGCGCGCTCGGCGGAGGGGAGGCCGGCGCGCTAGGTGCGAATAATCAGGTGGGTGCTGGTCACGATCGCCACTCTGCCACTCGAGCACTGGTTTTGGGAGGCACAGTCCACATGACGGGACGGTGACGGAGGGTCGCGATACCGCAGCCGGCGCCCGCACGCGGGCGGAACCGGAAGTTGGTGATCCACTTCACAAGTAACCCGGCCGCCGCCAGGCGGAAACAGTACTGAGGAAGAATCTGGAACCGATCCAGTTTTACCGGCCTCGTGCCACTGTCAAGGAGGACCTGTGCTCACTGTCGGTGACCGCTTCCCCGAGTACGAACTCACCGCCTGCGTGTCGCTGGACGCCGAGAAGGCGTTCGAGACGATCAACCACAAGTCCCACGAGGGCAAGTGGCGGGTCGTCTTCTTCTGGCCGAAGGACTTCACCTTCGTCTGCCCGACGGAGATCGCCGAGTTCGGGCGGCTGAACGACGAGTTCGCCGACCGGGACGCCCAGGTCCTCGGCGTGTCGGTGGACAACGAGTTCGTCCACTACGCGTGGCGCAAGGACCACCCGGACCTGCGCGAGCTGCCCTTCCCGATGCTCAGCGACATCAAGCGCGAGCTGACCGCCGCCTGCGGCGTGCTCGGCGAGGACGGCGTCGCCCAGCGGGCGACCTTCATCGTCGACCCGAACAACGAGATCCAGTTCGTCATGGTGACCGCCGGTTCGGTCGGCCGGAACGTCTCCGAGGTGCTGCGGGTGCTCGACGCCCTGCAGACCGACGAGCTCTGCCCGTGCAACTGGAACAAGGGCGGCGAGACCCTGGACGCCACCAAGCTGCTCGCCGGCGCCGGGGCCTGACCGTGGGTCTGGACGCGGTCAAGGCGGCTCTGCCGGAGTACGCCAAGGACATCAAGCTCAACCTCGGCTCCACCATCGGCACCAGCACGCTGAAGCCGGAGCAGGCGTGGGGCACCGCCCTGGCCTGCGCCGTCGCCGCACGCAACCCGGTGGTGCTGCGGGAGATCGCCGACGAGGCGGCCACCCACCTCGGGCCGGAGGCGATCGAGGCGGCCAAGGGCGCCGCCGCGATCATGGCGATGAACAACGTCTACTACCGGGCCAAGCACCTGATCGGCGACGAGCAGTACCAGTCGATCCCGGCGCGGCTGCGGATGCAGATCATCGCCAAGCCGGGCGTGGAGAAGGCCGACTTCGAGCTCTGGTGCCTGGCCGTCTCGGCCATCACCGGCTGCGGAGTGTGCCTGGAGTCGCACGAGAAGACCCTGCGCGGCGCGGGCTTCAGCCGCGAGCAGGTGCACGAGGGGCTGCGCATCGCCGCCGTCGTGCACGCCGCCGCGGTCACCCTGGACGCCCAGGCCGCGCTCGCCTGACGCGTACGCCCGGTGGGCCGGCGCCGCACGACGGCGCCGGCCCACCGCCGTCTCCAGCCTTGGCCCACCGCCGTCCTCGGCGCCGGCCCACCGCCGTTTCCGGCGGCGACCGCCCGGGTAGCTCCTTCCAGGACGAGGACTCGATCCGGCGAGACGACTGGCGACAGTCGGGGCAGGAGTTGTCACATGGACAGGCTCGACCCGCACAGCACGCACGGCAGCCTGGGCCCGGTGCGCCACGGCGGCCAGGGCGAGTTCGCCGGCGGCGCGCCCGCCGGCACGTTCGACCCGTGGCGCTACCGGGACACGGCGCGGGTGGCCGACGCCGACCTGGTCGGCTACAAGGTCGAGGCCACGGACGGCGGCATCGGCAAGATCGACAATGCCAGCCACGAGGTCAACGACAGCTACCTGGTGGTGGACACCGGCCCGTGGATCTTCGGCCGGAAGGTCATGATCCCGGCCGGCACGGTGAACCACGTCGACCACGACGAGCGCAAGGTCCACGTCGACCGGAGCAAGGACCAGATCAAGGCCGCCCCGGAGTACGACGAAACCGCCGACACCGACCCCACCTACCGGGACCGGCTCGGCGGCTACTACGGCGAGACGTACTCGGCGATCCCGCCCGGCACCGCCCGGTAGTCACCGGCGCGCGACGGTCTCCCGCCACCCGCGGGAGACCGTTACCGTGTCAACGTGGACGCCACCGAGGTCAACCGCAGGATCCCGTTCGCCACGATGTTCAACTTCCGCGACGTCGGCGGCCACTCCGGCCACGACGGGCGCACCGTCCGCCGGGGCCGGCTCTACCGCTCCGACTCGCCGCACCGCATCGACGACGCCGACCGGGAGGCGTTCGCCGCCCTCGGCGTGCGCACGGTCATCGACCTGCGCCGCCCCTACGAGGTGGAACGCGACGGCCGGATCCCCCACTTCGACGGCCTGACCTGGCGCAACATCCACCCCGAGCACGCCGAGTGGGGCGAGCATCCCTACCAGCCGGGCACCGACCTGGCCCGCTACCTGGCCGACCGCTACGCCGACCTCGCGGAGACCGGCACGGCCGGGCTCGCCGAGGCCGTCGGGCTGATCGCCGACAGCGCCAACGCCCCCATGGTGGTGCACTGCGTCGCCGGCAAGGACCGCACCGGCATCGTCTGCGGGCTCACCCTCGCGGTGCTCGGCGTCGACGACGACGAGATCGCCGCCGACTACGCGCTGAGCACCGAGGCCGGCGAGCGGTACCGCGCCTGGTTCGAGGCCACCGGGCAGCAGGCGGGGCACACCCTGCCGGTGCTGACCTGTCCCGCCGAGGCCATGGCGCTCTTCCTCGCCGAACTGCGGGCGGCCCACGGCTCGGTCGAGGGCTACCTGCGCCACGCCGGCGTCACCGACGCCCAGCTCGCCGCCCTCCGCGACCACCTGCTCGACTGACGCGGGCGCGGCCGACAGCGACGCCGCCCCGCGCCGGGACGGCGCAGGGCGGCACGGTCGCGCGTACGGTCAGAGGATGCGCCGGACCCAGCCGTGCGGGTCGTCGGCCATGCCCCGCTGGAGGTCGACGAGCTGCTGGCGCAGGGCCATGGTGACCCGGCCGGGCCCGCCGTCGCCGACCAGGAACTCGCCGTCGGGGAAGCGCACCTGCCCGATCGGGGTGATCACGGCCGCGGTGCCGCAGGCGAACACCTCGCGGAGCCGGCCGCTGGCCGCGTCGGCCTGCCAGTCGGCGAAGCTCACCGGCCGCTCCTCGATCCGGTGCCCCGCGCCGGCGGCCAGCTCGAGCACCGACTCCCGGGTGATGCCGGGCAGGATCGTGCCGGTCAGCGGCGGGGTGACCACGGTGCCGTCGTCGTAGACGAAGAACACGTTCATGCCGCCCAGCTCGTCGACGTAGCGGCGCTCCACCGCGTCGAGGAAGACCACCTGGTCGCAGCCGTGCTCGATCGCCTCGGCCTGGGCCACCAGCGAGGCGGCGTAGTTGCCGCCGCACTTCGCCGCGCCGGTGCCCCCGGGGGCGGCCCGGGTGTAGTCCGGGGAGACCCAGACCGTCACCGGCTTGACCCCGCCGGAGAAGTACGCGCCGACCGGCGAGGCGATCACCACGTAGAGGTATTCGTTGGCCGGGCGGACGCCGAGGAACACCTCGCTGGCGAACATGAACGGACGCAGGTAGAGGCTGCCGTCCTCGCCCTCGGGAATCCAGTCCCGGTCGATCTCGACGAGCCGGCGCAGCGAGTCGACGAACGCCTCCTCGGGCAGCGGCGGCATCGCCATCCGCCGGGCGGAGGCGGCGAACCGGGCGGCGTTGGCCTCCGGCCGGAACATGGTGACCCCGCCGTCGGGCGTCCGGTAGGCCTTCAGGCCCTCGAAGATCTCCTGCGCGTAGTGCAGGACCGCGGCGGCCGGGTCCATCGGGATCGGCGCGCGCGCCTCGACCCGGGCGTCGTACCAACCCTTGCCGTCGGCGTGGCGGATGGTGACCATGTGGTCGGTGAACACCCGGCCGAACCCGGGGTTGGCCAGCAGGGCGGCCCGGTCGGCGACGGATACCGGCGCGGGATTCGGACGGATCTCGAAGTCGAGCTTGTCACCACCGCTCATCGCGCTGACCTCCCTGGGGACGGACGGCACACGGGTCCGCATGCCGAGAAGATGGTGCGAGAAACTTACCCCGAACGGTCGTTCAGGGGGTAGCTACGCCCGGCGCATCGACGGCGCCGGACGGGTGACCCGCTGCGGCGCCCGTGGCGGCGGAGGGGCGGCGGACGGGGAGGGGGCGCCCCGGTGGGGCGGGCCCGCCGGCTTCAGGAGGCGGCGTACCCGGCCAGCCGGTCGCCGACCTCCTCGGTGCGCAGCGGTACGCCCGGGGCCCGGCCGGCCAGCTCCGTGCCGACCGCGGCGGTGACCCGGGTCGCGGCGTCGGCGTGCCCGAGCTGGTCGAGCAGCAGCGCGGCCGAGAGCACGGCCGCCACCGGGTCGGCCACGCCGCGCCCGGCGATGTCCGGCGCGGAGCCGTGCACCGGCTCGAACATCGAGGGGTAGGCCCCCTCGGGGTTGATGCTGCCGCTGGCCGCCAGCCCGATCCCGCCGGTGACCGCCGCGGCGATGTCGGTGAGGATGTCGCCGAACAGGTTGTCGGTGACCACCACGTCGTAGCGCTGGGGCTGGGTGACCAGGAACATCGCGGCGGCGTCGACGTGCTGGTATTCCGTGGTCACGTCGGGGTGCTCGGCGGCGACGGCCTCGAACGCGCGCGCCCACAGCGAGCCGGCGTGGGTGAGCACGTTGGTCTTGTGCACCAGGGTGACCTTGCGCCGCTCGCGGCGCGCGGCGCGGGCGAAGGCGTCGCGGATCACCCGTTCCACCCCGTGCCGCGTGTTCAGGCTCTCCTCGGTGGCGACCTCGGCGGGGGTGCCGCGGTGCAGCGCGCCACCGGCGCCCGCGTACAGGCCCTCGGTGCCCTCGCGCACCACCACCAGGTCGACCTCGCCGGGCTTGACGCTGGCCAGCGGCCCGGCCACGCCGGGCCAGAGCCGCGCCGGACGCAGGTTGACGTACTGGTCGAAGGCGAACCGCAGCTTGAGCAGCAGGCCCCGCTCCAGCACGCCCGGCGGCACGGTGGGGTCGCCGACCGCACCGAGCAGGATGGCGTCGTGCCCGGCCAGCTCGGCCAGCACCGAGTCGGGCAGCACCTCGCCCGTGCGGTGCCAGCGGGCGGCGCCGAGGTCGTACTCGGTAGTCTCCACCCCCGGGAGCACGGCGTCGATGACCTTGCGGGCCTGCGCGACCACCTCGGGTCCGATCCCGTCCCCGGCCACCACCGCGATCCGTGCCACGTCCTGCGCTCCTTCGCCTCGCCGTTACGTCCGACCGTACGCCGCTGTCCCGCCTCCCGGTACGAAGGTTCCACCATTCGGGAAACCGAGATGCACAGGAGGCTCTCAGGTGACATTCATGGTGGGGTCATCTCCGCTGCCTAGCGTGGTGACGAGCGGGTCACGGGGGCCCGCGACGGCACCGCGACGACGCGGCCCGCCGGCAGCGAGGGAGCACTGTCATGCGGATCGACCAGCAGCCACGGACCCGCTGGGTGGACCAGCCGGCCTTCCAGCCCCGCCGGCCGGACCTGCGGCTCGGCGCCCGCAGCCACCGCGCCGACCGCCCCGGCGCTGCCACCGGCGACCGGATCGCCGTCCAGCACACCGTGCGGACCTCGACGGCGGAATACTCGCTACTGCTCAACGCGCCCGAGTGGCTGGGCCGCCGGGGCGTCGGGGACGCGCTGCGCGACGCGGTGGCGGAACTGCGGGCCATCGACATCACCTACGGCCCGAGCCGGCCCGAGAGCCTGGTCTCCCGGCTGCGCCGCGGCGAGATCAGCCCCGAGTCGTACCCGCCGCTGGCCGACCTGGTCGACCGCTGCGCGGCGATGCGGGCGGCCACCGACGGCTGGTTCGACGCCTGGGCGGTGCCCGGCGGCTTCGACCCGGGCGGCCTGCTCGGCGGGTGGGCGGTCGAGCGCGCCGCCGCCCGGCTGCGCGCCGCCGGCATCCACGACTACGCCGTGCTCACCGGCGCCGACCTGGTCGTACGCGGGCACGCGGCGCACGGCGGCCCGTGGCGGGTGGCGGTGCACCACCCGACGGATCGGCACCGCGCGCCGCTGGTGCTGGAGATGACGGCGGGCGCGGTCGGCACGTCCGGGGTGAGCGGCCGGCAGGGGCACGTGGTGGACCCGCACACGGGCGAGCCGGCCGAGCAGTTGGTCGCCGCGACGGTGGTCGGTCCCGACCTCGCCGTCGCCGACGGCTACGCCACCGCGCTCTACGCCGCCGGGCCGGCCGGTCTCGCCTGGTTCCGCAACGGGTCGGACTACCGCGCGCTCTTCGCCCACCGCCGCTGAGGCGCCGGCCGGGTGCCGAGCCGGCGACCGGCGTGGCGCGTCGCCGGGACGCCGGCCGGTGCCGTGCGGTCGGCCGGTGCCGTGCGGTCGGCCGGTGCCGTGCGGTCGGCCGCCGCCCGGCGGCAGGCGATGCGGGGACCGGCATGCGCGATCGGCCCCCACGGTCTCGGCAACAACCGTGAGGGCCGGTCAGCGACGAGTGCGCGTGGCTCGCGCAATCGAGGGGTGCGGGCCGGTCGGCCGGACGTCGACCTCGCCACCCGAAGACGGGCCTACGCCGCGAGCTCGGCCAGTGACCGCACGGGTACGCTAGCGAATCGACGCAGCTCGACGCAAGGGTCTCCACACCGGACCGTCGCGGCACGGAAAGGCCCATCGGCGGGGCGATTTCGACGGGGTGAACGGCGGATGGCACGCTGTCCGCCGTGAGTTTCGATCTGAGCGTGTGGGCCCTGGCGGGCGGGGCGACACCCGAGGACGTGCGGGCCGCGGTGCGGCGCTGCCGGCAGGGGCAGCACGTCGAGCGCCACCCGGACCCGCGGGTGGTGGCGTTCTACCGGGCGATCACCACGAGCTACCCGGACCGGCCCGCCGGGCGGGACACCCCGTGGGCGGTGGCGCCGCTGCACGCGGCGAACGACCACGTCGAGCTGAACCTGCACCCGACCTGTCCGGACCAGGTGCTGCTCGACATCGAGCGGCTGGCCGGCGAGCACGACCTGATGCTCTTCGACGCCCAGGACGGCTCGGTCTACCCGCCGCCGACGCGCCTGCCCGGCTGACCGCCCAGCACGACGCCCCCGCCGCCGGCTGACCGCCCGACGGACGACGAAGGGCCCGCCGCCCGGCGGACGACGAAGGGCCCGGCGGAATCGCCGGGCCCCCGTCGTCGTGCGTTCAGGTCACTCGTCGCGCAGGTCGGCGGCGCTGGCCGCGACCGCCCCGATCGAGTCCGCCGCGGAGGTGAGCAGGTCCGCGCCGAGCGCCTGGTCCACCGTGAGGGTCATCAGCGTCTCGCCGCCGGCCTCCCGGCGGGCCACCTGCATCGCCGCGATGTTGATGCCGGCCTCGCCGAGCAGGGTGCCGACGGTGCCCACGACGCCCGGCCGGTCGACGTAGCGGAGGAAGACGAGGATGCCCTCCGCGCCGATCTCCACGTCGAAGCCGTCCACCTCGGTCAGCTTGAGGACGTCCCGCGGGCCCGCCTGGGTGACCGTGCCGGAGACGCTGACCGTACGCCCGTCGGGCAGCGCGCCCCGGACGGTGACCAGGCTGGGGTGGTCGACCGTCTCGGCCTGGGTGACCAGGGTGACCTCGACGCCGCGCTCGGCCGCCAGGTGCGGGGCGTTGACGTAGGTCACCTGCTCCTCGACCACCGAGCTGAACAGCCCCTTGGTGGCGGCGAGCTTGAGCACCGACACGTCGTGGTTGGCGATCTCGCCGCGCACCTCGACGGTGACGCTGGCGGCGACCCCGCCCGCGACGGCGGTGAAGGCCCGGCCGAGCTTCTCGGCCAGCGGCAGCAGCGGCCGGACGTCCTCGGCGACGACGCCGCCGGCCTGCACGTTCACCGCGTCCGGCACGAACTCGCCCTGGAGCGCCAGCTTGACACTCTTGGCCACGGCCAGACCGGCCTTGTCCTGCGCCTCGGCGGTGGAGGCGCCCAGGTGCGGGGTGGCCACCACGTTGTCGAAGGCGAACAGCGGCGACGAGGTGCAGGGCTCCTTGGCGTAGACGTCCACGCCCGCACCGGCGACCCGGCCCTCGGCGATGGCGTCGGCCAGGGCCTGCTCGTCGACCAGCCCGCCGCGGGCGGCGTTGACGATCCGGACGCCGGGCTTGACGACGGCCAGCTCCTTCTCGCCGATCAGGCCGACTGTCTCCGGGGTCTTCGGCAGGTGGATGGAGATGAAGTCGCTCTCCCGCAGCAGCTCCTCCAGGCCCACCAGGCGGACGCCGAGCTGGGCGGCGCGGGCCGGCTGGATGTACGGGTCGTACGCGATCAGCCGGGTGCCGAAGGCGGCGATCCGCTGCGCGAAGAGCACGCCGATGCGGCCGAGCCCGACCACGCCGACGGTCTTGCCCTGGATCTCCACGCCGGTGTACTTCGACCGCTTCCACTCCCCCGCCTTCAGCGCGGTGCTGGCGCTGGCGGTGTTGCGGGCCACGGCCAGCAGGAGCGCGACGGCCTGCTCGGCGGCGGAGACGATGTTGGAGGTGGGGGCGTTGACGACCATGACGCCCCGCGCGGTGGCGGCCGGCACCTCGACGTTGTCCAGGCCCACGCCCGCCCGGGCGACGACCTTCAGCCGCGGCGCGGCGGCGATCGCCTCGGCGTCGATCTGGGTGGCGCTGCGCACGATGACGGCGTCGGCCTCGGAGAGCGCCGAGAGCAGGGCCGGACGGTCGGTGCCGTCGACGTGGCGGACGTCGAAGTCGTGGGCGAGCACCTCGATGGCGGCGGGAGCGAGTTCTTCGGCGATCAGTACGACAGGAGTCATTGGTCCTCGTAGTTGTCGTCAGAGCGGTAGGCCGGGCTGCGGGACGCCGCGCTGCGCCCTGCACTGATCCGTGCCATGGCCGTCAGGTGCCGGCTACGCACCTACCCGCGATCGTAGGTGGCCGGCCGGCCGGCATGTCCCGGACCGTGGGGTGAGTGCCCTCACAACGGGCGACGACCTGCCGGTGAACGGCGCACGAAGGGGCGCCCGCGCCGCCTCGGCGAGGCGGGCGAGGTCCGTTCGGGGCGGGTGGCTCCGGCTCGGATCGGCCGGGTGGCGTCGGCGCGGCGAGCGGTGTCGGTGGGGTGGCGGAAAAGGAGGCGGCCCGGCCGGGCGCCGGGGAGAGCGCCCGGGCCGGGCCGCCGGGGGTGTTCGTCAGGCAGTCTCGGTGATCGGGCGGTCGACCCAGCTCATCATGCCGCGCAGCTTGCGGCCGGTCTCCTCGATCGGGTGCGCCGCGCCCTCGGCCTGCCACTTGCTGAAGTTCGGCCGGCCCGCCTCGTCCTCGGTGACCCACTCCCGGGCGAACTCGCCGGACTGGACCTCGCTGAGGATCTTGCGCATCTCCTCCTTGACCCGGGCGTCGATGACACGCGGCCCGCGGGAGAGGTCGCCGTACTCGGCCGTGTCCGAGATGCTGTAGCGCATCTTGGCGATGCCGCCCTCGTACATGAGGTCGACGATGAGCTTCAGCTCGTGCAGGCACTCGAAGTACGCCACCTCGGGGGCGTAGCCCGCCTCGGTGAGCACCTCGAAGCCGGTCTGCACGAGCGCCGCCGCGCCGCCGCAGAGCACCGCCTGCTCGCCGAAGAGGTCGGTCTCGGTCTCCTCGGTGAAGGTGGTCTTGATCACGCCGGCCCGGGTGCCGCCGATGCCCTTGGCGTACGACAGGGCCAGGGCGAGCGCGTTGCCGCTGGCGTCCTGCTCGACGGCGACCAGGCAGGGCACGCCCTTGCCGTCGGCGTACTGGCGGCGCACGAGGTGACCGGGGCCCTTCGGGGCGACCATCGCCACGTCGACGTCGGCCGGCGGCTTGATCAGGCCGTAGCGGATGTTGAAGCCGTGGCCGAAGAAGAGGGCCTTGCCCGGCTTCAGGTTCGGCGCGATCGAGTCGGCGTAGAGGCGGCGCTGGGCCGTGTCCGGCGCCAGGATCATGATGACGTCGGCCTCGGCCGCCGCCTCGGCCGGTGTGACCACCCGCAGGCCCTGCTCCTCCGCCTTGGCCCGGCTCTTGGAGCCCTCCGGCAGACCGATCACCACGTCGACGCCGGAGTCGCGCAGCGACAGCGCGTGCGCGTGGCCCTGGCTGCCGTAGCCGATCACGGCGACCTTCCGGCCCTGGATCAGGCCCAGGTCGGCGTCGTCGTCGTAGTACACCTCAACGCTCATGGTTTTCCCTTTCGTACGGCGGCCCGGGCGGCCCGTCGTGGATCTGTGCGAATGGCGGTTTCCGGCGGCGCGCCGCGCCGGCCAGGTGGGGCGGGTCAGGCGGCGCGCCGCGTGGACGGCCGGGGTCAGGCGGCCCGGAGCGCGGGCCCGGCGGTGATGGAACGCGAGCCGCGCCCGATCGCCACCAGCCCGGACTGGACCATCTCCTTGATGCCGAAGGGCTCGAGGTCGCGCAGCAGCGCGTCGAGCTTGTCCGGCGTGCCGGTGGCCTCGATGGTCAGCGTGTCCGGTGCCACGTCGACCACCCGGGCCCGGAACAGGCCGACCGTCTCCAGGACCTGGGCCCGGGCCGCGCGGTCGGCGCGCACCTTGACCAGGAGCAGTTCCCGGGCGACCGAGACCTGCGGGTCCAGCTCGACGATCTTGAGCACGTTGACCAGCTTGTTGAGCTGCTTCGTCACCTGCTCCAGCGGGGACGACTCGGCGTTGACCACGATGGTGATCCGGGAGACGTCCGGGTTCTCGGTCTCGCCGACGGCGAGGCTGTCGATGTTGAAGCCGCGCCGGGAGAACAGGCCGGAAACGCGGGCCAGGACGCCCGGCTTGTTCTCCACCAGCACGGACAGGGTGTGAATCGTCATGCCACGACCTCGCTGCGCACGGTCGCGTCCTGACGCGGGTGGGGGCGGAACCGAATGATTCGCTCGCTCATGGTCAGAGTTCGTCCTCGTCGAAGGCGGGGCGGACGCCCCGGGCGAACATGATCTCGTCGTTGCTGGTGCCGGCGGCGACCATCGGCCACACCATGGCGTCCTTGCCGACCACGAAGTCGATGACCACCGGGGCGTCGTTGATGGCCATCGCGGCCTCGATGGTCCTGTCGACGTCCTCCGCGTTCTCGCAGCGCAGGCCGACGCAGCCGAGCGCCTCGGCGAGCTTCACGAAGTCGGGGATGCGGTGCTTGTGGGTGCCGAGGTCGGTGTTGGAGTAGCGCTCCCCGTAGAACAGGGTCTGCCACTGCCGCACCATGCCGAGGTTGCCGTTGTTGATCAGGGCGATCTTGACCGGGATGCCCTCCAGCGCGCAGGTTGCCAGCTCCTGGTTGGTCATCTGGAAGCAGCCGTCGCCGTCGACCGCCCAGACCACCGTGTCCGGCTTGCCGACCTTGGCACCCATCGCCGCCGGCACCGCGTAGCCCATCGTGCCGAGGCCGCCGGAGTTCAACCAGGTGTACGGCTTCTCGTACGAGATGAACTGGGAGGCCCACATCTGGTGCTGCCCGACCCCGGCGACGTAGATCGCGTCCGGGCCGGCGATCTCGCCGAGCCGCTTGATCACGTACTGCGGGGAGAGGGTGCCGTCGGCCGGCTCCTCGTAGCCCAGCGGGTAGCGCCGGCGCAGGTCGTCGAGCTGGGTCCACCAGTCGGCGGTGTCGGCGCGGTGGCCGGCCGACTGTTCGGTGGTCACCGCCGCGATCAGCTCGTCGATGACGTGCCGGGCGTCCCCGACGATCGGGACGTCGGCGTGCCGGTTCTTCCCGATCTCGGCCGGGTCGATGTCGGCGTGCACCACCGTCGCGTCCGGGGCGAACGAGTCCAGCTTGCCGGTGACCCGGTCGTCGAAGCGCGCGCCCAGGGCCACGATCAGGTCGGCCTTCTGCAATCCGTAGACGGCGGCGACCGTGCCGTGCATGCCGGGCATGCCCAGATGCTGCTGGTGCGAGTCGGGGAACGCCCCCAGCGCCATCAGCGTGGTGACCACCGGGATCCCGGTCAGCTCGGCCAGCCGGCGCAGCCCCTCGGTGGCGCCGGCCTTGAGCACGCCGCCGCCGACGTAGAGCACCGGACGGCGGGCGGTGGTCATCAGCCGGGCCGCCTCGCGGATCTGCTTGCCGTGCGGGTGCAGGGTCGGCCGGTAGCCCGGCAGGTCCAGCGTCGGCGGCCAGGTGAAGGTGGTGGGCGCCTGGAGGACGTCCTTGGGGATGTCGACCAGGACCGGCCCGGGCCGGCCGGTGGCGGCCAGGTGGAACGCCTCGGCCAGCACCCGCGGGATCTCCTCGGCGTTCTGCACGAGGAAGTTGTGCTTGGTGATCGGCAGCGTGATGCCCTGGATGTCCGCCTCCTGGAAGGCGTCCGTGCCGATCGCCGGCCGCGCGACCTGGCCGGTGATCGCCACCATCGGCACCGAGTCCATGTACGCGTCGGCGATCGGGGTGACCAGGTTCGTCGCGCCGGGGCCGGAGGTGGCCATGCACACGCCGACCCGGCCGGTCGCCTGGGCGTAGCCGGTCGCCGCGTGCCCGGCGCCCTGCTCGTGGCGGACCAGGATGTGCCGGACCGTGGAGTCGTAGAGCGGGTCGTACGCCGGCAGGATCGCGCCGCCCGGGATGCCGAAGACGACGTCGACGCCGAGCGCCTCGAGGGACCGCACGAGCGAGCCGGCTCCGGAGACCTGGGCCGGGGCGGGTGTGCGTACCCCCGGGACGGCCGGGGTGGCCGCGGCGCGGGTGGCGCCGGCGTGGTCGGCGTCGGTCGCGGGCTCGGCGGCCGGGCGGGCGCGCCGGGCGGAGTGGGCGAGTGTCTCTGGCGTGGGTCTCGTCATTGCGGTTCAGCCCCTCGGCTGGAGTGGGTGCGGCTGTTCGAGCGGTGTGACGCGGGGCACGCGGCCCCCGTCGATGGGTTCGACGGCAACAAAAAAGCCCTCGTGCAGGTTGCACGGGGCCGGCGCACTCTCGACAGGGAGAGTGCGCTCAGGTAAGTACTCGCAGCGACCGGTACGACGACATGCGGTCAAGCCTGACGCATCTCACGCGATGAGTCAACTGATCCCACATGTTGGTTAACGGAGTGCGGAGATTCACCCGTCCGAGGGGCCTGCGCACCCCGCTCCACCTGCCCGGACTCGGGCTCTGGCAGGCGCGGGGCGGGCACCGTCGGCAGCCGCCGGGGCGGCGGGGTCGGCGAGACGGGGGTGGGGGCCGTCGGCAGCCGCCGGGGCGGCGACGCGGGCGAGGCCGGGGCGGGGGCCGGCCGGGCGCCGGGGGACGTGGCCGCCTCCAGCATCGCCCCCAGGTGCTCGGCCGGAACACCCCAGCCGGACAGCGCGCCCTGGCCGAAGCGGCAGCCGGCGGCGACCACGGCGGCCAGCTCGGTGCGCGTGGTCACCCCCTCGGCGATGACCTCCAGGCCGAGCTGGTGACCGAGCCGCATGACGATGTCGACCATCGGCGCGAAGGCCGGGCCGTCCCGGTCCACCGGCCGCACCGGCTCGTGCTCGGCGACCAGGCTGTGGTCGATCTTGAGGATGTCGATCGGCAGGCGCCGCAGCTGCCCCAGCGAGGAGTAGCCGGCACCGAAGTCGTCCAGCGCGATCCGGACGCCGGTCAGCCGCAGCGCGGTCAGCCGCCGGATCAGCTCGTCCAGGTCGGTCGCGACGGCGTGCTCGGTGACCTCCAGCACCAGCCGCTGCGGCGGCACGTGGTGGACGCGCAGCGCCTCGGCGACCTGGACCACGTACTCCGGGGCGTGCAGCTCGCGCGGCGAGACGTTGACGGAGACCCAGACGTCGTGGCCGTCGGCCAGCCAGCGGGAGAGCTGGTAGCAGGCCTGGTGCAACACCCAGGCGCCCAGCTTGGCGATCATCCCGCACTCCTCGGCCAGCGGGATGAACTCGTCGGGGCGGACGTTGCCCAGCGTCGGGTGGCGCCAGCGCAGCAGCGCCTCCGCGCCGACCGGACGCACCGAGGGCAGCGAGGCCACCGGCTGGAACACCAGCCGCAGCTCGTCGCGCTCGATCGCACCGCGCAGCTCGTGTTCGAGCGTGGTGCGCCGGCGCAGCAACTGGTCGTACGCGGCGTCGTAGCGCTCGATCCGGTTCTTGCCGCGCTGCTTGGCGTAGCGCAGCGCCAGGTCGGCGTGGCGCTGCAGCAGCTCCACGTCGGGCTCCCCGGCCCAGCCCGCCAACCCGATGCTCACGGAGAGGAAGACCGGCCCCTCGGGCTGGTCGTAGGCGCGGCCGAGCACGCCGAGCAGGCGCTCGGCGACCCGGTCCGCGTCGGCCGGGCAGCCGTGCGTCAGCACCGCGAACTCGTCGCCGCCGAGCCGGGCCGCCACGTCGCCGGGGCGCAGGTTGCCGCGCAGCCGCCGGCCCACCTCGGCCAGCACCGCGTCGCCGACGTCGTGGCCGTGCATGTCGTTGACGTTCTTGAAGCCGTCGAGGTCGAGGCCGAGCAGCACGCAGGGCGTGCCGGCCTCGGCGCAGCGGTGCAGCGCCCGCAGCAGTCCCCGCCGGTTGGCCAGGCCGGTCAGCGGGTCGGTGTGCGCCAACTCACGGAAGTGCGCCTCGCGCTCCACCAGCCGCCGGGCGTAGCCGCGCACGTCGTGCAGCGTCAGGTACTGCCGGGTCACCAGAGCGAAGCCCTCGACGCTGCCGGCGACGATGCCGAGCGCGTCGAACCGGCCGTCCTGGAGGAGGTGGTACATCGCCGAGGCGGCCATCGCGAACATCGGGACGAACGCGTGGTCGCCGTCGCGGCGGATCAGGTCGAGGTCGGTCTGGCCGGCCGGGTCCACCCGCCGGGCGGCCAGCGCGGCGGCGAGCAGGCCGGCGGCGAGCACCCCAGCCCCGGCCAGCGCCACACCCGGCCCGGCCTGACAGAGGCCGGTGGCGACGCCGAGCCCGCCGCAGGTCACCATGGTGGCCCCGGCGCCGAGACCGGCGAGGAACCGGCGCGGGGGCGGGGCGCGGAACGCCACGATGAGGGTGGTCCCGGCGGTCAGGGCCGCGCTGACCGTGGCCAGCAGGATCGGCGGGCAGGCCAGCGGGGTGGCGTCGCCGAGCAGCCGGGTGGGCTCGGAGAACAGCACCCAGCCGACGAACCAGAACGCGGCCGCCATCACCACGCCGTCGAGCGCCAGCCGCACCGTGGCCGCCGCCGACGCGGCCACGCCGGGCAGCCGGAGCAGCCCCGCGGCGAAGAGCAGCCCGCTGACCGCCGTGCCGACCGCGACGACGGTGGCCCAGCCCGTGCGCCGGTCCGGCCCGTGCGCCTCGTGCCCGGCGGCGGCGAACGCCACGGCGATCCCGACCAGCAGGCCGGCCAGCGCGACCGCGGACGCCGCGGCGAGCAGCGCGTGCGCCTGCCGGTGCGGCCCGGACCGCCGCCGGGCGTCGGCTGCCGACAGCGCGCTGGCCGCCGCCGCGACCAGCCCGCACAGCACCGCTGCCGCGACCATGCCCGGGGGGAGATGCACGTCCCCAACTGTGCCGGATGAGGGTCCCGCGTGGGGCCCCGGGTGTGCATCCTTTGGGACACGGCGCGCGCCCCCGGCGGGTGCTCCGCCGGCGGTGCAACACTGGTAGGCATGCCTGAGCTGCGGTCGAAGACCTCCACGCACGGTCGGACGATGGCCGGCGCCCGGGCCCTGTGGCGGGCCACCGGGATGACCGACGACGACTTCGGCAAGCCGATCGTCGCCATCGCCAACAGCTTCACCCAGTTCGTACCCGGTCACGTGCACCTCAAGGACCTCGGCGGCCTGGTCGCCGAGGCAGTGGCCGCGGCCGGCGGGGTGGGCCGCGAGTTCAACACCATCGCGGTGGACGACGGCATCGCCATGGGCCACGGCGGCATGCTCTACTCCCTGCCCAGCCGGGAGTTGATCGCCGACGCCGTCGAGTACATGGTCAACGCGCACTGCGCCGACGCCCTGGTCTGCATCTCCAACTGCGACAAGATCACCCCGGGCATGCTGCTGGCCGCGCTGCGGCTGAACATCCCGACCGTCTTCGTCTCCGGCGGGCCGATGGAGGCCGGCAAGACGGTGGCGATCGAGGGCGTGGTGCACTCCAAGATCGACCTGATCGACGCGATGGTCGCGGCCTCCAACGAGGCCGTGACCGAGGACCAGCTCGGCGCCATCGAGCGGTCCGCCTGCCCGACCTGCGGCTCCTGCTCCGGCATGTTCACCGCCAACTCGATGAACTGCCTCACCGAGGCGATCGGGCTGGCCCTGCCGGGCAACGGCTCGACGCTGGCCACCCACGCCGCGCGCCGGTCGCTCTTCGTCGAGGCCGGCCGCACCGCCGTGGAGATCGCCAAGCGGTGGTACGACGGCGACGACGCCTCCGTGCTGCCCCGCGCGATCGCCGACCGGGCCGCGTTCGAGAACGCCGTCGCCCTGGACGTGGCGATGGGCGGCTCGACCAACACGATCCTGCACCTGCTCGCCGCCGCCCGCGAGGCCGAACTGGACTTCGACGTCGCCGACATCGACGCGATCTCCCGCCGGGTGCCCTGCCTGGCCAAGGTCGCGCCGAACTCCCCGCAGTACCACATGGAGGACGTGCACCGGGCCGGCGGCATCCCGGCCATCCTCGGCGAGCTGGACCGGGCCGGCCTGCTCAACCGGGACGTGCACGCGGTGCACTCCCCCAGCCTGGAGCGCTGGCTGGCCGACTGGGACGTCCGGGGCGGCTCGCCGACGCCGGAGGCGGTCGAACTGTTCCACGCCGCGCCCGGCGGGGTGCGCACCACCGAGCCGTTCTCCACCACCAACCGCTGGTCGTCGCTGGACACCGATGCGGCCGGCGGCTGCGTCCGGGACCTCGCCCATGCCTACAGCGCCGACGGCGGGCTGGCCATCCTGCACGGCAACCTGGCCCCGGACGGCTGCGTGGTGAAAACCGCCGGGGTGCCCGAGGAGTGCCTGACCTTCCGTGGCCCCGCCAAGGTCTACGAGTCCCAGGACGACGCCGTGTCGGCGATCCTCGCCAAGGAGGTCGTCGCCGGCGACGTGGTGGTGATCCGCTACGAGGGGCCGAAGGGCGGCCCCGGCATGCAGGAGATGCTCTACCCCACCTCCTTCCTGAAGGGCCGGGGGCTGGGCCGGGCCTGCGCGCTGCTCACCGACGGGCGCTTCTCCGGCGGCACCTCCGGCCTGTCCATCGGGCATGTCTCCCCCGAGGCCGCCTCCGGCGGGCTGATCGCCCTCGTCGAGCCCGGCGACGAGATCGTCATCGACATCCCGGGCCGCTCGATCGAGCTGGACGTGCCGGATGACGTGCTCCAGGCCCGCCGGGTCGCCCAGGAGAAGCGCGACCGGCCGTACACCCCGGTCGACCGGCAGCGGCCGGTGTCCGCGGCGCTGCGCGCGTACGCCTCGATGGCGACCTCGGCCAGCGACGGCGCCTACCGCCGCGTCCCGGAGTGACAGGTGCCGGGCCCGTTCATCGCCTGATGGGACAGCCCGGCAGCCTCATCAACCTGTCAGGGCGACGAACCGGACCGGCTCCTCCAAAGCACGCGACCTGCTACGGAAACACGACCCAAACTGGGACAAGACCGCGCTCAACTTCGACAGGTTCCGCAACCGAATCGAGGATGCCCTCCGCCGGGCGGATCGGCTCGACCCGCCCCGAAGGGCAACCCGTCCACTGGCGTGGGCCGAATCATCGCCGCGCTTCGCTGAGCGCTAGTCAGCCATCCCGCAGAACCGCCGATGGTACTGAAGGTGATCCGGCCCGATCGCATGCTTCGGGTGCAGCCGCAGCTTGCCAATCTTCTCGCCATCAGATGTCCGTCGGACGACGAGGTCGCTGTCGATGAAGATGGCGAAGGCGTCGAACTGGACGTGGTGGTTCGGGCAGAGACAGAGAACGTTGTCGTCCTGGTCCGGGCCCTCGTGAGGTCTACCCAGCCCTCGGATGTGGGCGGCCTCGCTGTAGAAGCCGTACCGGGTCGTCAGCCGAGTCTTACAGACCTGGCAACGGTGCCCGTGGAGTCGCTTGACCCGCTCCGCAACCGCCGTGCTTCGGACAATGCGCTCAGTGAGCACCGCCCTCCGCTTGGCAGGTCCCTGTTCACCCGCACCGGATCCTGCACCGTTCCCGGTGTCCAGTACCCCGGACGCCGAGTCGTAGCCGGCGAGACCCACCTCCGCGAGAAGCGCCGCCCGGTCGACGTCAGCAGCCAGCGCAGTCGACAGCATGACCACCGCACGGCCCTGGACCTCCGGCTCACTGAGCAGTGCCGTCACCGCGGGTGTGAAGCCCGCTGAGGAGACATGCCCAGCGCTGACGTTGGACCCGCTCCCTTCGTGGAAGCCGGAAGGATCGATTTCCCAGCGATCGTCGCTGCCGACGATGTCCCACAGCCCGCTGTCCCGCAACCTCCAGAAGGGCTCCGCAGAGCCTGGTTGGTCTCCGGATGCCGCGCCATACCGCTCAAGGACGGGCTCCAGGCCGGACTTGAGTTCCTGCGCTGAGGCAGGGCGATGCTCGCCCGAAGCGATCCGCCCAATGGCCCAGAGCGCGGTCAGGGGCAGGCCGTGGACGGACGGGTCTCGATCGTGCCCTCGGCAGGCATCGACGAGCCGATCCAATGCCTTGAACAACCGCTTACGAGTCATCTTCCGAGGAGGGCTGCCGACGGGCGTGCGCGGCGTAATGCCCGCGTCGGCCAGCAGCGGCGTGATCATGGCGAATTCAGGGGCACCTACCAGGGTGAGGCTCCGCAGCGGGACGCCCAGCCCGAGCTGACGCAGGACCGGCCCCGCCGGAACGGGCCGTACGAGGGGCTCGATGTCCCCGAGCGCCATGATGTGTTCCCAGGTCTGCCCGTCGTCGTCCGTCCCCCAGATCTGCCTCGCCGCAGCCGGGTTGTGCAGCAGGTGCAGGATTCGGGCCCGCGAATAGAACGCCGTGTCGGCGTAGAAGAGCACGTCGTCACCGACCCGCCGGTCACGCAGCGCACGCGCCTTGTAGTTGTTGAGCTGGTTGGTCGGCGTGGATCCCCAGAAGCGAGCCACGCCATCAGGGTAGAGCGCGGCGAGGACCGCCAGGTCGGAACCAAGTTCTGCCGCGATGTCCGCCAGCCGGATCCCCCGCTCGACGGAATGCGCGTAGTTCTGCGGGCCCCGGTTTTTGGCACCGCCCCGCAGCTGTAACACCAACTGGGGCAGCCCGCCATCCCTCTGCACGGACACGTTATCCCCGTTCCGGTCTCCCAACGTCATTCCTCCCGGCCCATGCTCTCGACCACCGATCGGGGCACGACGAAGCCCTCTGCCTTGCCGGGCCGCAGGTAGTGGGCACGCAGCGCAGGCTCCAGCCCTTCGGGAAGACTTCCTGTGGCAACAAGATCGCGCATGGCCCCCATAACCGGGCGGGTGAACCCGACCAGAAGGCGCCCATCGTGATACTCGCCAAGTTCGTAGACACGCTGCCTTGGCACGAAGCCCTTCGCGTCCCGGGCTGCCTCACGCAGCACCGTGGCGCGCAGCGGGTAGCCGGACTCCTCAAGCCGAGACAGCAGCGTCTCGAACAGCTCCCGCGACCAGGGCACGGGTCCGTCGGGCTCAGGCTCCTCAGCCAAGCGCTCCGTGGTGTCCAGCGTGCTCTCGCTGACCTCTACCTCAAACGCCTCGGATGCCGCCTCTAGAAAGTCCTCGGGGACGGCCATGTAGAAACGGACGCCAGCTCGGTCGGCCATCTCGTTGATCAGCTCGACACGCGGCCCTATCGGTTCCCGCGCCGCGTCGAGCCGCCACCAGTCCTCCTTGCGGTCACGCGTGACAAACAGGAGATCCTTGCCCTCGGCCGACGCGCGCTGGATTAGTTGTTCCCAGACCAGGTAGTCGCCCGTGCCCTCCTCCTGCTGCCCAGGCTTGTCCGCGTCCATGTAGCCCGGAGGAATCCTTCGGGCGTAGCGCTGTCGGCCGGCCGCCACGAGTTCGGTCAGTCGCTCCGCCGTGAAGGGGCGTCCAACGCGTCCCTGGAACAGGGCAGCGAGCCTTCCGAGGACCGGGTCGTCTGCGATGTCCCTGAGCGCCGCCCGAAGGTTGAGCCCACTCCCACCCTGCTCGACCCGGGCGATCACCTGCCTGAACGCAGCGTCCAACAGGTCATGGAGTTCTTTGGCCTCGCTCTCTGACATCGTCCGGGTGCCCCAGGAAGCAAGCTCCCCGGATGCCTTCTTTCTGGCCTCCCGTAGGCCGCTCACCGAGTTGGTAGCGATCACCTCACGGATGACCTGATCCCGATTACGCCAGAACTCCTTCTGTACCTGCGCGGGCATGAACAGGGCTGCGGGTACCGCTTCCAAAGCCGCGAAGACCTGTTCCCTGGCACTCTTCGAGTAGCGGTAGAGATCCAGGAGCAGGTTGGTGTCGAGCGCGACGATGCCCGACCGCAGCACTCGGTCCAGGTCTGCACGCTCCACGCTGCGATATCCCTCGAAGCCGTCGAAGATGCCGCCCAGGTCCTTGTGGCTCGGCACGTTGTCCTCTCCCCTACTCATGGCTGCTCGCCTGGTCTCTCAGACCGCGCAGCGCGACCAGGGTTGGACGGTCCGCCCACGTTGGCCCAGACGTGGTACGGCTCGGCGTCCGGCAGGTAGGAGGCGAACTCGCGCAGGCCGTCCTGCTCGTGCGGGTACGCACTCGGATTGATCTGCTCCCAGCGCGGTGATCCCTCACGCATGCCACGTTGCGCGTTCCTGCCCGATCATCAGTGTCACTCCCGGATAACCAGACCGTCCTACAGCCCGGTGGACGGTACCGTCCACTGTGATTCCTGCCCATAGCCGGAAGGTCAGGACAAGTGAACCGGACGACGAAGGCGGTATTGATCACTCCGATTCGGCGCCTCACCAGGGAATTCGGGCGCCCTACGCCGCCCTGTCAGTTCTTCCGTCGGAAATCCGACAGTTCCTGCTGGGCTCCCACGCGTTCGTCGCCAACCCGCCGCACGCCCGGCGCCACCACCGGGCCACGACGACGGGGTGGAGGAATCAGCCGCGACAGGAATTCCTGTGTCTCCGGATCGACCGAGTAGAGAAGAGTGCCGAACAATCCCCGGGTGAGCAGCACCTTGTACGCGTTACGGATCAACCGGTCGGGGTTCTTCGCCTTGATTCTTCCGTCGCGGGACACCAGCTTGGAATCACGCAGCTCACCGGCGCGGGTGACGAACCGGCCGCCCCGTACTACCAGGTCGGGGCCCAGAATCACTCCTGACCAGTGGTACTCGAATCCCTGAGCGGTGTAGATGCAGCCGATCTGGCGAAAGCCGCCGGGATCCGTCGCCCAGTAGGAACTCGACGGGATACCGGGCGGCGGGTGTTCCTCGAAGGCGTTCCACGGGCGCGCCCACGCGCCGATGCGGACGTCCGGCGCCAGCCGCCCGTTCCGCGCCTGCAACGTCCACGGCCAGCAGAAGCCCGCCGAGATCCTGGCCGTCTCGCCCTGGTCGTTGCGGTGCCGAAGGATCGATTCCATCTCCTCAGGCGAGTTGGCCAGTCCCAGCCGGAAGTTCTCGTCCCCAATCCACCGGTGCGGGTCCGCGTTCTCCAGCCCCAGCAGACAGCGCACCCACCGTTCGTAGCGCGGGCTCCCGCCACACCGGAACTGCGCGCCCAGGGTGACGTCGTCCACCTCCAGGTCCAGGCGCTCGGCCGCCTCCCTGATCGCGGCGACGCTGCCCACCTCGTCCGGTCGCACGATCTGATGGTCGTCCAAAAGGAAGACCGGCACCTTCGCCGCGTCGATCAACTCCTGCACCTGCGGTCGGGGGGCGCGCCAGTTGCCACGTGTCGTGCGCTCCCGGATCCGGTGCGACTCGTCGCAGATCAGCACGTCGAGGCCGTTCTTCCGGCCGGTGGTGAAGTTCATGAAGTACTTGAACAACCGATCCGACCGTTGCGACGGGTGCAGCGGCTGCTCGCGGGCGTAGAGCTGCAGGGTCCGGGTGAATGCCTTCGAGCCGGTGGCATGGTTGACCTGTCGCCCCTTCCGAAGCAGGTCGGCGAAGAGGTCGAGCGCGATGGCGCTCTTGCCGGTGCCCGGTCCGCCGGAGACGATCACTACTCGCTTGCGTCGACCCGCGTCGGCCCACCGCACCGCCCGCATGACCAGCTCGTACGCCTCACGCTGCTTGTCGAGCAGGACGAAATGCCCCCGGTTGCCCACCTCGTCCGCTGCAGTCGCCAGCAGACGTGCGCTCTGCCGCACCGGGCTGGTCAACAACCGCTGCGCGGCACGCCCGTCCCGGACCCTGGAGAACCTCGCGGCCAGGTAACCGGGGAGACGTTCCGCGCGGTCCGGCGTGTAGAGCATGTTGCGGTAGGTCCGGGGCAACGGCCGATCGGGGATGCTGTCTGCAGTGGCGTTGTGCAAGTACGCCATGCCGTGCACCGCCTCCGGCCATTCCCGCAGCCGCTCGAGGTGGTCCACCAGATAGGAGCAGTACGCCTCGACCTGCACCGACGGGTGCAGCAGCGGCTTCGACGTCCACCGTGCTCGCAGCAGGCAGCCAACCTCGTCGTACCGCTCCGCCTCACTCCACTGCTTCAACTCCAGGACGAGGTACGCCGGTCGCAGGGTCGTCGGTTCCGCACCCGCCAGGATGACGTCGATCCGTTGGCTGCTGCGGGGAAGCTGATATTCCACCAGCGCGTCAAGATCACTGAAACCCAGCTCGCAGAGGTGTCGGGCGAGTACAGGCAGACTGCTGCGCCACGACTCCCGCTCGGGCTCCTCCACCGAGTACCCGGCATCGACCAGGTGCGCGGACACTTCGTCGACCAATCGCCCTGCTTTGGTCAACTCCAGGATCTGGGCAGGTGTGGTCTGGTACGCCGACACTGACGGGCTCCCAAGGCACAAGAATCTCGTGCGGTGGGGGCATGTCCCTCGCAGGAAGCCCGTCGTTCCGCTGACCAGCGGTCACTGTACCCAGCGCAACGCCGCAGCGACTACCGGTCCACATCCGGCTCGTACCGGGTCTCCGGGGCCCACTCGACCCGCACCAACTGGCGCAGGTACTCGCGGGTCTCCGGGTCCGTCGCGTACAGCACACTGCCCCGCATCCCGCGGGTCAGCAGCACTTTGTAGGTGTTGCGGATGAGCCGGTCCGCCTCCTCGTCGCTGACCGATTTTCGGCTGCGGAACGCGGGATCCCTGGACTCCTCGCGGCGGGTCACCAGCCGCCCGCTCCTGGCCACGAGGTCTGGGCCGATGATCACCCCGGACCAGTCGTACTCGAAGCCCTGGGCGGTGTAGACACAGCCGACCTGCCCAAACCCGTTCGGGTCGGTGGCCCAGTAGGCGCTGCCCGGGGCGTCGCCGACGCTACGTTCACTCTTGACGTTCCACGGCCTGGCCCAGCCCCCGACCGTCACGTCCGGCACGAGCGTGCCGTCCGGCCTCGGATCGCTCCACGACCAGCAGTACCCGGCCGACATCCTGGCCGTGCCGCTGCTCAGCTGCCGCGTGGCCAGATAGTCCTCCATCTCCTGGGGCGACTCGGCGATTCGCACATCGAATCGGCCGTCGCCCGCCCAGACGGTGGGCTCGCCTTCGTCGAGGCCGAGCAGGTCCAGGACCCACTGCTCATACGCCTCACTGCCGCCGCAGCGGAACTGGTCGTGCAGCGAGACGACGTCGACCTCCAGGCCCAACTTCTCGGCGAACGCCGAGATGACTTCGACGTTGCCCAGCTCACCGGGCTTGACGACCTGATGCTCGTCGAGGAGGAAGACCGGCACCCGGGCCACGGTGACGAGTTCCTCCAACTGTGGGCGGGCGACGTCGCGACGCGCCTTCGGCGTGTAGCGATTCACCGAGGTCTCGCGTACCCGGTGCGCCTCGTCGCAGATCAGCACCTCGATGTCGTTGGCGTCTGCCTCCATGAAGCTGTTGAAGTACTTGAACAGGCTCTGCAGCCGGCTCGACCCCCGGCCGGCGTAGCGGCGCAGGGTCTGGGTGAAGGACCGGGAGCCGGTGGCATGAAGCACAGACCGGTTCTGTCTCGCCAGCTCGCCGAGAACCGACAGCGCGATGACGCTCTTGCCACTGCCCGGCCCACCCGCTACCACCACCGCCCGCTTGTGGTTCGCCGTCCGGGCCCGCTCGACCGCGTGCATGACCAACTCGTACGCGACGTGCTGCTCGTCCAACAGGGTGAAGTGCGAGCGTTCCTTCAGTTCGGCAGCCGCGTACGCCAGCAGGTGCCGGCTGGGACGCACGGTGCTGGTCAGGAACCGATCCGCGGCGCCCGCTCCAGAGTTCGGAGCGAACCGGCTGCGCAGATAGTCGAGCCACTGCCCCCGACGTTGCCCGGTGAAGATCCGGCTCTGCTCGGTGGCCGGCCGGTCGAGCAGGTCGACGACGTCCCGGTCCACCGCGTTGTGTAGATACGCGACGCCACCCAAGCGCTTCTGCTCCCGACCGAGGATCCCCAGGAAGTCGCTGAGATAGCGGCAGTAGTCAGCCACCTGGACACCGGGGTGCAGCCGTGGTCCCCGGACATGCTCGACGGCCACCAGGGTGTCCGAACCCTCGTAGGCCGTGGCATAGCTCCATTGCTTCAGCTCGACCACCAGGTAGGAGTCGTCCCCGGTGCGCGGGTCGACCCCCGCCAGCACCACGTCGACGCGCCGGCTGGTCAGCGGAAGCTGGTACTCGACCAGCACCTCCATCTGGGCCAGGCCGGCGTCGACAAGGTCCTGTGCGAGCACGGGCAGACTTCGCGCCCAGGCCCGCTTCTCAGCAGGAGCCACTCCGTGACCGCTGTTCCGGGCCCGCTCGGCCAGCACGTCGACCAGTGTGCCCTCGCTGGCGAGGCACAACAGTCCAGCAGCAGACGTGCGGTACGCCGACATGGAAGCACCCTCCAGGCAGCACGAAGCGTTCACGCGAATGGGGGCATGTCCGTGCTTCCGGAAGCCCGTCGGATCGCCTTCCACCCGAACCCTATCCAGAAGATCAATCTGGGCCTATCACGGGCGGCGCTTCGCGGCCGAGCCGCGCGTGCGGTCCGCCGGGTACCGCTGAGCCACCTCCGCCAGCTTGTCGTCCGCCGCCCGAACCAGGTCGATCCCAAGCACGTCGGCCATCCGGGTCAGGTAGATCATGACGTCCCCGATCTCGGCGCGCACCCGGCCAGCCAATCCCGGATCGGTCATCAACCGGACCGACTCCTCCGGCGTGAGCCACTGCAACTCCGCCAGCAGTTCACCGACCTCACCGGCCAACGCCATCGCCAGGTTCTTCGGCGTGTGGAACTGCTGCCACTCCCGGTCCTCGGCGAACCTGCGAAGCTGTTCGGCGAGCTCCGCGACGGTTTGCGGGCTACGGTCGTCGCTGTCTCTCATGGTGTCACTGCTCGCTTCGTCGAGTCGGAGCCGGAAGGGAGATCGTGGCACGGCGGGCGTGCCCGGTCAGCCGGCCAGGTCGTTGACAGTGCAGCACCGGACGGCTGGTCAGTGCCGCCGGGTGCAGCGGCGTCGCAGCTCACGGTGAACGTCGCCGACTCCCGGGCAGCAGGGTCACCAGCGCCTCGCCGACTCGGCCGCCGGGTCGAGCCGGTCCGGGAAGATGGTCAGGTCGCGCAGGATCGTCCGGGCGGGTGACCCGGACCCGCTGCCCGCCGTCGACGGGCTCGACCGTCGCGCCGTAGCCGGCCGCCGGCCATCGGCGTCGCGGTCCTCGGCGAAGAGCCAGAGCGCCCGCTGCGCCGCCTCGCCCGCCAGCAGTTCGCGCCGGGCCTCCTCCGGCCGTGTCAGCTCCGCCGACAGCGCCAGCTCGATCTACGCGTACGCAGGGGCGTCCAGGTCCAGCGTGTCTTGGCCCGCGGCTCACCGGCCAGGGTCGACCATGTCACCGCCCACGGTCGCCCGCCATCGGGTCGGGCCGTCGTTCACGGCGATAGCGGCCCTGTCGGTGGCCCATGAGATGGGGCTCGCCGTGCCGGCCGACCTGTCATCGTGGCCTGGGACGACTCGCCGCTCTGCCGGTTGGTGCACCCGACGCTGACCGCACTCGGCCGGACATCCCGGCGTACGGCAAGCACGCCACGCGGCTACGAGCGACTCTGATCCGGTGGCAGAGTCAACCAGGCACGAGATCGGGTCAGCGCGACGCCGACGGGAACTCCTCGAAGTACGCCTCCACCCGCTCCGCGGTGGCCGGGCGGGCCAGCGCGAAGCCCTGCCCGTACCGGCAGCCGGCCCGGCGCGCGCCGTCGACCAGGCTCGGCACCTCCAGCTCCTCCACCACGATGTCCAACCCCAACCGGTCCCCCACGGCCACCACCACGTCGATCAGCGGGCGCTGCGGGTCCGCCGGGTCCACCAGCTGCGGGCCGACCTTGAGCAGGTCGATCGGCAGCCGGCGGAGCTGGGCGAGCGAGGCGTGCTCGGCCCGGAAGTCGTCCAGCGCGGTGCGGATGCCCAGCGAACGGAGCCCGGCCAGCCGGGACACCACGGTCGGCAGCTCGCCGGCCACCCTCGGCTCCGCCACCTCGACCACCAGGCGGTCGGGCGGCACCCCGTACGCGTCCAGCACGGCCGCCGTGCGGGGCACGAAGTCGGGCGCGGCCAACTCCCGGACGGTCACGTTGACCGCCATCCAGAGCTGCCGGCTCCCCGCCGACCACGCGGCGAGCTGCCGGCAGGCCCGGTCCAGCACCCAGCAGCCCAGCTCGCCCACGATGTCGAGGTCCTCGGCCACCGGCAGGAACTCGGCCGGAAGCACCGTGCCGAGGACCGGGCTGCGCCAGCGCAGCAGCGCCTCCGTGCCGACGGGCTGCCGGTCGGCCAGGTCGAGCACCGGCTGGTAGACGAGGTCCAACTCGCCCCGGGCGACCGCCCCGGGCAGCTCCCGCTCCAGGTCCAGCCGGCGGACGAGCTGCTCCTCCAGGTAGGCGTCGTACCACTCGACCCGGTCCCGGCCGAGCTGCACGGCCCGCCGCCGGGCCAGGTCGGCCTGGCGCAGCAGGTCCTCCGGGGCGGTGCCGGCGACCTCGGCCAGCCCGATGCTGGCCCGCAGCCGCAGCACCCCGCCCGGCACCTGGTAGGGCTGGGTGAGCGCGGCGAGCAGCCGGGTGCCCAGCGCGTACGCCAGCACGGGGCCGGTCCCGGTGACCACCGCGAAGCCGGCGGCGGTGAGGTCGGCGAGCAGGTCACCGGGGCCGACGACGGAGCGGGCGCGACGGGCGACCTCGGCCGTCACGGCCTCCCGGGTGGCGTGGCCGGGCCCCTCCGCGGCGGCGCCGGGGGCGTGCAGGTCGACGACGAGCAACGCGCCGCAGGGAGACCGCGCTTCCCGCGGCGCGGCGAGGGCCCGCAGCAGCTCGGCGCGGCCCGCCGGCCCGCCGGCCCGGCCGGTCCCGGGCGAGCGGGGCCAGGCCGCCGGCACCTCGGCGCAGGTCGGCATGGTGTCGACGCGGGCCGGCGCCGCCTCGGCGCAGGTCGCCGCGGCATCGGCGTGCGCCGGCGCCTCCGCACGGGCCGGCGGGGCGGGGGCCGGCGGCGGCGGTTCGCCCGCCCGGAGCAGGTCGCGGAGCACGAGCGGCGGCGCGACCGCGAGCGCGAGCAGCACGGCGGTGAGGTCCGGCGGCCCGTCGGAGCGGAGTTCCCAGCCGGTGGCCGCCACGGCCGCGGCGGCCGGGACCACCGCCCGGGGCCACACGAGGGTGGGCAGGGCCGGCGGGTCGGGCTGCGGCCGGGCCGCCCGCCACGCCCCCGCCGCGGTCAGCAGCACCCCGCCCACCAGCGGGGGTACGGCCAGCAGCGCCGCCCGGACCGGCGACGCCCCGACCGGAAGCGCGGCCAGCGCCACCAACCCGAGCAGGGTGAGCGCCGCGCCGCCCCGGCACCAGGCGGCGCCGGAGCGCCGGTGCGGCCCGGTCAGCGCCGTGAGCACCGCGATCGCGAGCCCGCCGAGGGCCACCGCCGCCGCGAGCCGGGCCGGCGGGTCGAGGCGGTCGCGGGGCAGCAGCAGCCAACCGGCGAGGACCAACCCGAGGCCGGCGGCGGTCGCGTCGAGGGCCCGCCGCAGCCGGACCCGGGCGGCCGGGTGCGGCGTCCGCGCCTGCGAAGGCAGCCCGGCGGCGAAGAGCGGGGCGGCGACGACCAGCCCCGCCACGGCGACGGCGGGCCGGTGGCGGGGGTCGGCGAGCGGGAGGACGGCGGCGGCCAGCCCCGCCGTCACCACGGCGGCGTCGAGCAGCACGGCGACGCGACGGGGCAGCGCCGTGCGGCGGCGGGCCGCCCGGGAACGGCTGGGCGCCGGCGTGGGCGGGCCGGCGGCCAGCCGGGACAGCCGCGCGCCGGCCAGCGCGGAGCCGGCGGCGCCCGCCAGCGCCACGACGGCCGGGGCCGGCATCCGGCCGGTCGCGCCGGCGAGCAGAAGCAGCGCGACGGCGACGAGGACGAGGGTCTCCGGCACGGCCGGACGGCGGGCGATGGCGTGGGACGAGTACGCGAGGGGCACGGCGGTCGCCTTCGTGAGGGGGCACGGGCGGTGCGGCGGTGCGGGGCGCCGGAACGAGGTGGGTCCGCTGCCCATCTATCGCCAACGAGCGCGCAGGCACGCGGTGACGCCGAGGCGACAGTGGCCCTCGTCACTGCCAGCCGTCGGGTGGAGCCCGCGCCGCCCGGCGCGTACCGGGGGCGGCGGGGGTGGGATCATCGGGGGGTGAGCAGCTCCGGCACCGTCCGCTTCCGGCACAACCAGGCGATCCTGGCCGCCGCGATCATCGCCTTCATCGGCGCCCTGCCGCTGGCCGGTGCCCGGTGGTACCTGCTGCCGGTGCTGCTCGTCCCGCTCGCCGTCGGGGTCTGGGCGTGGCGGGCCGGCACCGACGTGGACGCCCGCGAGCTGCGCCTGCGGGCGCTGGTCGGGCAGCGCCGGATCAGCTGGGACCGGGTCGTGGAGCTGGCCCCGGACGCACGGGGCCGGGCGGTGGCCCGACTCGACGACGGCCAGGCGGTGCTGCTGCCGGCCGTCCGCGGCGCCGACCTGCCGCGGCTGGTCGAGGCCACCGGCCAGACCCTGCCCGACGCGGCCGGCTGACCCGCCACGCCGACGCCGGTCAGTAGCCGTCCACGACCTCGTTGACCAGCGGCTCGCCGGCCGCGAACCGCCGGACCTGTTCCCCGACCAGCCGGTACGCCCGCGGCAGCAGGCCGCGCACCGAGCCCGCCACGTGCGGGGTGAGCAGCACGTTCGGCATCGCCCACAGCGGGTGGTCGGCGGGCAGCGGCTCCGGGTCGGTGACGTCCAGCGCGGCCGAGATCCGGCCGGTCCGCAGCTCGGCGACGAGCGCCTCGGTGCGGGCCACCGGCCCGCGTGCGGCGTTCACCAGCAGCGCGCCGTCCCGCATCGCCGCGAGGAACTTCTCGTCGACCAGCCCCCGGGTCTGCTCGGTCAGCGGCACCAGCAACACCACCACGTCGGCCTCGGGCAGCAGGCCCGGCAGCTCCTCGACACCGTGCACCCCCTGCTCCGGGCGGGCGGTCCGGGCCACCAGGGTGAAGCTCACCTCGAACGGCGCGAGCCGGTCCCGCACCGCCGCGCCGATCGAGCCCGCCCCGACGATCAGCACCCGCTTGCCGGCCAACTCGTCGGTGGGGGCCACCTCCCCGTAGGCCCACTCGCGCCGGGCCTGCGCCCGGGCCAGGGCCGGGAAGGCCCGCAGCTGGGACAGGATCGCCGCGACCACCCACTCGGCGGTGGACGGATCGTGCACGCCCCGGGCGTCGCAGAGCGTCACCCCCGCCGGGATCCGGCCGGCCCAGGCGTCCGCCCCGGCGGAGAGGAGCTGCACCACCGCCAGGTCGGGCAGCTCGCCCAGCAGCGCGGTGGCGTCGCCGCCGGCCAGGAACGGCGGCACCCAGAACCGGACGCCGGCCGCCTCCGAGGGGAGCCGGGCGGGGTCCTCGACCACCTCGACGGTGACGTCCCGGGGCAGCTCCCCGAGGAGCGCGCGGCCGGACTCGTGCGGGATCCATACCTTCACGCCCGCCGACGATAGGCCCCCGGCCGGGCCGCCGGCCGGGCGGGGCGGATCGCGGCACCCGGTCCGATCCGTCGGCCCCGGTACGGCGCCCCGGCGGACTACCCTGGGCCGGGTGAGCGCCCGTCCCCCGTACCCTCGCACCCGCCGCCTCCGGGCGGCCCTGGCGGCGTCGTGCGCGGCGCTGCTGCTCGCGACCGCCGGTTGCAGCTTCGGCGAGCCCGAGCCGGACCCGGCCGGCGAGCCGCCGACCTTCCCGACCCCCTCGACGACGGCGAGCGCCGGCGGCGCCGGCAGTGAGGTGGTCACCACCGTGCTGGCCAGGGGCCTGCGGGTGCCGTGGGGCATCGCCTTCCTGCCCGACGGCGCCGCGCTGGTCACCGAGCGGGACAGCGGCCGGATCCTGCGGGTCGGCCCCGAGTCGGGGCCCGACGGGCTGAAGGTCACCCCGGTGCAGACCGTCCCCGACGTGGCCGCGTCCGGCGAGGGCGGGCTGATGGGCATCGCCGTCTCCCCCGACTACCAGCGCGACAAGTCGGTCTTCGTCTACTACACGACGCAGCGCGACAACCGGATCGCCCGGCTGGAGCTCGGCGGCACGCCCACCCCGATCCTCACCGGCATCCCCAAGGCGGGCATCCACAACGGTGGCGGCCTCGCCTTCGGCCCGGACGGCCTGCTCTACGCGAGCACCGGCGACGCCGGCGACCGGCCGCAGGCGCAGGACGTCAAGCGCCTCGGCGGGAAGATCCTGCGGATCACCAAGGACGGCAAGCCCGCGCCCGGCAACCCGTTCCCGAAATCCCCGGTGTGGTCCCTCGGCCACCGCAACGTCCAGGGGCTCGCCTGGGACCCGGGCAAGCGGATGTACGCCGTCGAATTCGGCCAGAACACCTGGGACGAGATCAACCAGGTCACCAAGGGGCGCAACTACGGCTGGCCGCAGGTCGAGGGGCGCGACGACGACAAGCGCTACGTCAACCCGATCACCCAGTGGCCGACGTCGGACGCCTCCTGCTCCGGGCTGACCGCCGCGGACCGGCTGCTGGTCACCGCGTGCCTGCGCGGCGAGCGGCTGTGGCTGGTCGAGCTGACCGACACCGGCACGGTGCTCGGCCAGCCGCGCGAGCTGCTGACCGGGCGGTTCGGGCGGCTGCGGGCCGTGGCCGCCGCGCCCGACGGCTCGATCTGGGTGAGCACCTCCAACCACGACGGGCGGGGCGACCCCGCGCCCGAGGACGACCGGCTGCTGCGTCTGGTCTTCGCCGACGGCGGCGCCGGCCGGAGCTGACCCGACGGGCTCCGCCGGGTTTACCAAGATCCCTCACTGGGCAGGTCAGAATCTCAACATGGACGGGCAGGAGAACGAGCAGCACGAGCACCGGGACGAGGACGCCCCGGTGACCGGTGGTGCCCGCCGGGGCGACCGCGACCGGGCCGGCCGGCGCGCGCTCCGTGCGGCCGGGGTGACGCTGGCGGTCCTGGTCGTCACCCTGGTCGGGGTGGTCGTCGGCGTGCTCGCCGGCGGGCGGGTGAGCACCGACATCGGCCCGTTCCAGGCGGACCTCACGGTGGCCCCGGCCGTCAGCGGCAGCACCACCGTCGACATCCCGCCGCTGGGCGCCTTGCTGCTCGACAGCCACGACGGGCCGACGCACCTGACGGTCGAGCTGGGCGCGCTGGACCAGAGCCGCGTCCAGGCGCTGATCGACGACCCGGCCAGCATCAACCGGGCGAGCCAGACCGCCGTCGACGACGTCCGCGAGGGGGTGATGCGGCTCGGTCTGCGTACGCTCGCGTCGGCCGTGCTGGTGACCCTGCTGCTGGCCCTGCTGGTCTTCCGCGACGCCCGCCGGGCGGCCTGGGCCGGCGGGCTGGCGCTGGTGATCACCGCCGGCGGCCTCGGCACCGCCGCGGCGACCATGCGACCGCAGGCCATCGAGGAGCCGCGCTACGAGGGGCTGCTGGTCAACGCCCCCGCGATCGTCGGCGACGCCCGCCGGATCGCCAACGACTACACCCGCTACGCCGAGCAGCTCCAGCACATCGTCGGCAACGTCAGCCAGCTCTACACCACCGTGTCGTCGCTGCCGGTCTACGAGCCGGCCCCCGGCACGACGCGGGTGCTGCACGTCTCCGACATGCACCTCAACCCGACCGGCTGGCAGCTCATCCGCACCGTCGTGGAGCAGTTCGGCATCGACGTGGTGATCGATACCGGAGACATGACCGACTGGGGCAGCGAGCCGGAGGCCTCGTTCGTCGGCTCGATCGGCCTGCTCAAGAAGCCGTACGTCTTCATCCGCGGCAACCACGACTCGGGCCGGACGGCGGCGGCGGTGGCCCGCCAGCCGAACGCGATCGTCCTCAACAACACCACCACCACGGTCGCCGGGCTGACCATCGCCGGCATCGGCGACCCGCGATTCACGCCCGACAAGAACACCTCGCCGGCGGGCAGCGGCCTCACCAAGCAGGTCGCCGACCAGGTGATCGGCGCCGGCGACCAGCTCGCCGCCACGGTGCGCAGCTCGCCGCAGCCGGTGAACATCGCGCTGGTGCACGACCCGGCCTCGGCCGGCCCGCTGTCGGGCACCTGCCCGCTGGTGCTCGCCGGGCACACCCACAGCCGGCAGGTGTCGAAGCTGCCGGAGGTGCCCGGGCAGATGCCGACCCAGCTGCTGGTGCAGGGCTCCACGGGCGGCGCCGGGCTGCGCGGACTGGAGGGCGAAAAGCCCACCCCGCTGTCGATGAGCGTCCTCTACTTCGACAAGGACAAGCTGCTCCAGGCGTACGACGACATCACCGTGGGCGGCACCGGCCAGGCGCAGGTGAACCTGGAGCGGCACATCGTGGAGGCCCCGAAGGCGGGCGTCCCGGCCCCCGTCACCCCCACCCCGACCCGCTGACCCGCCGGGCCGGGTGCCGGACGACCGCCCGCGCGACACCCGACCCGGGCCGGCTCAGCGCAGGGACAGGGCGGCGAGGGCGGCGTTGACGATGCTGCCGGGCAGCAGGTCGTGCAGCTCGTACAGCTCGTGGACGCTGCCGGACTGGCCGAACTCGTCCACCCCGAGCGGCACCGCCGGGGCGCCGACCGCCGAGCCGAGCCACGCCATCGCGTGCGAGGCGGCGTCGTGCACGGTCACCACCGGCACCCGGTCGGCGAACGCCGAGCGCAGCGCGCCGGGCACGCTCGGCACGGTCGCCGTGCGGACGCCCTGGCGCAGGGTGCGCTGCCAGGCCCGGTAGAGCCGGTCCAGCGAGGTGACGTCGACGACGTGCGCGGCGATGCCCTCCTCGGCCAGCTCCGCCGCCGCGACGAGCACCTCCGGCAGCACCGCGCCGGAGGCGGCGAGCTGCACGACCGGGGCGTCGGCCAGGTGCGGGTACGCCTGGTGGGCGTCCACCAGGCGGTACGCCCCGGCGACCGCCTGCCGGCGCAGCACCGCGTCGCCTAGCCGGGCCCGGGCCGCCTCGAAGGGCGCCTGGTCGATCGGGCGGGTGCTGAGCCGGAAGTAGTACGCGCCGTCCTCGGCCGGCGCGGCCGTCGCCGACGGGGCCGACCCGCCGGCGATCTGGCCCAGCGCGTCGCAGAGCAGCCAGTCCAGCGTGGCCGCGTACGCGGGTTCGAGGAACGTCACCCCCGGCAGTTCCAGGCCGACCGAGGCGGTGATGGTCGACTGGTGCGCACCGCCCTCGGGGGCGAGGGTGATGCCCGACGGGGTGCCGGCGACCACGAACCGGGAGCCGGAGTAGGTGCCATAGAGGAACGCGTCGAGCCCGCGCAGCACGAACGGGTCGTAGACCGTGCCGACCGGCAGTAGCGGCTGGGCCGACAGGTCCCACGACAGGCCGAGCTGGCCGAGCAGGAGGAACAGGTTCATCTCCGAGATGCCCAGCTCGATGTGCTGGCCGGCGGGGCTCTCCGTCCAGCGCAGCATCCGGTCCTCGGTCCAGGAACGCTGCTCGGTGGGCGCGAAGACGCCGGTCTTGTTGATGAACCCGGCGAGGTTCGTGGAGGTCGCCACGTCCGGCGCGGTGGTGACCAGGTAGCGGCCGACCTCGGGGTTGCGGGCCAACTCGACCAGCACCCGGCCGAAGACCTCCTGCGTCGAGATGGGCTTGTTGGCGCGTACCCGCGTGGTCTCCGGGACGGTGACGCCCAGCGCCCGCTCGCGGGGCGCGCGGGACAGCGCCTCCCGGCGCTCGCTGGCGCGGATGCCGGCCGGGGACGCCGGGTCGAGGCGATCCCACTCGGTCCCCGGCGTCAGGCCGTACGCGGCGCGCAGCGCGGCGACCTGCTCCGTGGTGAGCAGCGCCGAGTGGTTGCGCGGGTTGCCGGCGATCGGCAGCCCCCACCCCTTCACCGTGTACGCGAACACCACGCTGGGCCGGTCGGTGACGGCGTCGCACTGGGCGTACGCGTCGAGCATCGCCGCCATGTCGTGCCCGCCCAGGTCGGTGACCAGCGGCCCCAGCTCGTCGTCGCCGATGTCGGCGATGAACGCCTCGATCCCGTCGGGCGCGCCGTCGAGGAACTGCTTGCGCAGCGCCGGCCCGGCGAGCCCGAACAGCGACTGGTACTGCTCGTTCGGCATCGCGTCGATCCAGTCGCGCAGCCGCTCACCGCCCGGCCGGGCGTACGCCTCGGCGAGCCGGCGGCCGTACTTGACCTCGACCACGTGCCAGCCGGCGGCCTCGAACTGGCCCCGCCACTGGTTGATCCGCACCCCGGGCACCACCCGGTCGAGCGACTGCCGGTTGAAGTCGACCAGCCACATCACGTTGCCCAGGCCGGTGGTGGCCGGATCGGCGACCGCCTCCCAGATGTTGCCCTCGTCCAGTTCGGCGTCGCCGATCAGCGCGACGAACCGGGAGTGCGGGCGGGCGCCGAAGTGCGCGTCGACGTAGCGCCGCGTCGCGGCGGCGAAGAGCGGCGCCGCCGCGCCGAGCCCGACGGAACCGGTGGAGAAGTCCACCTCGTCCGGGTCCTTGGTACGCGACGGGTACGACTGGAGCCCACCCCGGGCCCGCAGCGTCGTCAGGTACGACCGGTCCAGGTTGCCGAGCAGGTACTGGATGGCGTGGAACACCGGCGAGGCGTGCGGCTTGACCGCCACCCGGTCCTCGGCGTCCAGGTGCGCGAACCACAGCGCCGTCATCGCGGTGACCAGCGAGGCGCTGGACGCCTGGTGCCCACCCACCTTCACCCCGTCGCCGGTGTCGCGGTCGTGGTTGGCCGCGTCGACGATCCGGGTGGCGAGCCAGAGCACCCGCCGCTGGATCTCGTCGAGGACGTCGAGGTCGGTTCGGTTCACGGTCGACTCCAGGGGTCCGGACGTCACCGTTGACGGCCGGTCGGGGGTGGGCGGGGGTTGCGCGGGTACGGGGCCGCCGCGCACGACGGGCGTGCGCGGCGGCTCGGAAGGTGCAGGGCAGGACACTTCCTGTCCAAGAGGCGTCAGGAAGATGCCCTTTCTTGCAGGTCAGGCGCCGAGGCGGGAGAGGATCAGCTCGCGGACGGTCTTGGCGTCGGCCTGGCCGCGGGTGGTCTTCATGACCGCGCCGACCAGTGCGCCGGCCGCGGCGACCTTGCCGCTGCGCACCTTCTCGGCGATGTCCGGGTTGGCCGCGATCGCCTCGTCCACGGCGGCGGTGAGCGCGCCGGTGTCGGAGACGACCTCCAGGCCCCGATTGGTCATGATCTCGGTCGGCGAGCCCTCGCCGGCCACCACGCCCTCCAGGACGCTGCGGGCCAGCTTGTCGTTGAGCTTGCCGGCGTCGACCAGGCCCTGCAGCTCGGCGACCTGCGCCGGGGTGGCCCCGACGTCGGCCAGCTCCTCGCCGGTCTCGTTGGCGCGCCGGGACAGCTCGCCCAGCCACCACTTGCGGGCCGCGGCCGGGGACGCGCCGGCGGCGACGGTCTGCTCGATCAGCTCGACCGCGCCGGCGTTGAGCACGGACTGCATGTCCGCGTCCGACAGGCCCCACTGCTCCTGGAGCCGGCGGCGGTGCAGCCGGGGCAGCTCGGGCAGGGCGGCCTTCAGCTCGGCGACCCAGGCGGTGTCCGGCGCGAGCGGCACCAGGTCCGGCTCCGGGAAGTAGCGGTAGTCGGTCGCCGTCTCCTTGGACCGGCCCGGCGTGGTGTCGCCGGTGTCCTCGTGGAAGTGCCGGGTCTCCTGGGTGATCCGGCCGCCCGCGTCGAGCACGGACGCCTGCCGGATGATCTCCGACCGGACCGCCCGCTCGACCGACCGCAGCGAGTTGACGTTCTTGGTCTCCGTCCGGGTGCCCCACTCCTCGCCGGGCAGGTTGAGGGAGGTGTTGACGTCGCAGCGCAGCGACCCCTCCTCCATCCGCACGTCGGAGACGCCCAGCGAGCGGATCACGTCGCGCAGCTCGGTGACGTACGCGCGGGCCACCTCGGGGGCCAACGCGCCGGTGCCGGGGACCGGCTTGGTGACGATCTCCACCAGCGGGATGCCGGCCCGGTTGTAGTCGACCAGCGACTCGGTGGCGCCGTGGATGCGCCCGGTGGTGCCGCCGACGTGCAGCGTCTTGCCGGTGTCCTCCTCCAGGTGCACCCGCTCGATGCCGATCCGCACCAGCTCGCCGTTCACCTCGACGTCCAGGTAGCCCTCGAAGCACAGCGGCTCGTCGTACTGGCTGATCTGGAAGTCCTTCGGCATGTCCGGGTAGAAGTAGTTCTTCCGGGCGAACCGGCACCACTCGGCGATCGAGCAGTTCAGCGCCAGGCCGATCCGGATCGTCGCCTCGATGGCGGCCCTGTTGGCCACCGGCAGCGAGCCGGGCAGACCCAGGCAGACCGGGCAGACCCGGGTGTTCGGCGCGCCACCGAAGTCGGTCGGGCAGCCGCAGAACATCTTGGTGTTCGTGCCCAGCTCGACGTGGGTCTCCAGGCCGATCACCGGTTCGTAGCGCGCGACGACCTCGTCGTACGCGGGCAGTGTCGTCGTCATCTGAGCTCCTGCCTCACAGTGCCGGTGGGGTGAACGTGCCGACCGCGCTCTCCAGCGCCGCGGCGACCCGGTACATCCGGTCGTCGGCCATGGTCGGGGCCATGATCTGGAAGCCGACCGGCAGCCCGTCGGAGAGCCCGCACGGCACCGAGATGCCCGGCCCGCCGTACAGGTTGGTCGGGATGGTGAACAGGTCGGCCAGGTACATCTGGTACGGGTCGGAGGTGCGCGCCCCGATCGGGAACGCCACGAACGGGGTGGTCGGCGAGATCAGCGCGTCGACCTGCTCGAACGCCGCCGTGAAGTCCCGGGTGATCAGGGTCCGGACCTTCTGCGCCTGCCCGTAGTAGGCGTCGTAGTAGCCCGACGAGAGCGCGTACGTGCCGATCATGATCCGGCGCTTGACCTCGGCGCCGAAGCCGGCCTCCCGGGTCAGCGACATGACCTCCTCCAGCGACCGGTTGCCGTCGTCGCCGACCCGCAGGCCGAACCGGACGCCGTCGAACCGGGCCAGGTTGGAGGAGCACTCGCTCGGGGCGATCAGGTAGTACGCCGGCAGCGCGTACGCGAAGTTCGGGCAGGACACCTCGACGATCTCGGCGCCCATCTTGGTCAGCGCGTCGACCGACTCGCGGAACGCGGCCAGCACGCCGGGCTCGGCGCCCTCGCCGGTGAACTGGGTGACGATGCCGAGCTTCACACCGGTCAGGTCACCGGTCGCACCCCGCCTCGCGGCGGCCACCACGTCCGGCACCGGCTGCGGGATGGAGGTGGAGTCGCGCGGGTCGTGCCCGCCGATCACCTCGTGCAGCAGCGCGGCGTCCAGCACCGTACGGGCGCAGGGGCCGGGGGTGTCCAGCGAGGAGGAGAACGCCACCAGGCCGTAGCGGGAGGTGCCGCCGTAGGTCGGCTTCGCGCCGACGGTGCCGGTGACCGCGCCGGGCTGGCGGATCGAGCCGCCGGTGTCGGAACCGATCGCCAGCGGCGCCTCGTACGCCGCGAGGGCCGCGGCGCTGCCGCCGCCGGAGCCGCCCGGGATGCGGCTCAGGTCCCACGGGTTGTGCGTCGGGCCGTACGCCGAGTACTCGGTGGAGGAGCCCATGGCGAACTCGTCCATGTTGGTCTTGCCGAGCATCACCGTGCCGGCGGCGCGCAGCCGCTGCACGATCGTCGAGTCGTACGGCGGGCGCCAGCCCTCCAGGATCTTCGACCCGACGGTGGTCGGCACGCCCTTGGTGGTCAGCACGTCCTTCACCGCGACCGGCACGCCGGCCAGCGGGCCCAGCTCCTCGCCGGCGGCGCGGCGGGCGTCCACCTCGCGGGCGGCGGCGAGCGCGCCCTCGCTGTCGACGTGCAGGAACGCGTGCACCCGGTCGTCCACGGCGGCGATCCGGTCCAGGTGCGCCCGCGTGACCTCGACGGCGGAGGTCTCGCCGGCGGCGACGAGCCCCGCGATCTCCGTCGCGGTCAGTCTGGTCAGGTCACTCATGCCGCCGCCTCGCTTCGCTCACCGGCGTCCTGCGCGCCGGACACACCGGGCCTGGTGATCCGCTCGCTCATGACGCCACATCCTCGTCCAGGATCCGCGGTACGCGGAACCGCTGCTCCTCGGCGTCGGGCGCGCCCGACAGCGCCTCCTCCGGGGTCAGCCCGGGCACCACGACGTCGTCCCGCAGGACGTTGGTCAGCGGCACCGAGTGCGAGGTCGGCGGGATGTCCGCCGCGGTGACCTCGCCGACCTGCGCGACCGCCTGGAGGATCACGTCGAGCTGGCCGGCGAAGGTGTCCAGCTCCTCCTCCGTGACGGCGAGCCGCGACAGTCGCGCCAGGTGCGCGACCTCCTCGCGGGAGATGGCGGCCATCGGTGCCCCCTTCGTGACGGTGTTGCCGGTCGGGCCGGTGCCGGCCGCGCGGCGATGTGCGTGACGCGCGGTGACCGGAGCGAGTCTATTGTTCCGTCCCGGCGGCGCGTCCCCGACTCCCCCTATGGGCGCGGCGCGCCGGGCCGCCGCCCGGTGGGAGGCATCCCGGCGACGGGCTCGGCGGGCGGTGGGCTCAGCGGGCGTGCCGGCGGGGGATCTCCGTGTCGGGGCTGGGGGTCGGGCGGACCGGGCGGTAGCGGGCCAGCCAGGCGACGAGTTCCTCGGCCGGCATCGGCCGGGCGTAGAACCAGCCCTGCGCGGCGTCGCAGCCGGCGGCGTGCAGCATGCGCCAGGTGCGCTCGTCCTCCACGCCCTCGGCGACCACCCGCAGCCCGAGCGCCTTGGCCAGCTCGATCGTCGACCGCACGATCGCCGCGTCGTCGGCGTCCTCGGCCATCCCCAGCACGAAGGAGCGGTCCACCTTCACCTCGGACAGCGGCAGCCGACGCAGGTGCTGCAACGACGAGTACCCGGTGCCGAAGTCGTCCAACGCGATGCCCACCCCGATCCGGTGCAGGCGGGAGATGGTGGCCAGCACCCGGCGGGGGTCGGCCATCAGCGCCCCCTCGGTGATCTCCAGTTGCAGCCGCTGCGGCGGCACGCCGTACCGGGCGAGCCGGTCGGCGATCTGGTCGGCGATCTCGCCGGTGTGCAGGTCCCGCACGCTGACGTTGAGCGCCGCCGGCACGGCGATCCCGGCGGCCGACCACTTGGCGAGCTGTTCCACCACGTCGTCCACCACCCGCCGGGTCAGCAGCCGCATCACCGCGCTCTGCTCGGCGACCCGGATCAGCTCCTCCGGGTCCACCATCCCCCGGCGGGGGTGCCGCCAGCGCAGCAGCGCCTCCACGCCGACCACCTCACCGGTCGCGATCGCGACCTGCGGCTGGTAGTACATGGTGATCTCGCCCGCGTCGGCGGCCGGGTCCAGCTCCGCGTCCCGACCCCGAGCCGGGCCGGGGTCCGCGCCCCGCCGTCGGGCCGCGTCCTGCTGGCCACCCCGCCGGCCCGCCGGGTCGCGGTCGCCGCGCCGGCCGCCGTCGCCGGTCGTGCCCTGCCGGCGTACGCCGACGCCGGTCTCGCTGCCGGGCCGACCGGCGTGCTCGCGGCGGCCGGGGCCGTCGCCCCGGTCCGGGCCGGTCTCGGGCGATGCCGCCGCCCGGCGGCGGATCGGGTCGGCGGCGGTGACGATCCGGTTGATCAACTCGTCGGTGTGCGGCGGCTCGGTCCGCTGCCGGCGGCGGCGCAACCGCCAGCGGCCGGATCCGGCGGCGGGGCGCAGACCCGCCGCGTCGGCCGGAAGTTCCGCGCCGTCCCCGCCCCGCGCGCCCATCGCCGGCGTGGCCGGTGCCGTCGCGGCGGCACCATTGACGCCGGCGAGGTCACCGCCCCCCTCGGCCAGGACCCCACCGGCCACGGTCCGGTCGGCCGCCCCCTGCGGCCCGCCGCAATCGCCCGGGAGCCCGGCCCGCGCGCCTTCCCCCGCCGGTAGGCCGGCCGGCGCGCCTTCCCCCGCCGGGAGCCCGGCCCGTGCGGCGTCCTCAGACGGGAGGCCGGCCCGCGTCGCCGGCGCGCCGGCCGGGCGGCCCGACTCCAGCACCCGGCGCAGGTCCGCGAGAAGGCCCAGCCGCTCGGCGGAGTTGTGGTCCGACTCGGCCGCGTAGACCGCCACGGTGTCGTTGCGGTGCTTGGCGTCGTACATCGCCACGTCGGCGTGGCGCATCAGGGTCGCGAAGTCCTCGCCGTGTTCCGGGAACAGCGCGATGCCGATGGAGCCGCCCACGTCGAGCGGCAGCCCGTCCAGGGGCACCGGCTCGGCCAGCGCGCGGACCACCCGGTCGGCGAGGTCCCGGGCCTCGCCGACGTCGGCCAGCCCGGTCATCACGATGGCGAACTCGTCCCCGCCCAGCCGAGCCACCATGTCCTCCCCGGCCACACCGGTCAGCCGGGCGCTCACCTCGACCAGCAGCCGGTCACCCACCGCGTGCCCGAGGGCGTCGTTGACGTTCTTGAACCGGTCGAGGTCGATCAGGAGCAGCGCCAGGTGCGCACCGGGCTCGCCGCGGGTTACCCGTTCGGCGTGCAGGTGCACCTGCTCGCCGACCTCGGCCAGCAGCGCCTTGCGGTTGGGCAGGCCGGTGAGCGGGTCCAGTGAGGCCAGTTGCTGCTGCTCCACGCTGAGCCGGGCCATCCGGTAGACGGCGAACAGCGGCACCAGCACCAGCGGGATCAGCGCCGCGCTGGCCCGGGCCGCGGCGACCAACACCGGGGCGAGCAGCAGCAGCGAGCCGGTGGAGAGCAGCTCGAAACCCAGCCCCTGCCGCAGGCTGGGCCACCAGCGGTCGCCGAAGCGCAGCCGGACGGCGGCGCTCACCAGCGCGTAGTTGACGGCGAACCAGGCCACCGTCGCGCCGCCCACGGCGGCCACGTCCGTCCAGCGCAGCGGGCCGCCGTCGAAGATGCCGCCGGGCCCGAGCCAGGTGACCACGTACGCGGCGGCCAGGGCGCAGGCGTACTGGCCGGCGTTGAAGGCCGTGCGCCAGGGGGCGTGCCCCATCCGCCAGCCCGAGACGACGACGGCCACCGCCTGCACGGCGACCGCCGGGCCGAACCCCCAGCCGAGCAGGATCGCGAAGGTGAAGCAGGTGGACGGGAAGACCGCCGAGGTCTGCCGGCGCCCGGGCGGCACGAACGGGCGCGCGTCGCAGCCGACGGCGAGGGCCGCCATCACCCAGAACGCCGCCGGCAGCTCCGGCAACTCCTCCGGGAGGGCGAGCAGCGGGCGTACGCAGAACAGCACGGCCAGCGCGACGACCGACCAGACGAAGACGAAGAACGGGCGTCCCCGGCCGGGCGGAACGGAGTTTCGCAGGTCGGCGGCCTCCATCGCACCTCCCGGGGGGCTCAATCCACGAGGCGTGACCCGCCGGCACGCCGTGCCGTCAATGAAACGCCCTCGGTGGTGCAATGCCCGACACGACAGTCGCGAATCGGTCGTAGTCGTAATTAAGTTGGTATCCGGGCCAGTCCCCGCAAGCCGCCCGCGGCGACGCCCACCGGCGACACCGCGGGCCGTCCGCCCGAGCGCCCGCCCGGGCGGCTTCCCCGCGCGCCCGCCCCCACGCCCCGGCGACTTCCCCGCCGGCCCGCCGTCACTCGTCGGTGCGGGCGACCTCCCGGGCCGCGTCCGGGCCCTCGTCCAACAGCACCTGGAAGCCCGCCTCGTCGAGGACGGGCACCTTGAGGCTGGCCGCCTTGTCCGCCTTGGAGCCCGGGTTGTCGCCCACGACCACGAAGGAGGTCTTCTTGGAGACCGACCCGCTCACCTTGCCGCCCCGGCTCTGGATCGCCTCGGATGCCTGGTCACGGCTGAATCCGGCCAGTGTGCCGGTCACCACGACGGTGAGCCCCTCCAGCGGGCGTGGCCCCTCGTCGACGGCCTCCTCGGCCATCCGTACGCCGGCCTCGCTCCACTTGCGAACAACCTCGCGGTGCCAGTCGACGGCGAACCACTCCCGGATGCTCGCGGCGATCGTCGGCCCGACGCCGTCGACCGAGGAGAGCTCGTCCTCGGTGGCCCGGTCGATCGCCTCGACGGAGCGGAAGTGCCGGGCGAGCGCCTGCGCGGCGGTGGGGCCGACGTGCCGGATGGACAGGCCCACCAACACCCGCCACAGGTCGCGTTCCTTCGCCACGGCCAGGTTGTCCAGCAGCTTGTGGGCGTTGCTGCCGAGGGTGCCGTCCTTGTTGACGAAGAAGGGCGACTGGGCGAGCTGCTTCTCGTCGAGGGAGAACAGGTCGCCCTCGTCGGTGATGACGTGCGCGTCGAGCAGCGCCGCCGCGCCCTTGTGACCGAGCGCCTCGATGTCGAACACCTTGCGGCCGGCAAGGTGGTAAACCCGCTCCCGCAGCTGCCCGGGGCAGGTGCGGGAGTTGGGGCACCGGATGTCGACGTCCGCCTCCTTCGCCGGCGCCAGCGGCGAGCCGCAGGCCGGGCAGGTGGCGGGCATCACGAACGGCCGGGCGTCGGCGGGGCGCAGGTCGACCACCGGCCCGAGCAGCTCGGGGATCACGTCGCCGGCCTTGCGCAGCACCACGGTGTCGCCGATCAGGACGCCCTTGCGCTCGACCTCCCGCGCGTTGTGCAGGGTGGCGTACGCGACGGTGGAGCCGGCCACCTTGACGGGCTGGAGCACGGCCCGCGGCGTGACCCGGCCGGTGCGTCCGACCTCGACGTCGATGTCGAGCAGCTTCGTGTTCACCTCCTCCGGCGGGTACTTGAAGGCGATCGCCCAGCGCGGCGCCCGGCTGGTCGAGCCGAGCCTGCCCTGGATGGAGACCGGGTCGACCTTGACCACCACGCCGTCGATCTCGTGCTCGACGTCGTGCCGGTGCGCGGCGTAGTGGGCGATGTATTCCGCGACGCCGGCCAGGTCGGGCACCACCCGCCAGCGGTCGCTGGTCGGCAGCCCCCACGCCTTCAGGGCCGCGTAGGACTCGGACTGCGTCACCGGCTGGAAGCCACGGCGGGCACCGAAGCCGTGCACCACCAGGCGCAGCGGCCGGGAGGCGGTGATCCGCGGATCCTTCTGGCGCAGGCTGCCGGCGGCGGCGTTGCGCGGGTTGGCGAACGGGGCCTTGCCCTGCTCGACCAGCCCGGCGTTGAGATCGGCGAAGGCGGCCACCGGGAAGTAGATCTCGCCCCGCACCTCCACGAACTCTGGGATGTCGGGGAACTCGGCCGACGTGCTGAGCTGGCCCGGCACGCCGGCGATGCTGCGCACGTTGGCGGTGACGTCCTCGCCCGTGCGGCCGTCGCCCCGGGTCGCCGCCCGGACCAGCCGCCCGCGCTCGTAGGTGAGGTTGATGGCGAGCCCGTCGACCTTCAGCTCGCACAGGTAGGCCACCGGCCCGCCCGCGTCCCGCTCGACCCGCTCGGCCCAGGCCGCCAGCTCCTCGTCGGCGAAGGCGTTGTCGAGGGAGAGCATCCGCTCGGCGTGGGCGACCGGGGTGAAGTCGGTGGAGAAGGTGCCGCCGACCCGCTGGGTCGGCGACTCGGGGGTGCGCAGCGCCGGGAACCGCTCCTCCAGCGCCGCCAGCTCCCGCAACTGCCGGTCGAAATCGGCGTCGGAGATGGTCGGCGCGTCCAGCACGTAGTAGCGGTACTGGTGGTCCGTCAGCTCCTGGCTGAGCGTGGCGTGCCGCTCCCGGGCCTCCGGGGTCGGCTCGGCGCCGGCCGCCGCCTCCTGCGCCGGAGTGACCTGCTGGGCGATGGCTTCCTCGGACACCGTGCGACCTCCCGTGATTCCGCTACCCCGGCACCGTATCGGTCCGGTGGGACAATCCGCCGGCCACCCGCCACGCCCGAGCGGCGACAGGGCCGCCGACGTGCGAGGATCGCCGGACTGCGGGCTGCGCCAGGTGGCCCGCCAGCTGCGGCGTCCGCGCCGCACCAACTGTCGAGGCGGAGGTACGGATGCCGGAATGGCTGCTCTGGGCGGCGGCGGTCGCGCTGGCCGTGGCGGCCGGCTGGGCGTGGAGCGAGTGGCGGCGCGGTGCCCGTGACGACGCCCCGCGCCGACGGGGACGCCCGCGCACCCGGCCCGGCCGCGGCACCGCGTCGCCGGGCGGGCCCGGCCGGTCGACCGCGCCACCCCGGCCGCGTACCGCCGAACGGGCGCCCACCGGCGCGCCGCGCCCCGGCGAGATCTGGTGGGCCGACGTCCCGTACGCCGACGGCACCGGCTCGAAGGTGCGGCCCTGCCTGGTGCTGCGCGCCGACGCCCGGGGCGCCGACGTCCTGAAGATCACCAGCCAGGACAGGAGCGGCCGGGACGACCACGTCCGCATCCCGACCTGGGAGTGGGACCCCGGCGCCGACCACGACAGCTTCGTCGACCTGGCCGAGCCCGCCCGTGTTCCGCTGGCCGACTTCTCCCGCCACGCCGGCGCCTGCGACCCCGCCCTGTGGCGCCGCATCCGCCGCCTGCCCCACCTCCCCGGCGCCTGACCACGCGCCGGCCGACCGACTCTCGCACGGCCCGACGGGAGGCGCCGGCCGACCGGCTCTCGCACGGCCCGACGGGACGCGCCGTCCAGCCGGCCCTCGCACGGCCCGACGGACGGCGGGGCGGGTCAGTCCCAGGCGCGGGCGAGAGTGTGGAGCTGGTCGGCGTACTCGATGCGGGCGGACCAGGCGTCGGGCCAGGCCGGCATGCCCAGGGCCGCACCGACGAAGGCGCCGGCCAGCGCGGCGATCGAGTCGGAGTCGCCGGCGGTGGTGGCGCCCCGGGCCAGCGCGGCGACCGGGTCGTCGGCGTGCCGGATCGCGCAGAACAGCGCGGTGGCCATCGCCTCCTCGGCGATCCAGCCCTCGCCGGTGTGCCGGCACGGGTCGCCGCCGTCGTCCGGGTCGGCGAGCGCGGCGTCGAGGCGGCCGAGGACCGCGAGGCACTCGTCCCAGCCGCGGGCGATGAAGTCCTCCGGCGTCTCCACGCCGGGACGCTGCCAGAGGTCGCCGAGCCAGTCGGCGCGGTAGACGCGCCGCTGGTCGCGGGCCCGGTCGGCGAGCAGGCGGGGCAGGTCCGCCGGCGCCGCGCCGGTGCGCAGCAGCCACACGGCGTACGCGGTCAGCTCGCTGGCCGCCAGGCCGGTCGGGTGCCCGTGGGTCAGCCCCGCCTGGAGCTGGGACAGCCCGGCGAGGGTGTCCAGGTCGACGTCGAGCAGGCCGACCGGGGTGACCCGCATGTTCGCCCCGCAGCCCTTCGAGCCGGCGACCGTCGCCTCCTGCCAGCGCACACCCCGCCCGAGGTCGGCGCAGGCGCGCAGGCAGGTCATGCCCGGCGCCCGGTTGTTCTCCGGGCTGGCCGCCCAGTCGAGGAAGCGCTGCCGCAGCAGCGGCTCGACCGCCTCGGGCGTCAGCGCCGGGGCGTCGTGCAGCGCCCAGCCGACGGCCAGCGCCATCTGGGTGTCGTCGGTCACCAGTGCCGGGTGGCCGGCGAGCTCGCGCGGGCCGGCCGGGCCGTAGCGGCGGACGATCTCGGCGACGGTCAGGAACTCGGTCGGTTTGCCCAGCGCGTCACCGTAGGCGAGGCCGAAGAGCGAGCCGGCGGCCCGCCGGAGCGAGGTGTCGATCATTCCCGCGATCATGCCGCCCGACCGCAACCCGCACCACCGCGACGGCCGGGCACCCGCGCCGCGGTCGGGCCGGCCAGGGCCCCGCCCGTACGACAGGAAACCTCAGTCCTCGGCGAGCCGCCGCCCCGCGTCCCGGCAGGCGGCGAGCACCGCGCGGGCGTACTGCGGGGTCGCGTTGGCGAGACCGCACGCCGGGGTGACCACGACCTGCTCGGCGAGCCGCCGGCGCGGGAAGCCGAGGCGGTCCCAGAGCTGGCGTACCCGGTCGGCGACCTGCGCCGAGGTGGGCGCGCGACCGGCGGCCGGCGGCCGGGTCGGCGCGGCGCCGGCCAGCAGCCCGAGCCCGGCGTCGATCGCCTCGCCCAGCGGGTCCAGGTCGGTGACGAGGTCGAGGTCGAGGGCCACACCGACGGCGCCCGCGGCGCGGATCAGCTCCAGCGGCACGTCCGGCGCGCAGCAGTGCACCAGGACCGGCACGCCGGCCGCCTCGACGACCGTGCGCAGCAGCGACCCGGCGACGCCCGGCTCCACGGCCCGGTACACGCCGAACCCGCTCTCGGTGGGCACCCGCGCGGCGAGCACGGCCGGCAGCGACGGCTCGTCGAGTTGGAGCAGCACGGTGGCGTGCGGCAGCCGGCGGACGACCGCCGCGACGTGCGCGCGCAACCCCTCCGCGAGCGAACCCGTGAGGTCCCGGACCGCGCCGGGATCCCGCAGCATCCGGCCCCCGATCGGCAGCTCCAGGGACGCGGCCAGGGTGAACGGGCCACCCGCCTGGATCTTGACCGGTCCCACGTACTCCTCGGCCTGCTCGGCGAGCTGGTCGAGGTCGCGTTCCATCAGGTCACGGGCGCGGCGCAGGTCCCGCCCCGGGCGGGGCGCGATCCGCCAGCGGGCGGCGTACAGCTCAACCGGCAGCTCGACCAGCAGGCCGGCGGTCCGGCCGACCAGGTCGGCGCCGGGCCCCCGGGCCGGCAGCTCCGGCAGGTGCGGCAACGCGGGAAGCTCGCCGAGGACGATCCGCTGCGCCTCGGCGATGTCGGTGCCGGGGAGGGAACCGATGCCGGTCGCCGCGCCGGTCGGCCAGGGCCACGCCTGATCTGTCACGGCCGAAGACTATCCGGCCGCCGGGCGGCCGGACCGCTCAGCCGGCGATGGTGGCGGAGCCGAGCACGATGTCGCCGGCCGGGTCCGGCCGGTAGGCGACGATCGCCTGGCCGGCGGCGACCCCGCGCACCGGGCGGCGCAGCTCGGCGCGGAGGCCGTCGGCGCTCACCTCCACCGTCGCCGGCACCACGTCGCCGTGCGCCCGCAACTGCACCTCGCACTCCAGCGGGGCGTCCGGGCGGGGCCCGCCCGTCCACACCGGACGCTCGGCGCGCACCCGGGAGACCTCGAGGGCCTCCGCCGGGCCGACCGTCACCGTGTTGGTCTTCGGCGTGATGGAGAGCACGTACCGGGGGCGGCCGTCCGGCGCCGGGCGGTCCAGGTGCAGGCCGCGCCGCTGCCCGACGGTGTACGCGTACGCGCCGGCGTGGCTGCCCACCACGTCGCCGGTGGTCGCGTCCACCACGTCGCCGGGCGCCTCGCCGAGGCGCTGCGCGAGGAAGCCGCGGGTGTCGCCGTCGGCGATGAAGCAGATGTCGTGCGAGTCGGGCTTGTCGGCCACCGCCAGCCCCCGCCGCGCGGCCTCCTCGCGGACCTGGGCCTTCGTCGAGTCCCCGAGCGGGAAGAGTGACCGGTCGAGCTGCTCGCGGGTGAGCACCGCGAGGACGTACGACTGGTCCTTGGCCACGTCGACGCTGCGGCGCAGCAGCCCGTCCGCCCCGAGCCGGGCGTGATGGCCGGTGACCACGGCGTCGAAGCCCAGGGCCACGGCCCGGTCCAGCACCGCGGCAAACTTGATCTTCTCGTTGCAGCGCAGGCAGGGGTTCGGCGTACGGCCCGCCGCGTACTCGGCGACGAAGTCGTCCACCACGTCGGCGTGGAAGCGGTCGGCCATGTCCCAGACGTAGAACGGGATGCCGATGACGTCGGCGGCCCGCCGGGCGTCGCGGGAGTCCTCCAGCGTGCAGCAGCCGCGCGCTCCGGTGCGGTACGTCTGCGGGTTGCGCGCCAGCGCCAGGTGCACGCCGGTCACGTCGTGTCCCGCCTCCACCGCCCGCGCCGCCGCGACCGCCGAGTCGACCCCGCCGGACATCGCCGCCAACACCCTCACCGGCCCACTCCCTTCACCCCACCGAGCCTATCCCCGCCCCCACCCCGCCCGACCTCCCCGCCCTGGCGCCAACGTCCCCCCGCCGCGCGATCTCGCAGTTGCCGTCCGGCAAAAGGGGCAACACCGCGATCAAGGGGCCGAAAAGTGCAAGATCGCGAGCAGGGTGGGGTGGGAAGGGTGGGGGTCAGCGGGGGGTGCGGAGGGCGGCAGCGCGGCGGGCGCGTTCGACGGTGGCCGGGAGTGCGGCGATGAGGGCGTCGACGTCGGCGGGCGTGCTGGTGTGGCCGAGGGTGAAGCGCAGCGAGGAGCGGGCGCGGTCGTCGTCGGCGCCCATGGCCAGCAGCACGTGGGACGGCTGGGCCACCCCGGCGGAGCAGGCCGAGCCGGTCGAGCAGGCGATGCCCTGGGCGTCCAGCAGGAGCAGCAGGGCGTCTCCCTCGCAGCCGGGGAAGGAGAAGTGCGCGTTGCCCGGCAGCCGGCCGGTGGGGTCGCCGTTGAAGACCACCTCGGGCACCGCCTGCCGGACCCGCTCGACCAGGTCGTCGCGGAGCGCGGCGATCCGGGCCGCGTACTCCTGCTGGCCCTTGACCGCCGCCTCCACGGCGACGGCGAAGGCGACGATGCCGGCGGTGTCGAGGGTGCCGGAGCGCACGTCGCGCTCCTGGCCGCCGCCGTGCAGCAGCGGGGTGGCCGGTACGTCGCGGGCGAGCACGAGGGCGCCCACCCCGGTCGGCCCGCCGAGCTTGTGCCCGGTCACGGTCAGCGCGGCGACCCCGCTGGCGGCGAAGTCCACCGGCACCTGCCCGACCGCCTGGATCGCGTCGGTGTGGAAGGGCACCCCGTGCTCGGCGGCGACCGCGGCCAGGTCGGCGACCGGCTGCACGGTGCCCACCTCGTTGTTGGCCCACATCGCGGTCACCACCGCGACCCGGTGACCGTGCTCGGCCAGCTCGGCGCGCAGCTCGTCGGGGCTGAGCCGGCCGCTGGCGTCCACGGAGAGCCAGCCCACCCGGGCCCCCTCGTGGTCGGCCAGCCAGTCCACCGCGTCGAGCACCGCGTGGTGCTCCACCGCGCTGGAGACCACCCGGTCCCGCCGGGTGTCGGCCCCTCGCCGCGCCCAGAAGATGCCCTTGACCGCGAGGTTGTCGCTCTCGGTCCCGCCGCCGGTGAAGACGACCTCGGAGGGGCGGGCGCCCAGCGCGGCGGCCACCCGCTCCCGCGACTCCTCCACCCGCCGCCGGGCACGGCGGCCCGACGCGTGCAGCGAGGACGCGTTGCCGACCTCGCGGGCGGTGGCGACGTACGCCTCCAGTGCCTCGTCGAGCATCGGGGTCGTCGCCGCGTGATCCAGGTATGCCATCACGGCTCAGCCTAACGACCGGCCCCGGACCGGATGGACGCCGGAGTACGCCGTCCAACCCACGAGGGCGGTGCGACCCCGAACCCGCACGTCACGAATCTCTCGGACGTCGCGGGGTACTACCGACCCGCGCGAACACACGGATGTTCCCGGCCGGTGTGCTCGGCGACGGATCGGACGAGCTGCTGCCGTTGCCACCGGACGTCAACCATCAGGCATACTCGGTTGTCGACGTTTCCGCCGAGGCGTCCGACAGCCCACGGCCCCGCGAGAGCGTGCCGAGGGGCCTCTGACGGGCTGATCGGCGGGCCGGCTCAGCTCCCCGGCCCGCCGATCAGCTCCCCACCCGCGGTCAGGCCGCGCCCGACGACGTCGTCGCTCCCGATCATCCCCGGTCGGGGGCCGGACAGCGACGGGCCGGGAACCGCCGCGCGGTTCCCGGCCCGGGTGCGGGCGAGCGTCAGCTCACTTGCGCTTGCGGATCTCCTCCGCGGCCTGCGGGACGACCTTGAACAGGTCGCCCACCACGCCGAAGTCGGCCAGCTCGAAGATCGGCGCCTCGCCGTCCTTGTTGACCGCGACGATGGTCTTCGAGGTCTGCATGCCGGCCCGGTGCTGGATGGCACCGGAGATGCCGAGCGCGACGTAGAGCTGCGGGGAGACGGTCTTGCCGGTCTGGCCCACCTGGAACTGGTGCGGGTAGAAGCCGGAGTCGACGGCCGCGCGGGACGCGCCGACGGCGCCGCCGAGCAGGTCGGCCAGCTCCTCGACCAGCTTGAAGTTGTCGGCGTTGCCGACGCCGCGACCGCCGGAGACGACGACGCCGGCCTCGGTGAGCTCGGGGCGGGAGCCCTTCTGCTCGGCGACCCGGTCGACGACCTTGGCCAGCTTGTCGGCGTCGGTGACCGACACGGTGAGCTGCTCGACGGCCGGGGTGGCGGCCGCCGGGGTCGGGTTGACCGAGTTCGGCCGGACGGTGACCAGCGGCAGGCCGCGGGTGACCTTGGACTTGACGATGGTCGAGCCGGCGAAGGCCACCTGGGTGGCGGTGCCGTCGGCGGCCAGGGCGACCACGTCGGTCAGGATGCCGTTGTCCAGCTTGACGGCCAGGCGGGCGGCGATCTCCTTGCCCTCCTGCGACGAGGCGAGCAGCACGGCCGCGGGCTGCACCCGCTTGACCAGCTCGGCCACGGCGGTGGCCTTGGGGGCCACCAGGTAGCCGTCGATGTCGTCACCCTCGGCGGCGTAGATCTTCTCCGCGCCGTACTCGCCCAGCTTGGCGCTCAGCGCCTCGGCGGCGCCGGGGCCGCCGAGCACGACCGCGCTCGCCGTGCCCAGCTCGCGGGCGAGGGTGAGCATCTCCAGGGTGACCTTCTTGACGCCGAATTCCCGGGTGGCTTCGACGACGACGAGAACCTCAGACATGTCCAGACCTCTCACACGAACTTCTCGGTGGCGAGGAACTCGACCAGCTTGACGCCGCCGTCGCCCTCGTCGGTGATCTTCGCGCCGCCGGAGCGCGGCGGGCGCTTGGTGTGCTCCAGCACGGCGCTGGTCGCGCCCTCGAAGCCCACCTCGGCCGGGGCGACGCCGAGGTCACCCAGGGAGAGCGTCTGCACCGGCTTCTTCTTCGCGGCCATGATGCCCTTGAAGGACGGGTAGCGCGGCTCGTTGATGGTGTCCCAGACGGAGACCACGGCGGGGGTGGCGGCGGTGACCACCTCGTAGCCCTCCTCGGTCTGCCGCTCGACGGTCAGGGTGGAGCCGTCGACGGTGAGCTTGCGGGCGCCGGTCAGCGCCGCGACGCCCAGCCGCTCGGCGATCATGTGCGGCATCACCTGCACCCGGCCGTCGGTCGACTCGGCGCCGCAGAGCACCAGGTCGGCGTTCAACTGGCCGAGCGCGGCGGCGAGCACCTTCGAGGTGGCCACGGCGCAGGACCCGTGCAGGGCCTCGTCCACGACGTGCACGGCCTTGTCGGGACCCATGGAGAGCGCCTTGCGGATCGACTCGGTCGCCCGGTCCGGACCCATGGTCAGGACGGTGACCTCGCCGCCGTGGGCCTCCTTGATCTTCAACGCCTCTTCGATGGCGTACTCGTCCATCTCGTTGATGACGTTGTTCGCCGAACCGCGGTCGACGGTGTTGTCGTCAGTGCGCAGGTTGCGGTCCGCGCCCGAATCGGGCACCTGCTTGACGAGTACGACGATGTTCATCGCGCTTCGACGACCCTCCTGTTTGGTGTAGCGATCACTCGCCCGGTCACGGGCGCAGCCTCCCGCGTGACTTAACGATCGGTCAACCACGGGCTGCTGTGCAGTTGCCCACGGCGCAATGTTACCTGCCAGTAGCATCGACCTCCGGCGACCTCAGGGTGACACAGCTCACGGCAGGCCGTCGGGCGGGTAATCTGGCAAATCGGGAGGTGTCCCGAAATGTCAGAATCTTCCAGCGCCACGCCGCACGACCCGCCGCGGCGCCCCTGTCGCCCGGCGCGCCCCGAGGCGTACCGCTGTGCCTGCGGCCGGGTCCGCGACCGGTGCGTACGCGCCACCGTCCGGGCACTCTGGTCGCCGGGCCGGCGCACCGCGCCGGCGGACCGGCTCACGCCGACTGAGCCAGCGCGCCCCTGATCCGCTCGATGACCGCCGCCTCGGCCGGAGCCACCCCCCGGTGCGCCCCGGCCACCCGCTCGGCGGCGGACAGCACCACCTCGCGGTAGATCGCCACGTCCTGCGGCGACTTCTCGCGCAGGATCTCGACGGAGCGGCCCAGCGCCGGCAGCACCACCGCCTCGATCTCCAGCGCCGAGTCCCGGGGCAGCTTCGGCAGCGGCCCGGTGGTCAGCGCCTCCTTCACGATCCCGCTCGTGTCGGCCATCGCGGCGGAGGCGGCGAAGCTCTCCCGGAACAGGGCGAGCATCCCCGGGTCGGCGTTGGCCACCAGGAACACCGCCCCGAACGCGCCCGTCTTGAGAGTCAGCCGCTCCTCGGCCGTCAACCGCTGGTCCATGATCACGGAGTGTAGACGTACGGAGTGGTCGTCGTGACCGGGACGAGGCCGAGCCGCTGGAGGATCGGCCGGCTCTCGTCGGAGGCGTCCACCTGGAGCAGCGTCCGGTCGCGCTGGGCGGCGAGCCGGGCCCGGTAGGTGACCAGCGCCCGGTAGATGCCCCGGCGGCGCCACGGGGCGAGGGTCGAGCCGCCCCACAGGGTGGCGAACCCGGTTCCGGGCACGTAGCGCACCCAGCCCGCGCTCACCACCTCGTCGCCCGCCTCGGCCACCACCACCGTGATCGACTGCGGGTCCGCCGCGATCTCCTTCTCCAGCCCGGTGGCCAGGTGACTGCGGTCGGCGTTCCAGACCGCCTCCTCCATCGCCACGATCCGGTCCAGGTCCGCGCGGGCGGTCACCTCGCGCAGGCGTACGCCCTCGGGGACGACCGGGAGCGCGGCCGCGAGCGGCGCGACCGGGCCGATCACGACGGTCTCCGGCTCCTCCGGCACGAACCCGGCGGCACGCAACCGCTCCGGCAGGTCCGCCGGCTCGTCGTGGCCGTGCCACTTCCACTCCACCGACTCGCCGCGCGACCGGAAGAACTCCACCTGCCGGGCGATCAGCCCGTCCAGCGCAGCGCCGGTCAGCCCGTCGAGGTCGCGGTAGGTGAGGAAACCGCCGTGGTCGAGGCCGACGATGCGGACCAACGGGCCGTCCCGGTCCACGGTCACCCCCGCCGGCAACGGGTCGGGCACCGACGCCCGCAACTGGTGGTCGTACGCGTTCCGCAGCGTCGTCGCGTCAAGATCCGTCACTGCTCCAGGCTACGACCGGACGGAAGCGGATAATCGGCACGTGTGGCAGGCGATCAGGCGATGGTTCGACCCGCGCGAACTGCGCTCGGTCGGCAGCACCCCCGACTACCGGTTCTCGCTGGCCAACGAGCGGACCTTCCTGGCCTGGCTGCGTACGGGGCTGGCGCTGGTCGCGGGTGGGCTCGCCGCCGCCCAGTTCCTGCCGCCGCTGCCGCTGGCGCACCTGCGTGAGGTGATCGCCGTCGCGCTGCTGCTGCTCGGCGGAACGGTGGCGGTCCGGGCGGTCGACCACTGGGCGCGTACGGAGCGGGCGATCCGGCTCGGCGAGGAGCTGCCGGCCTCCCGCTTCCCGGCGGTGCTCGCCCTCGCCGTCGGCCTCGGCGCGCTGCTGCTGGTGGCGGCGGTGCTGGTCCGGGCGGTCGGCGGCCGGTGAGCGCCGGCGCGCAGCGAACGCCGCCGGGCCGGCCGGCGCGCGACCCCGGGCTGCAACCCGAGCGGACCCGGCTGGCCTGGCGGCGCACGGCGCTGGCGCTCACGGTGATCATGGTGCTGACCGTGCGGCTGGCGCTCACCGGCCCGCCCGCCGGCGGGGCGCTCGGCGCGCTCGTCGCCGGGCTGGCCGTGCTCGGCTGGGGCGCGGCGCTGGCGGTCTGCTGGCGGCGGGCGACCGGCGTCGGCCCGGCCGCCCGCTACGGGCGGGCGCTGCCCCTGGTCGCCCTGGCCACCGCCGGCTACGCGCTGCTCGGCGCGCTCCTGGCGGCGCGCGGGCTGGGTTGACGGGACCTGGTGCGCCATCATTGACACATGGCCCGGCTGTACGTCCTCCTCTTCGTGGTGCAGATCGTCCTCGCGGTCTGCGCGCTGATCAGCTGCCTCTCCGCCGAGGAGGGCGAGATCAAAGCCCTGCCCCGGATCGCCTGGGTGCTGATCATCCTGTTCTTCCCGCTGCTCGGCTCCCTCGCCTGGTTCGCCGCCGGGCGCGAACGCACCCCGGGCCGGCCCGGCGGCGCGCCGTCGACGGGCCGGATCCTGCCGGCCCGCGAGCGGCCCCGCCCGGTCGCCCCGGACGACGACCCCGAGTTCCTCCGCTCGCTCGGCGAGCGCTCCCGGCGGGAGGACCAGGAGCTGTTCACCCGCTGGGAGGAGGACCTGCGCCGACGCGAGGACGACCTGCGCCGACGCGAGGGCGAGCCGCCACGCGAAGAGGACCGGCCCGAGGTCTAGCCGGCGGCCGGCCGAGGTGTAGCCGGCGGCCGGCCCGAGGTGTAGCCGGCGGCCGCCCGAGGTGTAGCCGGCGGCCGGCCCGAGGTGTAGCCGGCGGCCGGCCCGCGGGTCACACCCGGCGCTTGAGCCCGCGCACGGCGAGCGGGGCGAAGATCGCCGCGAGGACGGCCGCCCAGAACAGCGACTGCACCACCGGCACGGCCACCGGCCCGCCGACCAGCAGGCCGCGCAGCGCGTCGGCCAGGATGGTGACCGGGTTGACCTCGACCCAGGACTGGAGCCAGCCGGGCATGGTCTCGGTCGGCACGAACGCGTTACTGGTGAAGGTCAGCGGGAAGATCACCATGAAGCCGAAGATCTGCACCTTCTCCGGCTCGTTGACGAGCACGCCGACCAGCACCGAGATCCACGACGCGGCCAGCGAGAACGCGAGCAGCAGGGCGAACGCCCCGAGCAGGCCGGGCAGGCCGTTGCCCAGGCGGAAGCCGAGGATCACGCCGACGCCGACGAGCAGCGACACCGACCACGCCTGCTTGACCGTGTCGGCGAGGATCCGCCCGGCCAGCGGCGCCCAGCGGGCGATGGGCAGCGAGCGGAGCCGGTCGAAGACGCCCTTGGTGAGGTCGTTGTTCAGCCCGAACCCGGTGGTCATGGTGGCGAAGAACGCGTTCTGCACGATGATGCCCGGCAGCGCGAAGGTCAGGTAGTCCCCGGGCGAGCCGGAGATCGCCCCGCCGAACACGTACGTGAAGAGCAGCACGAACATCACCGGCTGGATGCTCAGGTCGAGCAGCTCCATCGGGTTGTGCTTGATCTGCACCAGGCTGCGCCAGGCCAGGGTGAAGGTGTGCCGCAGCCCGGCGGCGGGGCCGAGCCGGCGCCCCGGCGCGACCGGTGCGGTCAGGGTGGCGGCGGTCATGCCAGGGTCCTCTCCAGGTCGGCCCCGGAAGGGGCGTCGGCGTCGGCGCGGTGCCCGGTCAGCTGGAGGAACACCTCGTCCAGGCTGGAGCCGCGCAGGGCCAGCTCGGCGACCGCGATGCCGGCGGCGTCGAGGCGGCCCACCACGGCGGGCAGCACGGCCGGGTCGTTCACCGGCACGGTGACGGTGCTCTGGGCCACCTCCGGGGCGGCGTGGACCACCTCGCCGGCGATGGCCACCACGGTCGGCAGGTCGGCGGCGTCCGCGGGCCGGACGGCGAGCACCTGGCCGCCGGTCCTGGCCTTTAGCTCCTCCGGCGTGCCCTGTGCGATCACCCGGCCGTGGTCGACGACGGCGATCTCACCGGCGAGCTGGTCGGCCTCCTCCAGGTACTGCGTGGTGAGCAGCACCGTCACCCCGTCGGAGACGAGGCCGCGCACGATGTCCCACAGCTCGTTGCGGCTGCGCGGGTCGAGGCCGGTGGTCGGCTCGTCGAGGAAGAGCACCTGCGGCCGGCCGACCAGGCTGGCGGCGAGGTCGAGCCGGCGGCGCATGCCGCCGGAGTAGGTCTTGGCCGGCCGGTCGGCGGCGTCGCTGAGGTGGAAGTCGGCGAGCAACTGCCGGGCGCGGGCCCTGGCGTCGGCCCGGGAGGAGCCGAGCAGCCGGCCGATGAGCAGCAGGTTCTCCGCCCCGGTGAGCGTCTCGTCGACCGAGGCGTACTGGCCGGTCAGGCCGATCAGCTGGCGCACCCGGTGGGCGTCGCGCACCACGTCGAAGCCGCCGACCGTGGCACGCCCCTCGTCGGCGCGCAGCAGGGTGGCGAGCACCCGGACCGTGGTGGTCTTGCCGGCCCCGTTGGGACCGAGCAGGCCGAAGACCGTGCCGGTGGGGACGGCCAGGTCAACTCCGGCGAGGGCGGTGGTGTCGCCGAACCGGCGCACCAGCCCCTCCGCGCGGATCGCGTGATCCATCGCAACTCCTGTCGTTTCCGCTGGTCGAACCGCCATGACCGGCGTCCCTGACACTCCGCCGGTCCGGGCCTGACGTTACGGCGACAGGCGCTGCCGTGCCCCTGATTTAGCTGGTGGTGAAACGCAGCCGCCACCGTCGCCGGGGCGCGGCGACGGCGGCGGGCGGTGGTTCAGGCCAGGTTCGACGAGCGGGGGTACGCGTCGGCCGGGTCGGTGAGCACGTTCACCAGGTACGGCACGCCGGCGTCGAAGGCGCGCTGTAGGGCCGGCCCGAGGTCGGCGGCCTTCGCCACCGTCTCGCCCGCGCCGCCGAGGGCGCTCACCACCTGGTCGTAGCGCAGCTCCGGCTGGAGATCGGCGGCGACGTCGTAGCCGTACATGGCGCGCATGGGGTGCTTCTCCAGGCCCCAGATGCCGTTGTTGCCGACCACGATCACCACGGGCAGCTTCTGCCGGGCGAGGGACTCCACGTCCATCAGCGAGAAGCCGGCCGCGCCGTCGCCCATCAGCACACAGACCTGCCGGTCGGGGTGGCTGACCCGGGCCCCCATCGCGTAGCCCATGCCGGTGCCGAGGCAGCCGTACGGGCCCGGGTCGAGCCAGGTGCCGGGCTGGGCGGGCTCCAGGTAGCGGCCGGCGTACGAGACGAAGTCGCCGCCGTCGCCGATCGTGATGGCGTCGCGGGCCAGGGCCCGGCGCAGCTCGCCGTAGACCCGGGCGGGCCGGATCGGGTCGGTCTCGGCGGCCATCTCCTCGGCGTCGCGGGCCTTCGCGGCGTCCTCGGCGGTACGCAGCCCGGCGATCCAGTCGGCGTGGTCGGCCCGGTCGCCGGGGTGGTCGGCGAAGGCGGTGAGGACCAGCCGGAGGTCGCCGGCGGGGGCGGCGGCCGGCTGGACGTGCCCGGCCCGCTGGCTGGGCGCGTCGACGACGTGCACCACCTTCGCGTCGCCGAAGTCGCCGAAGCTGAGCCGGAAGTCCAGCGGGGTACCGATCACCACGACCACGTCGGCGCCCTTGAGCGCCACCCGGCGGGCCTTGGCGAAGGCGAGCGGGTGCTCGGGCGGCAGCGCGCCCCGGCCCATCCCGTTGGTGAAGACCGGCACCTGGAGCGCCTCGGCGGCGGCCCGCAGGGCGTCGACCGCGTCCCCTGCGTAGACGTCGGAGCCGGCGATGATCACCGGGCGGCTCGCGGCGGCGATCAGGGTGGCCGCCTTCGCCACCTCGTCCGGGTCGGGCTCGACGGGCGCGATGCCCGGCAGGGCGGGGAGTTCGGCGTCGGCGACCGAGAAGACCGCCTCCAGGGGGAGGTCGAGGAAGACCGGGCCCCGGTGCGGGGTGAGCGCGGTGGTCAGCGCCGCGGTCACCGCGCGCGGGATGTCGTCGGGGCTGAACACCGTCTCGGCGTGCTTGGTGACCGGGGCGACCAGCGGCAGGTGGTCCATCTCCTGGAGGCTGCCCGAGCCCCAGCGGAACTGCGGGGCCCGACCACCGAGCACCAGCACCGGCGAGGCGTTGAAGTAGGCGCTGGTCAGCCCGGAGATGCCGTTGGTGACGCCGGGGCCGGCGGTGAGCACGGCGAGGCCGGGGCGGCGCTGGAGCTTCGCCACCGCCTCGGCGGCGAAGACCGCCGACTGCTCGTGCCGGACGTCGTAGAGGGGGAAGCCGGTCTTGTGTGCGGCGTCGTAGAGCGGGAAGACGTGCCCGCCGGAGAGGGTGAACATCTCCCGCACCCCGAACGCGCGCAGCGCCGCGAGCGCGAACTCCCCGCCGTGACCTTCGATCCGCTCCGTCATCGCCGCTGTCCCTTCGTCCGCATGACCGGAGTCACACGCTACTCACCGGTAGGCGGAATGTGAACCGTCCTCGGCTCGGCGCATGAGGCGTCCACGTCGGCGGTGGACGCCGCACGGTCGGCGAGCCACTGGGCCGGCGGGCGCACCGCCGGCCCACGCCGGTCAGCGGCCGGTGAAGTCCGGCTTGCGCTTAGCCACGAACGCCGCCATGCCCTCGCGCCGGTCGTCGGTGGCGAAGAGCGCCGCGAAGAGCTGGCTCTCCCACGCCAGGCCGGAGTTGAGGTCCATGTCCAGGCCGCCGTCCACCGCGAGCTTCGCGGCGCGCAGGGCCTGCACCGGGCCGGTGAGGTACGGGCGCACCAGCTCGACCGCGGCGTCGTAGACCTCGGCGGCCGGGGCCACCCGGTCGGCCAGCCCGATCCGCAGCGCCTCCTGGGCGTCCACCATCCGGCCGGACATGATCAGGTCCTTGGCGCGGGCCGGGCCGACCAGGCGGGCCAGCCGCTGGGTGCCGCCCGCGCCGGGGATGATGCCGAGCTTGATCTCCGGCTGGCCGAGCTTCGCGTCCTCGGCGACGACCCGCCAGTCGCACGCCAGCGCCAGCTCGCAGCCGCCGCCCAGGGCGTAACCGGTGATCGCGGCGACGACCGGCTTCGGGATCCGGGCGATCGCGCCGAGCGCGCTGGACAGGTCGGCCGCCCGCTCCGCCATGTCCACGTAGGACATGTCGGCCATCTCCTTGATGTCCGCGCCGGCGGCGAAGACCTTCTCCCCGCCGTACACGATGACGGCGCGGACAGCCGGGTCCGCGGTGGCCGCCGCGGCCGCGGCGCGCAACTCCTCCTGCACCTGGGTGTTCAGCGCGTTCATCGGCGGCCGCTCCAGCCGGATGGTGCCGATGCCGTCCTTGGTCTCCAGCCGCACGAACTCGCCCACGCTGGCCCTCACTTCCTCGTCGAAGTCGCGAGCCAACCTTACGGCGCGGGCCGTCGGGGAAAGTAGTGTGGTGTCAGGCCCGCCACCGGGAGTACCGCCATGATCACTTATTACGACGACAGGTCGGTCCAGATCACGTCCACCGCCGTCCGCGTGGACGGCCGCACGTTCCGGCTGGCCGACATCAGCATGGTCTGGCACCGGCGCGGCAGCCGGTCCTGGCGGGTGCTCGCCGGCCGGGGCGCGATCGGCGCGGCGCTGGCCGGCCCCCTGGTGGCCGCCGCGCTCGGCATCGCGCTGGCGCTCAAGCTGGACCGCTCCCTCACCGTCACCGTCGCCATCGTCGGGGCCTCGGTGCTCGTGGGGCTCGCGGTCGGGCCGGTCGCCGACTTCCTCTTCGAGCACCTGGACCGCTCCTACGCGCGGGGCAGCCGGCAACTGGAGATCTGGGCCCGCTGGCGCGGCCAGCCGGTGCGGCTGCTGTGCACCGGCGACGCCCTGCGCTTCGGGCAGATCTACCGGGCCGTGCAGCGGGCGGTGGAGGCCGGCCAGCCGGTGACGCCCCGCCGTCGCTAGAAGGTCTGGCCACGAGACCACGACGCGGTCGCCGGCGACAAAGAGTGCGTGGGTCCGCTGGTCGAGCACGGTCCATCTCGGCCGGCCGCAGACGCGGCGCAGCGGTTAGGCTTAGTGATGACCCTCTATTACCGGGACGACGCGGTGCAGGTGACCTCGGAGTCGATCCGGGCCGGAGGCCACGCCGTCGCGATCGCCGACGTGACGTACGTCTGGCACGCGCAGGGGCCGAAGACGCTGGCGGTACGCGGCCGGGTGCTGGGCCGCGGCGTCCTGGTCCTGCTCCTCTCGCTGCCTCCGCTGGTCGCGGTGGTCTGCGTACTCGCGCTGGCCTGGTCGGCGCAGGACCGGGGCGAGTGGCAGCTGGCACTGGTCATCCTCGCCGCGTGCGTGGTCGGCGCGCTGGCCCTGGCCCCGTTCCTGGAGATCCCGCTCGGCTGGCTCGACCGCTCCTACGAGCGGGGCAGCAAGGTGCACGAACTCTGGGTGCAGCACCACGGCCGCGAGGTGCTGCTGCTGCGCACGCCGGACGCGCTGCGGTTCGGGCAGATCTACCGGGCGGTCCAGCGCGCGGTCGAGCAGCACACGGAGCCCTGACCCGAGTGCTGCCCGGAGGCTTGCCCTGAGGCGCTGCCCGGGGCCGCGTCGCTCGCGCCCGGCGGTTCGGGCGCGGGCGACGCACACTTGGTGCCATGGTGATCCCGTTCCCCCGGCCCGCCGCGGTCGTCGGCCTGACCCGCTCCGCCATCGACCAGGCCCTCGGCTCGGCGGCCTCGTTCGCCGCCGTGCCGGCCCGCGCATTCGCCGTGCTGGACTCCGTAGAGGCGCTGTTGACCCGGATCAACGGGGTGGTCGACCGGATCGACGACATGGTGGAGCGGGTCGACGCCACGGTGGACCGGGTCGACGGCATGGTGAACCGGGTCGACGGCATGGTGGACCGGGTCGAGCAGGCCCTCGACCGGACCGACCAGGTGCTCGCCGACGCCGACGCCGCGGTGCGGGAGGTGCCCGTGATCAGCGCCGCCGCGACCGCCGCCATCGGGACGGCGACCGAGGTGGCCGCCGCCGCGTCCATGGTGGTCGGGCAGGCCGAGTCGGTGGCCGGTCGGGCGGCCGGCGCCGTGGGCACCGCGGCGGAGGCGGCGGCCACCGCCGCCGAGCTGCTGACGGCGTACGAGCCGGCGTTGCGCCGGGCGGCGCCCATGGCGAACCGCTTCGTCGAGCAGCTCAGCCACGAGGAGGTGACCGCCGCGATCCGGCTCGTCGACGAGCTTCCCAAGCTCAAGCAGCACCTGACGGCGGACATCCTGCCGATCCTGGCCACCCTGGACCGGGTCGGCCCGGACCTGCACGACCTGCTCGACGTCACCCGCGACCTGAGGCTCGCCGTCGCCGGCATCCCGGGGCTGGGCATGCTCCGCCGCCGGGGCGAGAAGCTCAGCGACGACGCGGAGGCGTGAGCGGCGGTGAGCGGCCCGGTCTAGCGCGGCGCGGTCACGGCCCCGTTCACCGGGACCTGGTCGGCGCCGATCCGCCGGATGCGGTCGGTGCCCCACTCGCCCAGCGGCGCCAGGGCGGCGTTGAGGGAGATCCCGTCCTCGGTCAGGGAATACTCGACCTTCGGCGGCACCTCGCGGTACACCTCACGGTGCACGAGCCCGTCCTCCTCCATCTCGCGCAGGTGCTGGATCAGCATCTTCTCGCTGACGCCGGGCAGGCCGCGCCGGAGCTCGGCGAACCGGCGGGTCCCGTGGTGGTGCAACTCCCAGAGGATCAGCGACTTCCACTTGCCGCTGACGACGTCCATCGCGGCATCGATGCCGCAGATGTAGGGACCGCGTCGCGCCCTCGTTGCCATGCCACCCTCCCCGCCGCACTTACCAAGAGGTAAGTACCTGACTAATTAGTCGGTACTGGCGCACTCTACCGGCTGCGGAGAGGATCCCCTCGTACCATGACTCGCGAAGGGGAGCCCCGAACATGACAACGAACGACGGCGTCCAGGTGAGTGTTCTCGGGCTGGGCGCGATGGGCAGCGCTCTGGCCGCCGCACTGCTCAGGGCCGGGCACGAGACGACGGTGTGGAACCGCTCGCCGGGCAGGGCGGACGACCTCGTCGCGCAGGGCGCGCGGGCCGCCGCCAAGGCGGGCGACGCCGTCCGGGCCAGCCGACTGGTGATCGTCTGCCTGTTGGACCACGCGTCGGTCCACGAGGTGCTCGACCCGCTCGCCGGCGACCTGGCCGGCCGGACCCTGGTCAACGTGACCACGACGTCACCGGACCAGTCCCGCGAGCTGGCCGCCTGGGCGGCCGACGCGGGGATCGCGTACCTCGACGGCGGCATCATGGCCGTACCGTCCATGATCGGGCAGCCCGGATCGTCGATCCTCTACAGCGGGTCGGCGGACGCCTTCCACCAGTACCAGCCGCTGCTCGACGTGTGGGGCGACAGCACCTGGTTCGGCGAGGACCCCGGGCTGGCGTCCCTTTACGACCTCGCCCTGCTCGCGGGCATGTACGTCATGTTCGCCGGGTTCATGCACGGCGCCGCCATGGTCGCGCCGGCCGGCGTGACGGCGGCGAAGTTCGCCACCATGGCCGCGCCCTGGCTGACCGCCATGACCGGTGCCTTCCACGAGTTCGCCGCGGTCATCGACGGCGGGGACTACACCGTCGACGGACAGCAGAGCCTGGAGTTCTCCGACCTCGGCGACATCCTGGCGGCCAGCGCCGAGCAGGGCATCAGCACGGAGGTCGTCGCCACGGTCCAGCGACTCCTGCACCGTCAGATCGAGGCGGGCCACGGCAAGGAGGGCTTCGCCCGCATCATCGAGAGCATCAGGCACCCCGCATAGCAGGAAACGGCCGTTGCTATTTCCAGCGGAAGCGCACGAAGAGGCGGCCGACGTTTCGGGCCGGGTCAGGCCGGGGTGTAAAGCTCCTCGATCTCGGCCCGGCTGGGCAGGGCCGAGGAGGCGCCGAGCCGGCGGGCGCAGGCCGCCCCGGCCGCCGCCGCCCAACGCACCGCGTCGACGAGGTCCCGGCCCTCGCCCCAGGCGACCGCGAGGGCGGCGGTGAAGGCGTCCCCGGTCGCCGTGGAGTCCACCACGTCGACCTTGACCGCCGGCACGTGCACCGCCGCACCGTCCCGGTCGCCATACCAGGCGCCCTGCGCGCCGAGCGTGAGCACCGCCCGGGGCACCAGGTCGAGCAGGGCCGACGGGTCGTCCCTACCGCGCCCGGTCAGCGCCTGCGCCTCGGTCTCGTTGACCACCAGCAGATCCGTCGCCGCGAGCAGCTCCGGGGGCACCGGCACGGCCGGCGCGGCGTTGAGCACCACCCGGCTGCCAGCCGCCCGGGCAACGACCGCCGCCTGGGTCACCGTGCCGACCGGGATCTCCAGCTGGGCGAGCAGCACGTGCGCGGTGCGTACGGCCGCCAGCTCGGGCTCGGTGAGGTGGGCCATCGAGGCGTTCGCGCCCGGGGTGACGAGGATGGCGTTCTCGCCCTCGGCGTTGACCATCACCAGCGCCACCCCCGACGTGCCGTACGTCGTGCGGAGCTGGTCGGTGTCGACGCCGGCGGCGGCGATCCGGGCCCGCAGGGTGACGCCGAACGCGTCGGAGCCGATCGCCCCGAGGAAGGCGCAGGAGGCGCCGGCGCGGGCCGCGGCGATGGCCTGGTTGGCGCCCTTGCCGCCGGGCACCATGACGAAGCCGGTGCCGAGCAGGGTCTCCCCCGGCCGGGGCAGGGCGGGGGCGGTGCCCACCAGGTCCATGTTGGCGCTGCCCACCACGACGACCCTGGTCTGCCGCACGCCGACCTCCATCTGGCGCCTCAGGCGGCGCGGGCGGTGTACCGGTCGCCGGAGCGCTCGACCACCAGCGGCAGCCCGAAGGTCTTGGAGAGGTTGCCCCCGGTGAGGGTGTCACCGAGCAGCCCCTGGGCCACCGCCTGGCCCTCGCGCAGCAGGAGCGCGTGGGTGAAGCCGGGCGGGATCTCCTCCACGTGGTGGGTGACCAGCACCAGCGCCGGGGCGTCCGGGTCGTACGCCAGCTCGGCCAGCCGGGCCACCAGGTCCTCCCGCCCGCCCAGGTCGAGCCCGGCCGCGGGCTCGTCGAGCAGCAGCAGCTCCGGGTCCGTCATCAGCGCGCGGGCGATCTGCACCCGCTTGCGCTCCCCCTCGGACAGCGTGCCGTAGGCGCGGTCGGCGAGGCCGCCGATGCCGAGCTGGCTCAGCAGCGCGCGGGCGCGGGCCTCGTCGCCGCTGTCGTAGCTCTCCCGCCAGCGCCCCAGCACCGACCAGGCGGCCGTCACGACCACGTCGCTGACCCGCTCGTCGGCGGGCACCCGCTCGGCGAGCGCGGCGGTGGAGAGCCCGATGCGCGTGCGCAGCTCGTTGACGTCGGTGCGGCCGATGCGCTCGCCGAGCACGTGGGCGGTGCCGGTGGTCGGGTGCAGCCGCCCGGCGGCGAGGTTGAGCAGTGTCGTCTTCCCGGCGCCGTTCGGGCCGAGCACCACCCAGCGCTCGTCCAGCTCGACCCGCCAGTCCAGGTCGTGCAGCAGCGCCGTGCCGGAGCGGCGTACGCCGACGCCGTCGAGGCTGACCACCAGATCCGCGTCCACGGGCGCGGGCGCGGCTGCGGCGCCGCCGGCGCCGGGGATCAGGTCACCAGTCACCCGACCATCCAACCACGCAGCGCCGCGGCGCCCCCCACGGGCGGCGCCCCGGTCGTAGGGTGAGGCGCCGTGTCGTTGGTCACCACACTCGAAGGACGGTCCATGCCCGGTCGGAACACGGAGCCGCGCCGGTGAGCGCGGTCATCGAGATCGAGGGTCTGCGCAAGACCTTCCGCAGCCTGCGGCAGGGGCGCCGGGTGGCGGTCGACGGTTTCGACCTGCTGGTGGAGTCCGGCCAGATCCACGGCTTCCTCGGCCCCAACGGGTCGGGCAAGACCACCACGCTGCGCGCCCTGCTCGGGCTGGTACGCGCCGACGCCGGCCGGATGACGGTGCTGGGGCGGACCTCGCCGGAGCAGCTGCCCCAGGTGGCCGGGCGGGTCGGGGCGATCGTGGAGAGCCCGCAGTTCTTCGGCAACTTCACCGGGCACCGCACCCTGCGCCTGCTCGCCCGGGCCGGCGGCGTGCCGGTCGCCCGGGTCGACGAGGTGCTGGAGCAGGTGGGCCTGCGGGACCGGGGCGACGAGCGGGTCAAGGGCTACTCGCTGGGCATGAAGCAGCGCCTGGCGGTGGCCTCGGCCCTGCTCAAGGACCCGGAGCTGCTGATCCTCGACGAGCCGGCGAACGGGCTGGACCCGGCCGGCATCCGGGAGATGCGGGACCTGATGCGCTCGCTGGCCGAGGCCGGCGTGACCGTGCTGGTCTCCAGCCACATCCTGGCCGAGATCCAGCTGATCTGCGACCACGTGACGATCATCTCGCGGGGCCGGCGGGTGGCCGCCGGGCGGGTCGACGAGGTGCTGGCCGGCTTCGACCGGCACGAGCTGCTGGTGCGGGTGGACGACCCGGAGCGGGCCGCCGAGCTGCTGACGGCGGCGGGGCTGGCGGTGACCGGGCACGACGACCACCTGGTGGTGGGCGACGTGGACGACGCCACCACGGTCAGCCGCACGCTGGGCGAGGCGGGCCTGTGGGTGCGCGAGCTGACCCCGCTGCGGCCCGACCTGGAAAGCGTCTTCCTCGAGCTGACCGGCACGGCGGCGCACCCGACGGTCCCCCGTCAGGTGGACGACTCGGTGCTGCCCGACCAGGGGCTCCGGGAACCGGTGATCGACCTCGACGCGAGCGGAGTGGACGCGTGAACCTGGTCCGTGCCGAGCTGGAGCGCCTGGGTGCCCGGCGCTTCGTGCAGCTCATGGTCGTCCTGCTGGTGCTCGCGTTCGGCGTCACCGCGGCGACCACCCTCGCCGGTTCCCACCGGCCCACCGCCGAGGAGATCCTCGACGCCGAGCAGCAGGCCGCCGCGGCGCGCAGCGAGCTGGAACGCACCCACCAGCTCTGCCTGGACCGGCACCGCGGCGTCATCCGGGTGGACGAGGTGCACGAGTACATCCCGGACGACTGCAGCGAGGTCGACCCGGCCCAGATGGAGCGGGCCCCGGTGGCAGCCGACTTCCTGACGGGGGTGTTCACCTTCGCCGAGGAGGCCCAGCCGCTGCTCTACTTCCTCGTCGCCTTCCTGGTGCTCTTCGGCTTCCTGGTCGGCGCCTCCTACATCGGCGCCGACCTGAACTCCGGCGGGGTGGTCAACCTGCTGCTCTGGCGGCCCCGGCGGCTGACGGTGCTCGGCGCCAAGCTGGGCACGCTGCTCGGCGCGACGGCGCTGCTGTCGCTGGTCGCCTCGGCGGCGTACCTCGGGGCGTTCTGGCTGATCGCCCAGCTCGCCGGCCGGCCCGGGCGGCTCGACGGCGAGTTCTGGGGGTCGCTGGGCGCGACGTGGGGGCGCGGCATGGTGCTGGTGCTGCTGCTCACCGCGACGGGGTTCGCCATCGCCACCCTGGGCCGGCACACGTCGGCGGCGCTCGGCGCGCTCGCCGGCTACCTGGTGGTGTGGGAGCTGGGGGCCCGGCTGGTGATGGAGATCCTGGACGTGGTCAAGGTGGACCGGTACATGCTCTCCAGCTACGTGGCCGCCTGGTTGAACGGCAAGGTCGAGTTCTGGGACATGCGGGCCTGCCCGGACGGGATCATCCAGTCGTGCAACGGCTACTACCCGCTGACCTGGCAGCCGTCGTTGGTCCTGCTGCTCGGGCTGACGGGGGCGCTGACCACGGCGGCCTTCGCCGTGTTCCGCCGACGCGACCTGATGTGACCTGCGGCGTCATCCGGCCCCGGTGCGGCAAGACCTTGCAGCACCGGGACCGATGATGAAATATTCCTTCACATGACGCGCGGCCGGCCCCGACTCCGTTGGCGACGGCGGTCAGCCGATCGTCGAGCCAAAGACCTCGTCGCGGACCGCGTCCAGCGCCGTGCGCAGCGCGCCGCGCAGGATCGGCTCCTCGGTCAGGCCGGTGGGCACCACCCGGGGCCGGACCAGGGTGATCGCCGCGACCTCGTGCTGCACCCGCTCCGCCAGCGCCGCCCCGCCGGCCTGGCCGACCTCACCGGCGAGCACCACCAGCGGCGGGTCCAGCACCACGCAGGTGCTCGCCACGCCGAGCGCCAGCCGGCGGGCCACCTCGTCGAGCATCGGGCCGCCGGCCGTGCCGTCGGCGACTGCGGCCCGCACGGCGGAGGCGCCGCTGTCGTCCGGGTAGCCGTGCGCCCGGGCCAGCTCGCGGACCGCCTCCGCGCCGATCAGCTGCTGGAACGCGGGCTTCGCCCGGCGGGAGACGTCGCGCGGGATGGGCGCCCCGGGCACCGGCAGGTAACCGATCTCGCCCGCGGCGCCGCTGCTGCCGTGGTGCAGCCGGCCGCCCAGCACGATCGCCAGGCCGACGCCCGCGCCGACCCAGACCAGGACGAAGTCCGTCAGCCCCCGCGCGGCGCCCGACTGCGCCTCGGCGACCGCCGCCAGGTTGACGTCGTTCTCGAAGACCACCGGGGTGTGCAGGTCCTCCCGGAGCGCGGCGAGCAGACCGCTGTGCCAGCGTGGCAGGTTGAAGGCGAAGGTGATGTCGCCGGTGCCCGGGTCGACCAGGCCGGGGGTGCCCAGCACGATCCGCCGTACGCTCGACAGCTGCGCCCCGGCGCTGCTCGCGGCCTGGACCACCGCGTTGTGCACGACCCCGACCGGGTCGTCGGTGTCCCGGGTCGACTGCTCGACGCGGCCGATCACGGCGCCGGTGATGTCCGCGCAGGCGGCGACCACCCGGTCGGCGCCGACGTCCACGCCGACCACGTGCGCGCTGCCCGGCCGCACGGCGTAGAGCTGGGCGTTCGGTCCCCGCCCGCCGGCCTGCTCGCCGACCCGGGTGACCAGCCCCCGCTCCTCCAGCCGCTCGACCAGCTGGGAGGCGGTGACCTTGGACAACCCGGTCAGCTCGCCGAGCCGGGCCCGGGTCAGCGGCCCCTGCTCCAGCAGCAGCTCCAGCGCGGCGCGGTCGTTGAGCGCCCGCAACAGGCGGGGGGTGCCGGGCAAGCGGGTCGAACTCATGCCACGTCCTCTAGTTTTGTTAAACCTTGCTAACTGTAAACGGACCTGCAAACGGGTAGCCGTAGCGTATCGGCCGCCCGGGACCGGGGCGCTCGGCCGACCCGGTACGTCGCCGACCGCCACCGGTACGACATCCGTGCCCTCGGGCACCGAAAGGGGAAGATCACGTGGGGCTCGATCCAGGACTGCGCCGGCTCGCGCTCGGCACGCTGCTCGCCGCGTACCCGGGGCCGGTCCCGCCGGACTGGGCGGTCGACCTGGTGGCCGAGGGGCTCGCCGGGCACACCCTGTTCGGCACCAACGTCCACAACCCGGGGCAGCTGGCGGCGAGCACCGCCGCCCTGCGCGCGGGCCGGCCGGACGTGCTGATCGCGATCGACGAGGAGGGCGGTGACGTCACCCGGCTGGCGCACGCCACCGGCAGCCCCTACCCGGGCAACGCCGCGCTCGGCGCGATCGACGACGTGGCGCTGACCCGCCGGGTCTACGAGGCCATCGGCGCGGAGCTGGCGGGCCTCGGCATCACCGTCGACCTCGCGCCGACCGTGGACGTCAACACCGCCGACGAGAACCCGGTCATCGGCACCCGCTCGTTCGGCGCCGACCCGGTGCGGGTCGCCGCGCACTCCGCCGCGGCGGTCGCCGGCCTCCAGGCCGCCGGGGTGGCCGCCTGCGCCAAGCACTTCCCGGGGCACGGCGCGACGGTCGCCGACTCCCACTACGAACTGCCCACCGTGGACGTGCCGCTCGACGTGCTCCGCGAGCGCGACCTGCCGCCCTTCGCCGCGGTCGTGGCGGCCGGCGCGCAGGCCGTGATGACCGCGCACATCCGGGTGCCGGCGCTGACCGGCGACGCCCCCGCCACGTTCAGCCGGGCGGTCCTGGTCGACCTGCTGCGCGGCGAGTACGGCTTCACCGGCACCGTCATCACCGACGCGCTGGAGATGAAGGGTGCCGCCGTGGCCGCCGGCGGGGTGGGCCCCGCCGCCGTACGGGCCCTCGCCGCGGGCGCCGACCTGCTCTGCATCGGCGCCAAGGTCGACGCCGAGTTGGTCGAGCGGGTGGTCACGGAGATCGTCGGCGCGCTCGCCGACGGCCGGCTGGACCGGGCCCGGGTCGAGGAGGCGGCCGGCCGCGTCGCGACGCTCGCCGCGTGGACCCGGGCCACCGGCGCGACCTCGGCCGCGCCCACCGAACTCGGGTACGCCGCGGCACGGCGGGCCGTCCGGGTGGAGGGGGCGCTGTCCGGCCTGGACCGCCCGCTGGTCGTGCAGTTGCACGCCGCCTCGACCATCGCCGAGGGACGGGTGCCGTGGGGCCTCGGCCCGCACCTCGACGGCGTGGAGGAGCTGCGCGTGGTCGCCGCCGAGACCGAGCCGGCGGCCCTGCGCCGGCTCGCCGGGGACCGGCCGATCGTGCTGGTCGGTCGCCACCTGCACCGCCTGCCGGGCGGCCCCGAGCTGATCGCCGCGCTGGCCGCCGCGCACCCGGTGACCGTGGTGGAGATGGGCTGGCCGGCCCAGTGGCGGCCGGCGGGCGTACGGGCGTTCGTCACCACGTACGGCGCGAGCCACGCCAACGGCCGGGCGGCGGCCGAGGTGCTCGGCCTGGCCGGCTGACGCGGGCGGCGGCACCCCGGGCCCGGGCCGGCGGTTTGACGGCGCGGGCTCGGGGTGTGCCGTCGGAAGGACCGACCCCCGGCACCGCGCCACCCACTCTTGAACGCGTTCAAAGACTGTCCTACGCTCATGGCAACGAACTTGAACACGTTCAAGAAGGGCGTCGGCGATGGACACCAAGGTCTGGATGTACCTGGTCTACCTGGCGGTCAGCATCGGCCTGACCGTGTGGGTGGCCCGGGCGCTCTCCCGCAACGGGCTGGTCTTCCTCGAGGAGGTGTTCGCCGACGAGCGGCTGGCCAGGGCGGTGAACAGCCTGCTCGTGGTCGGTTTCTACCTGCTCAACCTCGGCTACGTCACGGTGGCGATGAAGCACCCCGATCCGGTCGGTTCCACCGCCCAGGCCATGGAGGAGCTCTCCCTCAAGATCGGCCTGGTGCTGCTGGTGCTGGGCGCGCTGCACTTCTTCAACGTCTTCGCGCTCGGCCGGTACCGCCGGGGCCGGCTGCGCCAGCTCGCCACCCATCCGCCGCTCGCCCCGGTCGGCCGGCTGCCGATGCAACCCGCGCCCCGCGGCCCCCACCCGGCCGCCGCAGCCGGCCCGCACCCGGTCGGTTCGCACCCCGGCAACCCTCACCACGGCAACCCTCACCACGGCAACCCGCAGCCTGTCGGCCCACGCCAGCCCGTCGGCACGCAGCAGCCTGTAGGCACGCAGCAGCCCGTCGGCACGCAGCAGCCCGCCGGCCCGACCGGCCCCGGGCCGGAGGCCGGCCCCGGCACGCCGCCGGCCCGATGACCGTTCCGCCCGGCGACGGAACGGGCGGGATTCCGGACGCCACCGCGCACGGGGGCGGTGGCGTCCGGCGGTTCACCGTCCTCTACGACGCGCACTGCCCGCTCTGCCGCGCCGCCCGCCGCTGGCTGGCGTCCCGCGCCCAGCTCGTACCCCTGGAGTTCGCGCCGGCCGGCTCCGCCGAGGCCCGGCGGCGCTTCCCCGACCTGGACCCCGACGCGACGCTGCGCGACCTCACCGTGGTCGCGGACACCGGCGAGGTGTACGCGGGCGACGGCGCCTGGTTCGCCTGCCTGTGGGCGCTGGAAGACCACCGGGGCACCGCCGAGCGGCTGGCGCGCCCGCACCTGCTGCCGCTGGCCCGCCGGATCGTCGCCGCTGCCTCGTCGGTACGCGAGCGCGTCCGCGACCCGTGGGCGGAGCCGGTCGACGACCCGGCGGGATACGGTGATCCCGATGACCGAGCAGACTGCGCCGACGACCGCTGCGGGTGAGCCGGCCACCGCCCGGGGCGAGCAGACGCGGCAGCTCATCCTGGACACGGCGATGCGGCTGTTCCAGGAGCGGGGGTACGCCCGGACCACCATGCGCGCCATCGCTCAGGAGGCCGGGGTGGCGGTGGGCAACGCCTACTACTACTTCGGCTCCAAGGACCACCTGATCCAGGAGTTCTACGCCCGCGCCCAGCTCCAGCACCGGGCGGCGGCGCAGCCGGTGCTCGACCGGGAGTCCGACTTCGCCGCCCGGCTCGCCGGGGTGCTGCACGCCGGCATCGACGTACTCACCCCCTCGCACGACTTCGCGGCGAGCTTCTTCAAGACGGCGGCGGAGCCGACGTCCCCGCTCAGCCCGTTCTCCGCCGAGTCGTCCGCGCCCAGGCAGGCGGCCGTCGACCTCTTCGCCGAGGTCCTCGACGGCTCGACCGCGAAGGTGGACGCCGAGCTGCGCCCCCACCTGCCCGAGCTGCTGTGGCTCGCGTACATGGGGGTGGTCCTCTACTGGGTCCACGACCGGTCCCCGCAGCAGGCCAAGACCCGGCAGCTCATCGACGGCGCGGTGCCGCTGGTCGACCGGCTGGTGGGGCTGTCCCGGTTGCGGGTGCTGCGCCCGGTCACCCGGCAGGTGCTCGACCTCATTCGCACGCTGCGTCACTGACCCGCCGCGCCGCCTCGACACGCTCCGCCCCAGGTCAAGTCCGCTTCTGGACAGTTCCAACCGTCCGCCGGCATCTTGCCGAACAGTCCATCAATACGTAGCGTAATCGACACACGGCGACCGGCCCCGCAACGCCCGTCGCGGGCACGGGGACCTGGGGGAGGCTGCGGGCCGTGGATCCGGCCCGGGATCCACGGTCCGCGCCCCGCCCTCACCCTCAGTGCGGGTACACCCCGAACGACCGCCAGCCCCGGTCGGGGAAGCCGGCCGCCTCGGCGACCCGCGCGGAGGCCGCGTTGGCGCGGTCGTGCAGGTAGGTCGGGACGGCCCCGTCGTCGAGCACCCGGCGGGCCGCCTGCGCGACCAGCCGCCGGGCCAGCCCCCGCCCCCGCGCCGCCGGGACCGTCCCCACCGCCAGCTCGTGGCCGTACACGTCGTGCCGCTTCACCCCCACCCCGGACAGGTACCGGCCACGCTCGTCGCGCACCACCAGCACGGGCCGGTCGAAGAGCCGGAGCCAGGACGGCAGCCCCGGCGAGGCCGGGGACACCCACTCCCCCACGTCGGGCAGCGGGGCCGGGGCCACGCTCCACCGGAACACGTCGTCGTGGACCGCCCAGCCGGGCTGGCCGACCGTCGCGGGCAACTCGGGCAGGAACCGCCCGGCCCGCCGGCGGGCCAGCTCGCGGACCGCGTCCACCCGGTCCGGCGGCACGGAGAGCACGGTGCTCGCCCCGGCCGCGATCGCGATCGCCGGCCGCAGCCGACCGTCCCAGGCCGGCCGGGCCCGCCGGCGCGACCCGACCACGTGCAGCGCCGGGCCCGCCGGCCACTGGCCCAGCCAGGTCGCCAGGTGCAGGTGGAGCCGCCGGTCGAGCATCGAGTCACCTCCCCGCGGCCGACCCACGGCAGCCGCCCGCGCGGACGCCACCGGGGTCGCTCGCCGTGCTCCGCCGGAGCGCGGTCCGCGCCCCGGCCCGTCCGCCGATCACCGTACGCCGGATGGTTGCCGCCCGGCGCACCGTTCCGATCGACGGGCCCGCCGGCCTCATTGCCGGGCTTCGCGCCTCAACCGCACCGACGTCGGTTCAAGCGCACGGCGGGCGGGTACAGGTGCAGGACGTCGTCGATGGACGCCGCCCCGAGATCCGGCGCGGTCGCGGGAACCCAGGACATCGATCGAGCGTCATATTCATTTCCATACATGTACAACTTTCTTTGGGACGGTAATGGTCATGCCGAATCAGCCGAATGACCGGTACCAGCAGAAGACCGAGCGGCTCTGGCGCGCGCCCGGGACCGCCGGACGGTTCCCCGCGCAGCCGCCGTACCGGGGCGACCGCGGCGCCACCCGGACAGAGGCGCTCCCCTGGGGAGAGCTGAACAAGCTGCCGGCCGGCACATCCACCCGCCGCAACCTCAACCCGCGTTGACCCGGACCGCCCCGCCGGGCACGACGACACACCCGGGGCGGTCCAGCGGCGGCTTTCGCACACCTGTCGGGTAATTTCTTGTGGTCCGCAACCCCGACCCACGACAGGAGAAGCACCGCGCATGGGCAAGAAGACGATCCACGTCTCCGACTTCACCGGCACGGTCATCCAGCCCCACGACGAGGTGGTCCGCGTCGTCGTCCTGGAACACCCTGACCTGGTGGCCGGGCCCGTGCAACTGGACGCCACCCCGGCCGAGGTGGAGAGCATCGACGACGCCGCGCTCGACGTCGCGGTGGTCGAGATCCACGACCGGCACGGCGGCGACGAGCCCCGGCGGGTGGTACTGACGGCGAGCGAGTTCGACGCCATGGCCACCGACGTCCCGATGGCGCAGCTGCTGCGGACCGCCGAGCGGGTCCGCCCGCCGAAGGCCCGCAAGAGCGCCGAGAAGGTCGACTACGGCACGATCGAGCACGCCGGCAAGCCGCACCGGGGCCGGGTCACCGAGGAGGAGGCCCGGCTGGTGCGCGAGCAGCTCGACGAGGTCAACAAGCGCCTCGCCGACGCCGGGATCCGCCAGGTCGACCCCGCCGACCCGGAGCACGCCGCCCGGTACGGCTTCCCCACCGCCTCCTGAGTCACCGCGGCGGCAACCGGCGTCCGGCCCCGGACCCGGCACGTCGCCGCCGAGGCACCCCGGACGCTCGTCGCGGTGGCACCCGACCGCCGCGACGAGCGTCGACCTCCCGTCAGCCCTGGGCGCCCTTCGCGGCGGCCTCGACCGCCGCGACGAGCGTCGACTCGGCGGTGGCCTTGTCGACGCCGAGGTCGGCGAGCACCCCGCTGCCGTTCTCCAGCTCCAGCAGGGCGAGCAGGATGTGCTCGGTGCCGATGTAGTTGTGGCCCAGCCGCAGCGCCTCGCGGAAGGTCAGCTCCAGCGCCTTCTTGGCCTGCGCGTCGTACGGAATCAGGTCGGGGACCTCGGCCGACGACGGCGGCAGCGCGGCCGTCGCGACCTCGCGCACCCGCTCCAGCGGTACGCCCTGCGCGACGATCGCCTTCGCGGCGAGGGCGTCCGGCTCGCTGAGCAGCCCCAGCAGCACGTGCTCGGGGCGGATCTCGGCGTGCCCGCTCGCGCGCGCCTCGTTCTGCGAGGCCATCACGGTGTTGCGGGCGCGCGGGGTGAACCGGCTGAAGCCCTGTTGCGGGTCCAGCGTCGCCTCGGTGGCCTTGGGCACGAAGCGCTTCTGCGCCGCCTGCTTGCTGACGCCCATGCTCCGGCCGATGTCGGTCCACGAGGCGCCGGAACGCCGGGCCTGGTCCACGAAGTGGCCGATCAGGTGGTCGGCGATCTCGCCGAGGTGGTCGGCGACGATGACCGCGCCGGCGAGCTGGTCGAGGGCGTCGGTGTGCGCCTTCTTGATCGCCTGGATGAGGTCGTCTAGCCGGACCGGGTTGCTCATCTGCGTGTGTTCGGTCATGCGTCAACGATAGGTTGACGCATGCTTGTCGTCAACCCCGGGTTGACGATGCCTCTGGCGACGGCTGACGTGGCCGCGGCGGACGGGCTGCGGCGATCCGCCGCCGCCCCGGCACCGCCCGGTGGCGGCGGGCCGGTGCGGCGACGGTCGGTCAGGCCGCGCTTCCGGCCGTCCGCAGGCTGGCCGGGCGCATGTCCGTCCAGACGCTCTCGACGTGGCTCAGGCACTCCTCCCGAGAGCCGCGGACGCCCACCGCCTGCCACCCGTCCGGCACCGGCCGATCGGCCGCCCAGATCGAGTACTGCTCCTCGGCGTTGCGGACGACGACGTACTGCTCCGCTTCGAAACTCATCCCGCGTCTCCCCGTCACGAACCGGTCACTGAAGATCACTGGTACCGCACGACCCTATCCAGCCGACACGGCCGGGGCAACGACGACCTTCACTCGATCCGGGGCGCCGGGCAACGTGGTTTCCCGGCACCGGCGGCGGCCCCGGCCCCTGACAGCGGCGGTTCAGCTCCCGCCGTCGGGGCGCGGCGCGTCACCCGACAGCGGCCGGACGAGGAGCTCGAAGGCCTCGGCGTACCACGTCTCGGGCACCGACTCCGGGTCGACGAGGCGCTGGATGCTCAGCCCGATGTCCAGACCGAGGAGCAGGGTCGCCGTACGGGCCACCAGCGCGGGATCCGGCCCGTCGGCCCGGGCGGCCAGGTGGGTGGCGATCCCGGCGCGGGTGCGGCGCAACGCCTCGATGTAGCGGGGACGCACCCGCGGATTGCGCATGGCGGCGATCCAGAACTCCATCATCAGCAGCGCGAAGTCGGCGTTCTCCCCGGCCCGGTCGCCGGTCGAGTTGGTCGAACTGAGGGCGGCGAACGCCTGCACCATGTCGGACTCACCCGCGTCGACCTTGGTCAGGTCGGTGCCGATGATGTCCAGCTGCCGGTCCAGCAGGGCGAGGATGATGTCCTCCTTGTTGCGGAAGCTGGAGTACACCGCGCCCTTGGTCAGCCCGGCGGCCGCGGCGATGTCGTCCAGGGAGGCGGCCGGCCCGCGCTCGGCGAGCAGCCGCTGCGCCGCGTCGAGCAGGCGGTTCCGGTTGTGCCGCTGCCGCTCCTGGCGCCCCATTCGTTCCATCAGGCGACTCTCCCGTCGTTCCGCTTGACCCGAATCTCCGCATTCCGCATACTCGGCGGTATCTGAATACCGACCAGTATCGGAGATGTCATGGTGCTGCGCGTGGACCATGTCTGCAAGGAGTATCGCGGAGGGGTGCGGGCCAACGACGACATCAGCATCCGGGTGAACGCCGGCCAGGTGTACGGCCTGCTCGGCCACAACGGCGCCGGCAAGACCACACTGGTCAACCAGGTCGCCGGGCTGATCAAGCCGACCAGCGGCACGATCCGCATCGGCGACGGCGACCCGGTCGCCGACCCCGGGTTCGCCCACCGGGTCTGCTCGGTGCAGCCGCAGGCCCAGGTGCCGCTGATGGGCGTCACGCCGCGCCAGGCCATCACCCTGGTGGCCCGGATCCGGGGGGCCGGCCGGGCCGAGGCGGCCGCCGCCACCCAGCGACTGCTCGAGGCCCTCGACATCACCGAGTGGGCCGACACCCCGGCCGAGCGCCTCTCCGGCGGCGTCCGCCGCCTCGCCGCGTACTGCCTGGCCGCCGTACGGCCGGGCCAGGTGATCGTGCTCGACGAGCCCAGCAACGACGTGGACCCGGTGCGCCGGCGGCTGCTGTGGCAGCAGGTCCGGTCGCTGGCCGACGACGGGGCGGCCGTCCTCCTGGTCACCCACAACCTCACCGAGGTCGAGCGGATCCTCGACCGGCTCTCGGTCCTGGCGCACGGCCGCGTGGTCGCCGAGGGCACCGTCGCCGACCTGCGGGCCGGCGCCGGCCCGGCGCTGCGGCTCGACGTCAGCCTGTCGACCGGCGGCGACGAACCCGCGCCACCGCCGTTCGCCGGGCAGCCCCCACGCCGGGACCGGCAGCGGCTCGTGTACGCCCTGGACACCGCCGACGCGGTGGCCGCCACCGAGTGGGCGGCCCGCATGCAGGCCGCCGGCACCATCGAGGACTTCTCGCTGTACCCGATGCGGGTCGAGGACATCTACCTCGCCCTCGAAGAGCACCAGACGACCCACGAGGAGATCGACGATGTCGTGGCTCCGTAGCTACGCCCTGCTGCTGCGCTGGAACGCGCTGCGGCTGCGCTTCCTGCTCCCCCTCTTCGCGATCGTCTCCGCCGGGCTCTCCGTCGGCATCATCGTCGGCTTCGCGTACCTGCTGCCCGACGTGGACGCGACCAGCGCCGCGTTCCTCGCCACCGGCGGCCCCACCATCGGGCTGATCACCGTCGGGCTGGTGATGGCCCCGAACATGGTGGCGCAGAGCAAGTTGCAGGGCAGCTTCGAGTTCGACCAGACGCTGCCCGTCCCACCGCTGGCCTCGGTCGCCGCCGGGGTCACCGTGTGGATCCTGGGCGCGCTGCCCGGACTCGTGCTGTCGTTGCTGGTCGCCGCGTTCCGCTTCGACCTGCGACTGGACCCGAGCCCGCTGGTGGTCCTCGCCGCCCTGCTCGTCGCCCTGACCGCCACCACGCTCGGCTACGGACTGGCCCACGCCCTCCCGCCGGCCGCGGTCGGCCTGGTGACCCAGCTCGTCGTCTTCGTCACGCTGATGTTCTCCCCCGTCAACTTCCCCGTCGACCGGCTACCGGGCTGGTTGCAGGCCGTGCACGTCGTGCTCCCGTTCCAGTACATGGCGCAGAGCGTGCGCGAGGCGCTGGTCGGCGGCATCAGCGGCACCCCGTACCTCGTGATGGGCGCGTGGTGCCTGGTCGGGCTGGTGGTGACCTACCGGCTGATCGTCCGGCGGCCCTGACTCACCGGGGGGCGACCTCGTACAGCGGGAAGTAGCTGTCGAAGGCGTCCCGGGAGTAGGCGTCGGCCAACTGCGGGATGGCGTCGAAGGAGGCCACCGGCTCGTTGATCTCGGGCAACCAGCCGGTGCTCTCCTGCACGTCCCGGATCCGCGCGCAGTCCTGGAACCGCCAGGCGTGGGTGTGCACGTGGATGTGCCGGCCGATGCACTCCACCGCCCGCAGGTTCGACAGCCGCATGCCGTGCTTCCAGCCGACGGTGGCGAGCACGCTCTCGCGGGCCAGCGACTGCAACGTCACCCGGTGCAGCCCACCGCCCATGTTGTCCAGGAAGATGGAGGCGCCCTGGCCGCCGCTGAGCTCCATCACCCGCTCGACGAAGCGCCGCTTGGAATCCTTGTGCCGGTCCAGCGCGTCCGGGTCGCCGGAGGCCTTCGCCACGTCGTAGTCCAGGTCCGGGAACTCGCGGCGGTCGACCGGGGCGGCGCCGGAGGCGGCGATCGCGGCCAGCCGGGTGTCGCGGCCGGACACCATGGCCGTGCGGAAGCCGTCCCGGCGGGCCAGCTCCAGCTGCGCCCAGACCACGCCGCCGCCCCAGCCGAGGACCAGCGGCGGCTCGTCCCAGTGGTCGTCGACCTGCGCCTCCCAGCAGCGCCGGGCCACCCGCCAGTTGTCCCAGGCGGTGAAGTACCGGGCGAACGGCGCCCAGCGCTCGATCGGGTGGCGGCCCTGCTCCGGCAGGGGCACCAGCAGCCGCGCCTCCGTGACGAACCGCCCGCACAGCAGTCCAGGCGAGCCGGGGGCGTCGTACGCGCAGATCCGCTCGGCGTAGCCGTTGCGGTCGATCACCCCGAACGGGATCCACAGGCACTCCTGGCCCTCGCGCAGGCCCCGCACGCCGGGCCCGGCCGCGAGCACCCGGACCACGCCGCAGGTGCCGAGGACGATCTTGTCGTCGCCCCGCTGCCGCGCCACGTCCACCGGGTGCCGGGAGATCGCGTGCTCCATGTTGGCTTCCCAGCAGCCCACCAGCGGCTCGACGAGGACCTCGCCCTCCTCGGGCCGGCGCACCGGAATCTGCTCCAGCGTCAACTGTCCCCGGGTCGGCTCGCTCCCCGGTTCAGTGGCATGCAGCACCCACGCCTTGGTCGTCGCCATCCTGCACCTCCTGATCGTCGTCATCCATCTGGGCGGCCAGCGCCTGTTCCACGGCGGCGGCGAACGCCGTCACCGTGCGGTTCTCGAACACGCTGCGGATCGGCAGGTCGACCTGCCACGCCCGGCGGGCCCGCGACACCACCTGGGTGGCCTTGATCGAGGTCCCGCCGAGCGCGAAGAAGTCACCGTCCGGGCCGAGGCCCTCCACCTGGAGCACCTGGCCCCAGAGCGTCGCCACGGCCTGCTCGGTGACCGTCATCTCGGCCGGTGCCTCCTCCTCCCGGGCCAGGTCGCGCGGCGACGGCAGGGCGCGCACGTCGAGCTTCCCGCTGCTGGTCAGCGGCAGCCGGTCGAGCGGCACGACGGCACCGGGCAACATGTACTCCGGGAGCACCTGCGCGCAGTGCGCGAGCAGCTTCACCGCGTCGACCCGCGCCGCGCCGGCCGGCACCACGTACGCCACCAGGGTGTCCGGCGTGCCCTCCGAGCCGTCCGAGGCGCGGGCCACCACCGCGCACTCGGCCACGTCGTCGTGCCGGCGCAGCACCGCCTCCACCTCGCCGGTCTCGATCCGCAGGCCGCGTACCTTGACCTGCTGGTCGGTGCGGCCGAGGAAGCGCAGCGCACCGTCCTCGGTCCAGCGCACCAGGTCGCCGGAGCGGTAGAGGCGGGCACCGGGCGGACCGAACGGGTCCGGCACGAACCGCTGCGTGGTCAGCTCGGGGCGCCCGGCGTACCCCCGGGCCAGTCCGGCGCCGCCCACGTGCAGCTCGCCGGGGACGCCGACGCCGACCGGACGGCCCGAGGCGTCCAGCACCCGGACCGTGACGTTCGGGATCGGCCGGCCGATGGGCGGGGCCTCGTCCTCGGGGCCGCACTCGTGCACCGAGACCCAGATCGTCGCCTCCGTCGGGCCGTACGCGTTGAAGACCCGGCGCCCCGGGGTGCGCCACTGCCGCACCAGCGAAGCGGGCAGCGCCTCGCCGGCGAGGACGAGGGTGCGCAGCTCCGGCAGGGCCGCGACCGGCACGGCCGCCAGGGCCGACGGGGTGATGGTCAGCGCGGTGATCCGCTCGGTGGCGAGCAGGTCCCGCAGGTCCGGCCCCGGCGCCACCCGCTCGGCCGGGGCGAGGTGCAGGGTGGCGCCCGCGCCGAGGGCCATGGCCACGTCGAAGACCGACGCGTCGAACGTCGGCGACGCCCACTGCAGCACCCGGTCGTCCGGGCCCAGCCCGAAGAGGGCGCGCTGGGCCGCGATCACGTTGCACAGCCCCCGGTGCGGCACGAGCACGCCCTTGGGCCGGCCGGTCGACCCGGAGGTGTAGATGGAGTAGGCCAGGTCGTCGGGACCGGCCGAGGCGGACAGCCGGTCGTCGGGCAGGTCGGCGTACCGGTTGCGGTGCGCGTCCAGCAGGACGGTCTCCACCCCGGCGCGCGGCACGCCGGCGCGGTGGCGGCGGTCGCTGACCACCACCGCGACACCGGCGTCGGCGAGGATGTCGGCCAGCCGGGCCGGCGGGTGGTCGGGGTCCAGCGCGACGAAGTAGCCGCCCGCCTTGAGCACGGCGAGCATCGCCACGACCAGTTCCGGGGTACGCCCCAGGCACAGCCCGACCGGCGTGTCCGGGCGCACGCCCAGGCCGCGCAGGTGCCGGCCGAGCTGGTTGGCCCGGCGGTCCAGTTCCCCGTAGGTGACCGACTCGCCGCCGGCGCGCAGCGCGACCCGCTCGCCGCCCAGGTCGGCCTGCTCCTCGACGAGCCCGTGCACGGTTGTCCCGTCCGGGTACGGCGCGGACGTCCCGCTCCAGCCGGCCACCAGGGCGCGCTCGGCGTCGGTCAGCACGTCCACGTCGCGCACCGGCGTGTCCGGCCGCGTCGCCACGGTGTCGAGCACCGTCGCGAGGTGCCCGAGCAGCCGGGCGACGGCGTCGTGGCCGACCCGTCGGGGGTCGTAGCCGACCCGGACGGCCAGCCGCTCGCCCTCGGGGATCACCAGCACCGACAGCGGGTAGTTGGTCCGGTAGCGGTACTGCCCGTCGCGGATCTCGACCGCGCCGCTGCGCCGGTGCAGCACGCCCACCCCGGGCAGGTTGAGCACCGTCATGATGGTGTCGAACAGGGGCAGGCCCGGGGGCACCTCGCTCCACCGCTGCACCTGCTCCAGCGGGCTGAAGTCGTACCGGCGCAACGCCGCCTGTTCGTGTTGCAGGGCGACGGCCGTGGCGAGGACGGAGCGGGCCGGGTCGAAGCGGACCCGCACCGGCAGCGTGTTGATGAACAGGCCGGCGGTCTGTTCCACCCCCGGCACGTCCGACGGGCGGCTGGACAGCGTGCCCCCGAAGACGACGTCGTCGCGCCCGCTGTGCGCCCTCAGGACCAGCGCCCAGCAGGTCTGCAGCAACGAACCGAGGGTGACCTCCCGGCGCCGGCCGAGCTCGCGCAGGGCGGCCACGGTCTCCGCCGGCACGTGCAGCACCTGCTCCGGGTTGTCCCGACCGGACGGCTCCGGGGCGCTGCCGTCCGGCGGGCGGATCCACGCCGGGGTGGTCGAGTCGGTGACGCCGCGCAGCGCCTCCCGCCACGCCTGCCCGGCCGCGTCGAGGTCCTGGGCCCGCACCCAGCCGACGTACTCGTGGAAGGAGGTCGCCGGCCGGGTTTCCAGGGGCCGCCCGCCGGCCAGGGTGTCGTAGTTGGCGAACGCCTCGTCGAGCACCATCAGCGCCGACCACGCGTCCAGCAGCAGGTGGTGGTAGCGCAGGACGAACGTGTAGTCCTCCTCGCCGGTGCGGATCAGGGTCAGCCGGACCAGCGGCGGCTGCTGGACGTCGAACCCCTGGAGCCGGTCGGCGCGCAGCCGCTCCTCCAGCCGCGCCGGCAGGTCCGCGGCCGGCACGTCCCGCCAGTCGAGGGTCTCCATGGGCACCTCGACGTGGTCCCGGACCACCTGGACGGGCTGCTTGATGTCCTCCCAGTGGAACGACGTGCGCAGCACCGCGTGCCGCTGCGTGAGCGCCTGCCACGCCGCGAGCAGCAGGTCCGGGTCGACCGGCCCGTGCAGCCGGTACTCGACCTGGTCCACGTAGAAGGCCGCCCGGGGGTCGGCGAGGCTGTGCGACAGCAGCCCTTCCTGCATGTACGACAACCGGTAGATGTTGTCGACTCCGGGAACCGTCAAGGCTTGTCCTTCCTCAGCGTCTCGGGTGCGGTGGGACGTCCGTTCGGCCGGCCGGAGCTCGCCCCGGCCAGTTGCGCGGCCAGCGCGGTCAGGTCGCTCGCGTCCAGCTGGGCGTCGGCGAAGGCGGCCAGGTCGGCCGGTTTGCGGCGGCCTGTCCCGGCCGGCGCCCGCTCCCCGCCCGGCCCACCGGGCCCCGGCGCAGCGTCGGCGTCCACGCGCCCGCCGCCTCCCCGGTCGCCGGCCGCCCGGTCCTCGGCTTCCCGGTCGTCGGTGGCGACGGCGGCGAGGTCCCGGACGGTCGGGTGGGCGAAGACGTCGGCCTCGGCGATGCGCAGGCCCGCCCGGCGGGCGGCCCCGACCAGCCGGAGGCTGAGGATCGAGTCGCCCCCGAGGTCGAAGAAGTTGTCGGTGACGCCGACGCGGTCGACCCGGAAGATCTCCGCCCAGATCTCGGCGAGAATCTGCTCGCGCGGGCTCTCCGGCGCCCGGTGGGGACGGCCCGATCCCGGCCCGGCGGCCCGGGTCGTCGTCGGGGCCGCGTCGACCAGTTCGGCGTAGAGGCCCGGCCGCCACCGCTCCGGCAGGTGCCCGGCGAGCCGGGACCAGTCGGCGTCCGCGACCACCAGGCACGGCGGCCCGGACGCGGACCGGGCCAGCACGTCCAGCCCGGCGGCCGGGTCGAGGGGGTGCAGGCCGAACGCGGCCAGCCGGTCCCGCTCGCGGGCGCCCAGCCGGGCCGCCATCCCGGTCTCCGCCCACGGGCCCCAGGCGATGCTGACCGCCGGCAGGCCGAGGGCGCGCCGGTGGCCGGCGAGGGCGTCGAGGAAGGCGTTGCCGGCGGCGTACCCGGCCTGGCCTGCGGTGCCCACCACCCCGGCCAGCGAGGAGAACAGCACGAAGAAGTCGAGCTGGTCGTGGAGGGTGGCGAGGTGCAGGTGCGCGGCGGCCAGCTTCGGCCGGAGCGGGACGTCGAGGCGGTCGGGCGTCTGCGCGCCGAGCGGGGCGTCGTCGAGGCCGCCGGCGGCGTGCACCACGCCCCGCAGCGGCGGGCCGGCGCGCCGCGCCTCGGCCACCGCCAGGTCCAGCGCGACCGGGTCGGTGACGTCGCAGACCAGGGTCCGTACCCGGTCGTCCCCGGTCGGGAGGGGCTCCGCGCCCGCGACGGTCGTGGCGCCCCGGGACAGCAGCCACACCCGGCCCGCGCCCCGGTCGAGCAGCCAGGCCGCGACCCGGCGGCCGAGGCCGCCGGTGCCGCCCGTGACGAGGTAGCTGCCGTCCTGGTGCACGGGCAGGGTCTCCGGCCCGCCCGCCGGTGCCGGCAGGAGCCGGGGCACCAGCGTCCCCGTCGGGCGGACGGCCTGCTGCGGCGGCGGGGCGGGGGCGGTCAGCGCGGCGAGCACGGCGGCGGCGTCCGCGGCCGGGTCGCCGTCGGGCGCCAGGTCGACCAGGACCACGTCGGCGTCCGGCCGCTCGGTCATCGCCACCCGACCCAGCCCCCACACGGCGGCGTGGGTGGGGTCGACCGGCCCGGTGTCGTCGGTCTGCTGGCAGCCGCGGGTGACGAGCACCAGCCGGGCCGTCGGGTGCCGGTCGGCCAGGGCGTGCAGCAGGTGCAGCGCGGCGTGCGCGCCGTGGGCCTGCCGCTCGTGCAGCGCCCCGGCGCCGCCCGGCACCCCGGGGCCGTCGTCGAGGGGCCACAGCAGGGCGACACCGCGCAGCGGCTCCGGTCCCGGCTCCGCCAGCAGGGCGGGCAACCCGCCGGGGTGGTCGGCGACCGTCGCCGGCCCGACCGACCGGCAGCCTCCGCCGCCGTCGCGTACGGCGGCCGCGACCCGGTCGGCGACGCCCCCGCCGTCGGCCAGGAGCAGCCAGCGGCCGGTGCTGTCGATCGGGCGTTCCGGGGCCGGGTCGGCGGGACGCCAGTCGATCCGGTGGCGCAGCCGGTCGCCGTTCTCGGCCCCGCGCAGCAGCGCGTCCCGGCGGACCCGGCGCAGCCGCAGGCCGTCGACGACCAGGCGGACCCGGCCGGCGGCACGCAGGGTGACGTCGAGGACGAGGTCGTCGCCGTCGGGGGTGGCCGACCGCAGCCGGGCCCGGCAGGTGAGGTCGTCGTCCCCGGCGGCCGTCGGCCCGGGTGCGTACCAGGCGAGCCGGTCGACGCCGACCGGGACGGCCAGCCCGCGTCCGTCGGTCGCCAGGGCCTGCGGGGCGAGCGCCAGGACCAGGCGCAGGCAGGAGTCGAGCAGGCCGGGTTCCGGTCGCGTGGACGGCGGCACGACGCGCGGGCGACGCAGCGTCGCGTCGACCTCGTCGCCGTGCCGCACGACCGACTCCAGCCACCGGTAGCGGGGGCCCAGCCGGTAGCCGGCGGCCCGCATCCGGTCCTCCAGGTCCGCCACCTCGGTGCCTGCGGTGTCGCGGGGACGGGCGGGTTCGGCCGGCGTCGGGCCGGCCGGCCGTACGGTTCCGGTGGCGTGCACCCGCCAGCGTCCCGGGTCGGTGCCGGTCGCGCTGACCACCTCGGCGGTCCTCCCGGGACCGTCCGGGGCGCCGAGCAGCACCTGCACCCGGGCCTGTTCGCCGGCGGTCAGGGTGAGCGGCTCGGGGAAGGCCACGTCGGTGACCTCGGCGGTCGGTTCCCCGTCGGCCGCGGTCGCGGCGAGGATCGCGGCGAGGTGGTTGGCGGCCGAGACGACGGTGGCGCCGAAGAGGCCGTGGTCGGTCAGCCGCTCCGGCAGCTCGGGGCCGACGACCTGCTCGAAGACGCTGCCAGTGAGGGCGGGTGAGCGCAGCCGCTCCCCGAGCGGGCCGGTGTCGGCGCACCGGGCCACCCCGAGGCGGGTGTCGCGCCAGAAGCGGCGCCGCTGGAACGGGTACGTCGGCAGCGGCACCCGCCGGGCGTCCGGGTGCACCCGTTCCCAGGCCACCGGCGCGCCCGCGCGGAAGGCGGCGCCGAGGGCGTCCCGGGCCACGGCGCGGTCGCCGCGCCCCCGGCGCATCGTCGGCACCCACCGGGCGTCCCCGGGGACGAGCGCCCCGCGGCGGGCGAGCGTGCCCAGCACCGGGTCGGGGCCCAGCTCCAGCACCAGCCCGCAGTCCAGCTCGCCGAGGCGGCCCACCGCCTCGGCGAAGCGCACCGGCTCGCGGGCGTTGCGGCACCAGTAGTCGGCGTCCATCGGCCCGTCGAGCAGCCGCCCGGTCACCGTGGAGAGCACGTCCACGCGCGGCTCGGCCGGCCGGGCCCGGGCCGCCTCGGCGGCGAGTTCGGCCAGGACCGGGTCCATCAGCGCCGAGTGGAACGCGTGCGACACCCGCAGGTCGCGGTGCCGGACACCGGCGTCGTCCAGGGCCCGCGTCACGCTCTCGACGGCACCGGCCGGGCCCGACACGACGGTCTCGGCCGGGCCGTTGTACGCCGCCACGGACACCTCGGGGTGCCGGGCCAGCACAGCCTCCGTGACCGCCCCGTCCGCCGCGACGGCGAGCATCCGGCCGCCGGCGGGCAGCGCGTCCATCAGGCGGGCCCGTACGGCCACCAGCCGGAGCGCGTCGTCCAGCGGCAGCACGCCGGCCACGCACGCCGCGGCGTACTCGCCGACGCTGTGGCCGAGGACTACCGCCGGCTCCAGGCCCCAGGAACCCCAGAGCCGGGCCAGGGCGTACTCGACGGCGACGACGGCCGGCTGGGTCCAGCCGGTGCGGTGCAGCAGCTCACCGCCGTCGTGGAGCACCCGAACCAGGTCGTCGCCCAGGTGCTCACCGAGGACGTCGGCGCACTCGCGCAGGGCGGCGCGGAACACCGGCTCGGTGTCGTACAGTTCCCGGCCCATGCCCGGGTACTGGCAGCCCTGGCCGGGGAAGACGAACGCGATCCGGGGGGCGGCGCGGACCTCGCCCTCGACGAGGTCGTCCGCCCGGCCCCGGGCGTACCGGTCGAGGTGGTGGCGCAGCTCCTCCCGGTCCGCGCCGGTGACGGCCAGGCGGTGCCGCAGCGGGGCGCGGAACCGGGCGGCGGCGGCGCAGACGGCCGGCGCGGGGAGTTCCGGGTGCCGGTCGAGGTGGGCGGCGTAGCGGCCGGCGAGGGCCCGCAGCGCGGCGGGCGACCCGGCGGACAGCGGCAGCAACAGGGCGTCGCCGCTGCCGTCGCCGCTTTCCTCGCCGCCCGCCGGCCCCGTCGCGGGGCGGTGTTCGGCCAGCAGGACGTGCGCGTTGGTGCCGCCGATGCCGAACGAGCTGACCCCGGCGACCCGGGGCCGGCCGTCCGGGCCCTCCGGCCAGGGCCGGCCGGTGGTGGCCACCGACAGGGGCAGGTCGTCCCAGGGCAGGCGGGGGTTGGGGGTGCGGAAGTTCAGGTGCGCGGGGATCCACCGGTGCCGCAGCGCCAACACCGTCTTGATCAGGCCGACCACCCCGGCCGCCGCCTCCAGGTGACCGATGTTCGTCTTCACCGAGCCGACCACCAGCGGTTCGCGCCGGTCCCGGCCCAGCACGTCGGCGGCGGCACGCAGCTCGATCGGGTCGCCGAGCAGGGTGCCGGTGCCGTGTGCCTCCAGGTAGCCGACGTCGGCCGGGGCGAGACCGGCGGCGCGGAGCGCGTCGGTCAGCAGTTCCTGCTGGGCGGTGCCGTTCGGCACGGTCAGGCCGCTGCTGGCGCCGTCGTGGTTGACGGCGGACCCGGCGAGCACGGCGTGGATGTCGTCGCCGTCGGCGATCGCGTCGGAGAGCCGCTTGAGCACCACCATCCCGGCGCCCTCGCCCCGGGAGTAGCCGTCCGCCGCCGCGTCGAAGGTCTTGCACCGGCCGTCGGGGGCGAGCGCGCCGGCACGGCAGAGGAACAGGGTGATGTCCGGGGCGAGCATCAGGTGCGCGCCGCCGGCCAGCGCCAGGTCGCACTCGCCGGCCCGCAGCGCCTGGGCGGCCAGGTGCACGGTGACCAGTGACGACGAGCAGCCGGTGTCGACCGCCATCGACGGCCCGCGCAGCCCGAGCACGTACGACAGCCGCCCGGCCGCCACGCAGAAGAGGTTCCCGGTGCCGGTGTAGCCGTCGATCCGGGCCGGGTCGGCGATCTGGAGTCCCTTGTAGTCGTCGATGGACAGGCCGGCGAACACGCCGCTGCGCGTGCCGCGCAGCCGGTCCGCCGGCATCCCGGCGTGCTCCAGCGCCTCCCAGGCCACCTCCAGCAGGAGCCGCTGCTGGGGATCCATGCTCTCCGCCTCCACGGCGGAGATGCCGAAGAAGTCGGCGTCGAAGGTGTCCACGGTGGGCAGGAATCCGCCGCGGCGGGCATAGATGGTGCCGGGTTCGAGGGGGTCGTCGCCGTGCAGCGCGTCGGCGTCCCAGCGGTCGCGGGGCAATGGGGCGGTGGCGTCGACGCCGTCGCGCAGCAGCCGCCAGAACTCGTCCGGGCCGTCGGCGCCGGGCACCCGGCAGGCCATGCCGACGACGGCGATCGGCTCGTCGGCCGCCGGCACCGGGCCCGTCCGGACCGGAGTCGCCGCCGGCCCGGACGCCGGCCGGTCCCCGTCGCCGCCGCCGAGCCGGGCGGTGAGGTGGGCGGCGAGGTCGGCGACGGTCGGGTGGTCGAACGCCACCGTCGGCCCCACCGGGACGTGCGGACGCAGCTCGGCGGCGAGCCGCTCGGCGAGGCGGACGGCGGTCAGCGAGTCGAAGCCGAGGGCGAACAGTCCCGCGTCGGCGGGGATCTCGGAGCGGTGGCGGCCCAGCACCTCCGCCGCGCGGTCGACGACGTACTCCCGGACCCGGTGGCCGAGCCCGGCCGGGCTGCCGGCGCGGAGCCGGTCGACGACCGACGACCCGACGGACACCCGCTCCGGCTCCACGGCCGGGGTGCCGGCGGTCCGGGTCACGGCCGGCAGCGCGTCCCAGGCCACGGGCAGGCCGGCGAGGTAGAGGTCGGCGGCCAGCGCGTGGACCGCCTCGGCGGCGTCCCGGTCGGGGCGCAACGAGCCCAGCACGGTGGTGCCGGGCCGTCCGCCCAGGCACTGCAGCAACGCCGTGCGCAGCACCGGGGTGGGGCTGATCTCCAGGTGGACGGCGGCGTCGGCGCAGGCCACCGCGTCGAGGAAGCGTACCGGCCGGCGGGACAGCATCCCCCAGTGCTCCGCGCCCAGCCGGTCGCCGCCGACCAGGTCGCCGTGGACGGTGGAGACCATGTCGGTGGTGGTGGGGCCGTTGCGCAGCAGCGGTCGCAGGTCCGCCACCAGTTCCCCGGTGAACGGCTCCATCTGGGGGCTGTGGAAGGCGTAGTTGATGCCGAGGTCGCGGTGGAACACGCGGTCCGCGGCCAGCCGCGCCACGGCGGCGTCCAGGGCGGACCGTCTCCCGGAGAGCACCACGCTCGCCGGACCGTTGACCGCCGCCAGCGACAGCCCGGCGGGCAGGTCGGCGAGCAGCCGGGTGGCCTGCTCGGCGGAGAGGCCGACGGCGAGCATCCCGCCGCCGCCGGTCGCCCGCTGCAACATCCGGCCCTGGTGGTACGCGACCGCCATGGCGTCCTCGACGCCGAGCGCCCCGGCGGCGTACGCGGCGGTGATCTCGCCGAGGCTGTGCCCGATCACCACGTCGGGTCGTACGCCGAGGCTGTCCAGCAGCGCGAGCAGGCCGATCTCCACCGCGACGATCGCCGGCTGGGCGACGGCGGTCTCGGTGAGCCGGCTCGCCCCGCCCGGCCGGCGGATCTCCTCGGTGACGGACCAGCCGCCGAGCGCCCGGACGGCCGCGTCGCACCGGTCCAGGGCGTCGGCGTACGGGGCGCACCCGGACAGCCCGTCGCCCATGCCGGCCCACTGGGTGCCCTCGCCGGAGAACACCATCGCCAGGCGCGGGACGTCGGTGCCGGTGGCCGTGCGTACCCCGTCGGTGGGCTCCCCGGCGGCAGCGCAGCGCAGCGCGGCCACCAGCGCCGCCCGGTCCCCTCCGGTGGCGACCAGCCGGTGCGCCGCGCCCGCCGGCGCGCCCTGCGCGGTCGGCTCCGCCCCGGCGGCCAGCCGGTCCGCGGCCTCGGCGGCCCGCCGGCGCAGCCCGTCGGCGTCGGCGGCGCCGATCGGCACAATCCAGGACATGGGCACCTCCGTCACCGGATCACCGCCAGGATGCCCCGTCCTTCAGGGCGGGGAGGAATGGCGGACGCGTTGTCAGCCATCACTGTCCTTTCTGGTTAGATTCGTCGTGTGCGGACGGCGTACAGGTGTCGGGCGTACCCGACACCGGAGCAGGCGGCGGTGCTGAACCGCACGTTCGGGTGTGTACGTGTCGTCTGGAACCGCACTCTCGCCGCCCGTCATGCCCGTTGGCACGTTGAGGGCAGATCGACCTCGTACGCGGAGACGGATCGGGCGTTGACGGAGATGAAGAAGCAGCCCGACCTGGCGTTTCTGGGTGAGGTGTCGTCGGTGCCGTTGCAGCAGACCCTGCGGCACCAGCACACCGCCATGACCGCGTTCTTCCAGAAACGGGCCCGGTATCCGCGGTACAAGTCGCGGCACGGCCGCCAGTCCGCCAGTTTCACCCGGTCGGCGTTCCGGCTGCGCGGCGGGAACCTGTCGCTGGGAAAGACACCCGGTGTGCTGCGGTTCGTGTGGTCGTGGCCCGACGTGGACATGACCGGGTTGGATCCGACGATGGTGACGGTGTCGCGTGACCCGGACGGCCGCTGGTTCGTGACCTTCGCCGTCGACGTCGACACACCCACCGCACCCGAGCCCACGGGTGGGGTGGTGGGCGTGGACCTCGGCCTGACCGACTTCGCGGTGCTGTCCACCGGCGAACGCATCCCCCACCCCAGGCACATGGAACGGCGCGAGCGCCGACTCAAGCGGTATCAGCGGATGATGGCCCGCCGACAGAAAGGCTCCGCCAACCGCGCCAAAGCCAAGCAAAGAGTGGCCCGGGCGCATTCGCGGGTACGCGACGCGCGCCGGGATTTCCTCCACCAGCAGTCCACCGTCCTGGTGCGCCGGTTCGCGGCCATCGCGGTGGAGGATCTGGCGGTGGCGAACATGGTCCGCAACCGGTCCCTGGCCAAAGCGATCGCCCGTACGGGCTGGGCCGAATTCCGCACTCTGCTCGCCTACAAGGCGCACCGCGACGGCCGTACCCTCGCGGTGGTGGACCGCTGGTACCCGTCGTCGAAGACGTGTTCGGCGTGCGGGCATCTGCTCGCCGTGCTTTCCCTCGGCACACGCCACTGGGCGTGTCCGGGTTGCGGCACCCGGCATGACCGGGACGTCAACGCCGCACAGAACATCGCCGTCGCGGCCGGGCTGGTCGAGACGCAAAACGCCTGCGGAGCGGACGTCAGACACGAAGGACCTCCTTCCGTGCGGTCTGCGGTGAAACAGGAACCCCAACCTGTGAGGGTGGGAATCCCCCGCCTTTAGGCGGGGGAGGATGTCAACGTGGTTCCACCGCCGCCGGGACGGGGAACGGCGTGTCCTTGATCTGGTGGCCGCCCAGCTCGCCCTCCACCAGCAGCACCTTCGCGGCGGCGGGCGCCGCGGGCGGCCGGAGCACCTCGGCGACCGGCCGGTACGGGTCGGCGGTGATCGCCGCGAGCGTCGCCACGAGGTCGTCGAGCACCCGGCCGGCGGCCTCGTCGGTCAGCAGGTCCCGGTGGTACGACAGGATCAGTCCCAGCTCCACCCCCGGCATCACGTCGAGCCGGAACGGCTCGGCCAGCCGGCTGAAGAACGTCGGGACCCGCTCGGTGGAGCCGAACAGGGTGGGGTCGAGGTTCTGGAAGACCAGGTACGCGTCGAACATCGGCTCGTCCGCCGGCCAGCCGGCCCACTCCGCCACCCGCTCCGGCGCCACGTACTGGTGGTGGGCGGCGTCGGCGCCGACGGTCATCACGTGCGACAGCAGGTCGACGGCGGGCCGGTCCGGCGCGGGCAGCCGCACCCGCATCGGCAGCACGTTCATCGTCGGCCCGGTCAGGTCCTCGACGCCGGGCAGGTCCGCGGGGCGGCCGTTGAAGAAGACCCCCAGGGTGGCCTCGTCGCGGCCGGCGTACCGGGCGAGCAGCGCCGCCCAGGCGGCCTGGACCAGCGTGTTCGGGGGCATCCGCAGCCGCTGGGCGGTGTCCCGCAGCGCCTCGGTGACGCGCGCGTCCACCTGCATGTGCTGCCGGGCGTAGCCGTTCCGCTCCCCGGCCTGGTTGTCGGGGGCGGACGCGGCCAGCAGGGTGGGCGACCACCCGCCGGCGAACATGCCCCGCCAGAACGCCGGCGTGTCGGCCGGTACGCCGCGCCGGCGCAGCCAGTCGACGTACCGGCTGAACGGCACGTCCATGCCGGCCTGCGGGGTCTCGCCGGCGAGCAGGCGATGGTATTCACCGATGACGTCGCTGAGGAAGACGCTGAGGCTCCAGCCCTCCATCCGCAGGTAGCTGAAGCTGAACACGGTCCGGTAGGCGTCCTCGTCGACCTTGGCCAGGAACAGCCGGATGCCGGCGGGGTCGTCGGGGGCGCAGCCCACCGCCTGGTCCTCGCGGAGGAACCGGGCCAGCGCCGCGTCCTGCTCGGTGGCGGTGAGCCCGGTCCAGTCCTCGTACCGGGAGGGCAACTCGACGTCGCGCCGCACCACCTGGAGCGGCTCGTCCAGGTCGGCCCAGACGAACATGGTCCGCAGCAGGGCGTACCGGCGGGCCAGCCCCGCCCAGCAGCGGCGCAGCAGGTCCACGTCGATGGGGCCGCGCAGGGTGTCGACACGCTGCACCAGGAACTCGCCGGGACGCGGGTCGGCGACGAGCCGGCGCAGCATGTGCGCCTGGTACGGGGCCAGCGGGAAGACCTCCGCCACGTCGGCGTCGGCCAGCAGCCGCTCCCGCCGGGCCCGGTCGCGCTCCGACAGCCCCCAGTCGCCCGGCGACTCCGGGGCGGGCCCGTCGACGGTGCCGCCCTCGGCGAGCCGGGCGTCGGCGACCGCCGCGAGTTCCGCCACCGTCGGGTGCGCGAACAGGTCGCGGGGCACCAGCGGCAGGCCGGCCCCGTTGGCCCGGGCCATCACCCGGATGCCCCGGATCGAGTCGCCGCCCAGCTCGAAGTAGTTGGCGGTGGCGCTCACCCGTTCCAGGCCGAGGACGGACGCCCAGATGTCGGCGACGAGCTGTTCGGTGCCGTCGGCCGGCGGGACGTGGGCTTTCCGGTCCCGGGCCGCCGCCGGCGGCGGCGCCGGCAGGTCCGACCAGTCCACCTTGCCGTTGAGGCTCAGCGGGATGCCGGGCACCGGGACGAACACCGCCGGCACGGCGTAGCGCGGGATCCGGTCCTTCAGGTGCGCCCGCCAGCGCGGGCCGAGTTCGCCCATCAGCCGGGCCTGGCGGGGCCAGTTCGCGAGCGCGCCGCCGCGCGCAGGGGGCGCCGGCGGCCACGACGGGCGCACGTCGGCGCGGTGGAACAGGGCGTCGATCCGGGTCGGATCGGCGGCCGACGGGGCGACGACGACGCCCACGCCCAGTTCGTCGGCGAGCCGGTACAGCTCGTCGGGGTCGACGCCGGGCGGCTCCCGGTCGACCCGGGCGCGCAGCTCACCCACCGTCCGGCAGGCGCTGTCGCCAGCCCGCAGGACGGCGATCTCGCGGAGGCGGCCGTTGGGTATCCCGGTCACGGCGACCACCGGCTCCTCCCGGAGCCGGTCGCGCAGCCGGCCGACCAGGTCACCCTCCCAGCCGAGGGGGTCGGCGGCCGGCTCCGGTGCGGCCGGACCGTCCGCCGCCGGGTCGGCGGCGACGCGGACGACCACGTCGTAGCGGAACCGGCTCAGCTCGTTGTCGTAGCCGCCGCGCTTGAGCCGCACCTCGACGGCGGCGACGCCGGGCAGGGTGTCGCCGAGGGAGGTGAACAGCGCCGGGTCCAGCGCCAGCTCCTCTTCCTGCCACGTCCGGGCGGCCGCCCGGGCGAGCACCACCGCCGGGTCGGCGTCCGGGTCCGCCCGGTGCAGTTCCACCGAACGGTGGAAGTCGGCCAGCAGGGGCAGGCTGCGGACGTCGCCGACGACGATCCGGCCGCCCGGGGCGACCAGCCGGCGGGCCTCCGCCAGCACCTGCCGCAGGTAGTCGGCGTCCGGGAAGTACTGCACGACCGAGTTCAGCAGCACGGTGTCGAAGGACCCGGCGGGCAGGTCCGCCAGCTCGTGCGCGGCCCGTTCGTCGAGGGTCACGCCCGCCAGGCCGCGGGCCCGGACCTCGGCGCGGACCTGGCCGAGGGCGAACCGGGAGATGTCGGTGCCGTGGTACGACGCGGCGTGCGGCGCGATGCGCAGCAGGAGCAGGCCGAGCCCGCAGCCCACCTCCAGGACCCGGCCGGGCGGCTCCGCCAGGGCCAGGGCGACGGTCTCGTCGACCCACCGCCGCATCTCGTCGGGCGGGATCGGGGCGTCGGTGTAGCTGCTGTTCCAGCTGGAGAAGTTGCTGTCCGCCGCGTCGGCGGTCTCCGGTTCGGTGTACGCCTCGTCGAAGACCCGCGCCCACTGGTGCACGGTGCCGTCGACGTCTCCGGTCGCCGGGGGCTCGTCCGGGTCGACCGGCTCCGGCTGCTCCCCGGAGCGGGGCACCACGTACGCCACGAGCTGGCCCTCGCCGGCCTCCCCGCCGGCGGCGTCGCGGCGCACGGTGACCACCGCGTCCCGGACGGTGGGGTGCTCCCGCAGGGCCGCCTCGATCTCGCCCAGCTCGAAGCGGATCCCTCCGAGCTTGACCTGGAGGTCCTCCCGCCCGAGGTAGGACAGGGTGCCCCCGGGCCGCCACCGGACGATGTCGCCGGTGCGGTACATCCGGGCACCGGGGCGGTCGGTGAACGGGTCGGGGACGAACCGCTCGGCGGTCAGCGCGGGCCGGCCCTGGTAGCCGCGGGCCACCTGAATGCCGCCGATGCACAGCTCGCCGGGCACGCCGACCGGCACCGGCCGGCCGGTCGGGTCCAGCACGTAGATGCTGGTGTTGTCGACGGGGGCACCGATCGACACGTCGGTGGCGTCCTCCCCCGGCGGGCACCGGTAGGCGGTGACGTCCACGGCGGCCTCGGTCGGGCCGTACAGGTTGTCGAGCCGGGCGGGCAGCCGCTCCTGGAGGCGGCGGACCAGGTCGCGGGGCAGCGCCTCGCCGCTGCACACCACCCGGCGCAGCCCGGTGCAGGTGGCCGAGCGCGGCTCGTCGAGGAAGAGCCGGAGCATCGACGGCACGAAGTGGACGGTGGTGATCCGCTGGTCGTTGATCAGGTCGACCAGGTAGCCGGGGTCGCGGTGCCCGTCGGGGCGGGCCATGGTGACGGTCGCGCCGACCAGCAGCGGCCAGAAGAACTCCCACACCGAGACGTCGAAGCTGGCAGGGGTCTTCTGCAGCACCGCCTCGCCGGCGGTCAGCTCGAAGCGGCGCTGCATCCAGCGCAGCCGGTTCACCACGGCGCGGTGGCTGTTCATCACCCCCTTCGGCATCCCGGTGGAGCCGGAGGTGTAGATCACGTACGTCAGGTCGTCCTCGGTGACCCCGCTGGCCGGGGCCTGCTCGGGCTCCTCGGCGCAGTCGTCGCGGTGCAGGTCGATCGCCGGCGGCGCGTCGGCGGGCAGCACGTCCCGCCCGCCGTCGCCGGTCAGCACGATCTGCGCGCCGCAGTCGGCGAGCAGGTAGGCCAGCCGCGCGGGTGGGTGCTCCGGGTCCAGTGGCACGTAGCAGCCGCCGGCCTTGAGCACGCCCAGCAGAGCCACCAGCAGTTCCGGCGAGCGGTCGAGGCAGACGGCGACCCGGCTGTCCGGTCCCACCCCGTGCCGCCGCAGCCGGTGGGCCAGCCGGTTGCCGCGCCGGTCCAGCTCGGCGTAGGTCAGCGACCGGTCGTCGAGCCGGACGGCGACGTGCCCGGGGGTGCGCCGGACCTGCTCGGCGATCAGCTCGTGCAGGACGCGCGGCGCGGGTTCCGGGGCGGCGGTGTCGTTCCACGCCCGCAGGACCCGGTCGCGTTCCTCGCCATCGGTCAACTCCAGCCGGGACAGCGGGGCGTCGGGGTCGGCGCAGACCTGGTCGAGCAGGCGCAGCAGGCTGGCCAGGATCCGCTCGACGGTGTCCCGGTCGAACAGGTCGGTGGCGTACTCCAGCCCGCCGGGCAGCGTGTCCCCGGCGTCCGCCAGGGACAGCCACAGGTCGAACTTCGCCGACCCCGTGTCCCCCTCGACCAGCCCGACGAGCTGGGTGTCGGCGGTCAGGTCGACGCGCGGCGGCGGGGTGTTGTTCAGCGCGAGCATCACCTGGAACACCGGGTTGTGGCTGGTGCTGCGCTCGGGTTGCAGCTCGTCGACCAGCTTCTCGAACGGCAGGTCCTGGTGGGCGAAGTCGGTCGACACGTCGGCGCCGACCCGGGTCAGCAGCTGCCGGAAGGTCGGGTCGCCGGCCACCGTGGTCCGCAGCGCCAGGGTGTTGGCGAAGAAGCCGAACAGGTCCTCCAACTCGGGGCGGTTGCGGTTGGCCACCGGCGTGCCGACGACCACGTCGGGCTGCCCGGACCAGCGGGAGAGCACCACCGTGAAGGCGGCGAGCAGCACCATGAACAGCGTGCTGTCGGTGCCGGCGCAGAGCGCGCGCAGCCGCCCGGTGAGCCGCTCGTCGACGGTGAACCGGAGGGTGTCGCCGCGGAAGCTCTGCACGGTGGGCCGGGGCCGGTCGGTGGGCAGTTCCAGCAGCGCCGGGATCCCGGCGAGGCGGTCCCGCCAGTAGCGCACCTGCCGGGCCAGCGTCGGCCCGGACATCTGGGCCCGCTGCCAGACCGCGTAGTCGGCGTACTGGAGCTTCAGCTCGGGCAGCCGGGGCGTGCCGCCGGTGACCAGCGCGGAGTAGCACTCGGCCAGCTCCCGCGAGAACACCCGACCCGACCAGCCGTCGGCGATCAGGTGGCTCCAGTTGACCAGGAAGACGTGCCGGTCCGGGGCGAGCCGGAACAGCCCGAACCGGACCAGCGGCCCGACCGCCAGCACGAAGGTCCGCCGGGCCTCCTCCTGGAGGGCCTGGCGTACGCGCTCGTCGCGCTCGGCCTCGCTCAGCCCGGTCAGGTCGGTCACCGGCAGGTCGACGGCCGCCGGCGGCGAGACCACCTGAACCGGCTCGCCGTCGGCCTCCCGGATGGTGGTGCGCAGCGCCTCGTGCCGGTCGACGATGCGCTGCACGCTGTCCCGCAGCGCCGCCACGTCCAGCGGCCCGCGCAGCTCGACCGCCATCGGCGTGTTGTACGCCGGGCTGTCCGGCACCATCCGTTCGAGGAACCAGAGGCGCTGCTGGGAGAAGGAGAGCGGGGCGGGACCGCCGTCGCCCCGGCGGGGGATCTCGTCGCGGTTGCCGCGCCGCCCCTTGGACCAGGCCGACAGCAACGCCTGCTTGGCCGGGGACAACGCGTGGGCGGGGCGCGCCCCGCGCTGCTCGTCGACGCTCATCGCGCGGTCCCGTCCGGCCCGGCGCTGTCGGCTGCGGAGGACGCGGTTCCGTCCGCCCCGGGGGACCGCCTCCCGTCCGGGTCGCCGCCGTCCGGCCCGGGCTCCGCGTCCTGAAGCGTGCGGATGATGGTGGCCTGGGCGGCGACGGTGTGCGCCCTGAACAGCTCCTCCAGCGGCAGGTCCACCGCGAAGCGTTCCCGCAGCCGGGTGACCAGGCGGGTGGTCAGCAGTGAGCTGCCGCCGAGGGCGAAGAAGTTGTCGTGCACGCCGACGGTCTCGAAGCCGAGCAGCTCGCGCCAGGCGGCGGCGATGGACTCCTCCAGGTCGTCGCGGGGCGCCACGTACTCGGTGGTCAGGTGGGGGCGCTGGTGCAGGGTGCTGCCGAGGTCCACGTCGAGGCTGGTCGGGCCGGCGTCCACCGGCTCCGGCGCCCGGCGCAGGGCGACCGAGTCGTCCTGCACCGGCACGGGGCCGTCCTCCGGCACGTCGATCCAGTAGCGGCGGCGCTCGAACGGGTAGGTCGGCAGGGACACCCGGCGGCAGGGCTGGCCGGCCGCGAAGGACTCCCAGTCGACGTCCACGCCGGACTCCCAGAGCCGGGCCAGGGTCGCCAGCAGGAACGCCTGGTCCGGCTGCGAGTCGCGGGGGTGGCGGACGGACGGCAGGACCGGCGGGGCCGCGCCGTCGCCGTTCGCCCCCACCAGCGCGCCGAGCACCGTGCCGGGGCCGACCTCGACCAGCATCCGGTCGGCGGAGCCGGCGAGCAGGGTCCGCACCCCGTCGGCGAAGCGGACGGTGCCGCGCAGGTGCCGCACCCAGTAGTCGGGGTCGGTGGCCTCGGCCGGGGTGATCCAGGCGCCGGTGACGTTGGAGACGTACGACAGCGACGGCTCACGGAGGGTGAGGCCGGCGACGTGGGCGCGGAACTCGTCGAGCACCGGCTCCATGGCCACCGAGTGGCCGAGGGTCTGCACGTGCAGCCGGCGGAAGTCCACCCCGTCGGCGGCGAGCCGGTCGGCCAGTTCCTGCACCGGCCCCACCAGGCCGGAGACGGTGCACTGGCCGGGGGCGTTCACCGCGGCGATGGAGAGTTCCGGTCCCAGCCGGGCGGCGAGTTCGTCCTCCGGCAGCGAGACGGCGAGCATGGCGCCGCCGGGCAGCCGGTCGATGAGCTGGCCGCGCAGGGCCACGGTGTCGATGGCGTCGGCGAGGTCGAAGACGCCGGCCAGGCAGGCAGCCACGTACTCGCCGCTGCTGTGCCCGAGCATGGCGTCGGGGCGCACGCCCCACGACTCCCACAGCTTGGCCAGCGCGTACTCGACGGCGAACAGGGCGGTGGTGACCCCGGCGGACGTGCCGAGGAACTCCTGCACGGCCCGGTCGCCGTCGGGGGCGCGGACCACGTCGCGCAGGTCGAAACCGAGCCGGGCGAGGGCCAGGTCGGCGCAGCGGTCCAGGTGCTCGGCGAAGACCGGCTCGGTGGCGTGGAGCTGGCGGCCCATGCCGACGTACTGGCTGCCGCCGCCGGGGAAGAGGAAGGCGACCTTGCGGCCGGGCCGGAAGTCGACGGTGCTGGTCGGGGGCGCGGTCAGCGCGGCCGCGGCCTGGGTGGCGTCGCGGCAGACCACCGCCCGCCGGCGCTCGAAATGCCGACGACCCACCTGCAACGTGTACGCCACATCAGCCAACCCCACGCGGCCGTCAGCCAACACCCCACCGACCCGACGACCCACCTCCACCAACGCCGACGGCGTCCGCCCCGACACCACCACCACCTGCCAACCCCGCACCCCACCCGC